>NZ_JAVRIF010000020.1:0-1276 GCF_031846185.1 Thalassotalea castellviae
TGTAGTGGTCAAGTTAAATTGGCCACGGTTTTATAGTTAAGCCAGTACCTTTTCTCTGACTCGTTTGGTGTCAAACCGCCATTATATTGATGCGGCCTGACTTGGCTGTAATAGCCAATGATATATTTCGTGATCTCTATTTTAGCTTCGTTAAAATTTCGATAACCCACCGTTGGTATCCATTCCGTTTTTAAGCTTCTAAAAAATCGCTCCATTGGCGCATTATCCCAACAATTACCTCGGCGGCTCATGCTTTGTGTTATTCGGTAACGCCAAATGCTTTGCCTGAATTTACGGCTGGTATAATGGCTACCTTGGTCGCTATGAAAAATTACATTTTCAGGGCGTTCACGTAATTCATACGCCATCGTCAAAGCTTTAACTGTTAGTTCACTATCGGGTGAGTGAGACATCGCCCAGCCGATAGGCTTGCGGGCAAATAAATCAATAACAACGGCTAAATAAGCCCAACGATTACCCGTCCAAACATACGTCACATCACCACACCAAACTTGATTGGGTGCTGTTACCGCAAATTGCCGTTCAAGCAGGTTCGGTATTGCCACATGCTCTTTCGATGCTTTCTTGTAAGCATGTTGCGGTAATTGGCAGCTCACCAAGCCAAGATCTTTCATAAGCCTTGCTGCACGGTAACGGCTAAGGCCTATACCATTCTGCGTCACAATGTCAGCAACAGTTCTCGCACCAGCAGAGCCACCACTTAACACATGAGCGGCTTTAACTTCAGCTCTTAGTGTTAGCTCTTCGGTTGAAAGCGAATTATCACGTAACGACCAGTATTTATAGCTACTGCGGTGAACACCAAACACTTCACACAACAGTTTGATTGAGTATTTTACTTTATGGCTCTGATTGAGTTTTTCGATTAATTCGAATTGTTCAGTGAGTCCGACATCAACAGAGCCGTAGCCTTTTTCAAAATTTCCTTTTCTAACTCAATCCGTTCAATTTTCTTTTTAAGTTCACGAATTTCAATTTGCTCTGGCGTCATTGGGGCTGCTTTGGGTGCTTGTCCTTGGCGCTCTTCTCTTAACTGTTTTACCCATTTGCCAATGGTTGAGTAACCAACATTCATTGCCTTAGCAGCTTCTTCATGAGTGTAATCATGATCAAGCACTAATTGCGCTGTTTCTAATCTAAATTCAGGGCTGAAATTTTTACGGGATTTCTTCGCCATTTTATTCGCCTAATACTGCTATGAATTGATCATAACATCCTCTAATTAGGTGGCCAAAATCGTTATACCACTACAGTT
>NZ_JAVRIF010000021.1:0-1213 GCF_031846185.1 Thalassotalea castellviae
CTTGTATGGATAATACACCCATCTTTTTTATTCTTTTTAAACATCTTTAGGTAAAGTGAGACCCAGGCTTAAGCAGCAACTTAAGCTTTCCTTGTCGTAGTTCGATTGAGCGATGGCTCCTCAGTTGAGAGACCGATAACAAGAAAGAACACGACAAAGGACTCCAAGCACCACACTCGAATAGTCTACTGGGTCTCGAACCCGCATTATGCAAGTAAGAGTTAGCTTATTATGAATACAAAAACAAAGCAAAACATAAACGTAGGTGTTGATACAGGAAAATATCAACTTGATATATTTATCCGTCCACTGGGGATTTATTTCACCGTTTCAAACGATGAAAAAGGCATTAGAGAAGCGATTAAGGAAATTAAAAAGTACAAACCCGAGCGCATTATCATTGAAGCCACAGGCCGTCTTGAAATGCCATTTATCTTGGCATGTGCTAAGGCTAACTTGCCTTTTACCATCGCTAATCCAATACACGTAAAACGCTTTGCAGGAGCAATTGGACAACGTGCTAAAACAGATAAGCTTGATGCAGAGCTTATTGCTCATTACGGTGAAGCAATCAAACCACCATTATCAACATTAAAGCCAGATACGATGCAGTTGATGAGCGATTTAGTCACGAGAAGAAATCAGTTACTCACTATGCAAACGATGGAGAAAAACAGGTTACAAATAATGCCAAAGGAATTGGCGATGACAATAAAACCTGTGCTGACGTTATTTAAAAATCAGATTAATAAAATTGAAGAGAAAATAGTGAGAGTCATTGAGTCATGTCCAGAATATCAAGCGAAAAACATGATATTACAAAGCATGACTGGCATTGGGAAAATAGCGGCAGCTTCAATTATCAGTAACTTACCAGAGCTTGGTTATATCAGTAGCAAACAAGCAAGTGCACTTGTTGGTGTAGCTCCGATGAATAGAGAAAGTGGTCGCTATAAAGGTAAACGAAAAATTCAAGGAGGACGACCGCAGGTAAGAACTGTTTTGTATATGGCCATGATGTCAGCGATGCAATCTAATCCAGTTTTCAAGGAAACATATCAGCGTTTGGTTGCCGCTGGAAAACCTAAAAAAGTAGCGATAATTGCGTGTATTAGAAAGATGATTGTGATCTTGAATTCTATGCTTAGAGACGGTGTGATGTGGGAAGCGCCAGTAGCTAAAAATTAGTTATTGACGCCATAGTCTCTTGTTA
>NZ_JAVRIF010000022.1:0-740 GCF_031846185.1 Thalassotalea castellviae
GCCTTCGGGTTTCACGAGTGTCTACACAAATTGTATTGATAACAAATTAGAAGAAGTCCAAACATGCTAGCTTCGGACTCTATAGTATAGGTCTGTAGCTCAGCTGGTTAGAGCGCACCCCTGATAAGGGTGAGGTCGGCAGTTCAAGTCTGCCCAGACCTACCATTTTGACTTTACTCTGCGTTGGTTCGCAGTTCGTGTAGAAAAGCCTACACTTCACCACGAACCGCCTTGATTAAAATCAAAATAAGCTTTAGTTGGTTAGTATGTATCCCAAGAGGGGCTATAGCTCAGCTGGGAGAGCGCCTGCCTTGCACGCAGGAGGTCAGCAGTTCGATCCTGCTTAGCTCCACCACTTCTTCAAAAAAGAAAAAGAAAGACCAAACTTAAGTTATTTAAATAAACACTTTAAGTTTGGTTTTTAACCAAGTCACCACCGAATGCGTGTGGATGATAAATTCTTTAACAATCTGGAAAGCTGATATAAATACCGGTATTTATATGGTGAGAGGCGTGTCGCGCGTTCTTTTACATAATTATAAATACCAAGCTGTTGTTGTTTCTTTTATCGGGAAACAATAATGGTGATAGTGGCTCCTCCTCGGAGACGCTATCAACCCGATAACAATTTATTGTTATCAACTCTTATTCAAGACACATTTATTTGTGTACGTGAAAATGTCAGACTTTACAATTGCTGTGGTTTAGTCACCACGGTGTACTTTGTTTTTTAATCTTCG
>NZ_JAVRIF010000023.1:0-579 GCF_031846185.1 Thalassotalea castellviae
CCGACCCCTTTTACCGTGAAAGGCTCATTTCATTTCAAACGCTCTGACCCCACTGATTTCTTTCTAAGAATATATTGGCAATTCTTTAAAGTAAGAAATGAACCAAAAACAATTAAAATAAGTGAGAGCAAATTAAATTCTTTATTAACAACTCCTAATCTAGAAGACTTCATATTTATTTCACCAACTTTTAATGCATATGCTTTGTATAGCCCGTCGGTATTATCTACCCAAACAGTAATATACCAATTACTTAATCTTAATCTTTTATTAAGCGAGGAACACTTTATTTCTACATCGATCACGTCAATATTTTGAGATATTTTTTTAAGTGTAAAATTAAAACTATCATTATAGCCCACTCTGCTATCACAATTATAAGAGTCAATTTTGTCACTTATTTTTATCAATTCATCAAAATGAGGATACTTTTCAAAAAAATATATATTTTGAATTCCTAGAATTATAAGACAAATACCAGCGACAATAGCCCATACGGCAACAAATTTTTTATTCATAATTTCTTAATCTATCTATTGAGATAACACATCTTTAGTTAAAACAATAGTGGTTTTAAAG
>NZ_JAVRIF010000024.1:0-509 GCF_031846185.1 Thalassotalea castellviae
TATTCAATTCTTTGTGAAGAAGTTAACGTTAATTCAACTTAGGCTAGGCGCTTTTGACCGACGTTTAGTTCACTAAACGAGGTTAAAAGCAACGACGCGTAACGCAGAATTTGGTAGGTCTGGGCAGACTTGAACTGCCGACCTCACCCTTATCAGGGGTGCGCTCTAACCAGCTGAGCTACAGACCTTTAACTTGTTAATTATTCCTATAACTGCGTTGTTTTCGCTAAATGCTTGTCACTATCAGACGATAGCTCCTGCGCATTTATCTCAAACGCCTTGTTCTAGAAACAATTCCCGGCGTTAATCATCTGAATAACTTGCGGGTTATCCATTACTCATTCGTAAATAAGTGGTGGAGCTAAGCAGGATCGAACTGCTGACCTCCTGCGTGCAAGGCAGGCGCTCTCCCAGCTGAGCTATAGCCCCTCGTTTACTTGTTAGTAAAGGGTTACTTCTTCTAATTTGTTATCAGGCAATTTGTGTAGACACTCGTGAAAACCGAAGTT
>NZ_JAVRIF010000025.1:0-354 GCF_031846185.1 Thalassotalea castellviae
TCAGAGCTAGATTACTCATTCTATTTAGAATGCTTGGCATAAGCCTGCAAAAAATATGATGTGGATCTACATGCTTACGTGTTAATGACAAATCATATTCATTTGCTGATGACCCCAAATGATGAAACAGGTATTTCATTAGTAATGCAGTCAATTGGTAAACGTTATGTGGAATACATCAATAAAGAACTTAGTCGAACAGGCACGTTATTTGAAGGACGTTTTAAAGCGAGCTTAGTTGATGAAGATGCTTACCTACTTGCTTGTATGCGTTATATCGAAATGAACCCAGTAAGGGCGAATATGGTCAATCATCCCGCAGAATATAAATGGTCAAGTTACCATGTAAATACC
>NZ_JAVRIF010000026.1:0-353 GCF_031846185.1 Thalassotalea castellviae
CAGAGCTAGATTACTCATTCTATTTAGAATGCTTGGCACAAGCCTGCGAAAAATATGATGTGGATCTACATGCTTACGTGTTAATGACAAATCATATTCATTTGCTGATGACCCCAAATGATGAAACAGGTATCTCATTAGTAATGCAGTCAATTGGTAGACGTTATGTGCAATACATCAATAAAGAACTTAGTCGAACAGGCACGTTATTTGAAGGACGTTTTAAAGCGAGCTTAGTTGATGAAGATGCTTACCTACTTGCTTGTATGCGTTATATCGAATTGAATCCAGTAAGGGCGAATATGGTCAATCATCCCGCAGAATATAAATGGTCAAGCTACCATGTCAATACT
>NZ_JAVRIF010000027.1:0-343 GCF_031846185.1 Thalassotalea castellviae
ACGCAGAATTTGGTAGGTCTGGGCAGACTTGAACTGCCGACCTCACCCTTATCAGGGGTGCGCTCTAACCAGCTGAGCTACAGACCTATATCTTTTTGAGTTCACCTTTACCTAATTGGTAGGTCTGGGCAGACTTGAAAAAAAACAGGCCGACCTCACCGCTAATAACACGTGGCGGGGTGCGCTCTTTGTTCGAGCTACAATACTAAGTCGTAAATAAGTGGTGGAGCTAAGCAGGATCGAACTGCTGACCTCCTGCGTGCAAGGCAGGCGCTCTCCCAGCTGAGCTATAGCCCCTCGTTTACTTATTAGTAAAGGGTTACTTCTTCTAATTTGTTATCAG
>NZ_JAVRIF010000028.1:0-298 GCF_031846185.1 Thalassotalea castellviae
CACGCGTCGTTGCTTTTAACCTCGTTTAGTGAACTAAACGTCGGTCAAAAGCGCCCAGCCTAAGTTGAATTAACGTTAACTTCTTCACAAAGAATTGAATGACCAAATTTAAGGTATCTTGCGAGATGATTTAAGTTTGGTTTTTTAAACCAAGTTTTTGGCCGAATGCGCGTCAATAACTATTTCTTTAACAATCTGGAAAGCTGATATAAATACCGGTATTTATATGTTGGCTAACATTAGTAATACGTGTCGCGCGTCGTTACTTCTAAGTAGTCATATAAGTATAAATACCAAT
>NZ_JAVRIF010000029.1:0-291 GCF_031846185.1 Thalassotalea castellviae
GGCCTAAGACAGCGAAAAAAGTTAGTTGCTCATCCAAGTTACATAGCGCTTGGGGAAAATGAATTTAAGGTTTGTCAAAAATATAAAGCATTATTTAATAGCGAGTTGGCGCCTAATGTGTGCCAGGAAATAACGAATGCGGCATTGTTTTCAATGCCTCTAGGGGATAAAAAATTTAAACTCGCGATTGAGAAAGCGCTGGGTAGAGTTATAGGTTATCCTCAAAGAGGTCGGCCCGTTAGCAATAAGTAGTTATGCAAATGATAATAAGTCTTATCTGTCACCGACCCC
>NZ_JAVRIF010000003.1:0-549527 GCF_031846185.1 Thalassotalea castellviae
CTATATGGCAGTTGTTAGGCAACTCTTGAAAGAGCGGAGTGATTACTTCGTCAAATAATTTCTTGTGACTACTTTCGACATCTTTTTTAACCTTATTGGTCAAAGGGTACATTAAAGGTAATTTAGCATCGAAGCTAATCCCTGCACCTAGAAGCCAGCTTTGTTCACTACACTTTAGGTGCTCCTCAATTTGCAGGAACAACTCATTATCAATCAAATCATCCATTTCTTTTTTCCTTTAATAGAGCTGTAAGAAAGATGGCAAATAACGCGTAATAATAGTTTTTATAGGTAGTTCACGCTTAACCAAATGACCCATAATTAACTTCGGTTTCATCGCTAACTTTATTTAATTATTTTAGTAAGTTATCAGCCGACAAAAACATATTCAATGAATTAATAGTGATACTTTGATCTTGTTTGGTTTTTTCGAGAGTCAAATATTAATAGTAATCAGGTATGCCTCGAATATAGAGTTTTAAACCATTCATATAGAGTAAACAGTTTTGTTTACCGCAATGTTTGCAGAGCGACAGCGGTTCGAAATAGACTTTATTTTTTGGACAGCCTTAAAGCCAAATGATTAAGCAAGCTCGCACTGCTCTAGTAGCAATAGTGCAAGCTCTCGCTGGAAGTACTGATAGTTATTATTTGCAGCATGAAACAACACTTCGGCTGTTTTGCTGCGTTGTATATTAGCAGTACATAGAAAGAGGATATTCATTTGCATTTACCTTTTATGAAAAATCCCCTGTCCTCATGCGAACCAGCATGGCCTTCACTGCATCAACATCAATAGTTAGCATCTCAAACGGTGACTTTCCTTGTAAAAAAGGTTTAGGTTTAGTCAGCCATTCCTGGCATATCCGATCATCAAATTTAAATTGTTTCATCAATTCCTGATAAATTCCAAAATGCTCAGTTTTTAAAAATTCTAGCTCAGGTGAATAAGTAAGTTTTTCTACAGAAAATTTGGAGTTTTGATTAGGCATAAATTTGAGATTTAAGTAATGATGACCTTAATCAACACTAAAGCATAAAATCTATTTGCTGTCTAACCCATACTTGAACTTACTATTTTTCAGTTTAGTTTATAGTCGGCCTAGTATTGGTAATTAACTTATAAAACGTCTGCTCTGATATGATAGCTGACCTCACTAATTAGCTTAACCCCTCAAGAATACACATTTTAAACAATTTCACCTTTAAATAGTTCGTAGCGATTGATTGTTAATATTAACGGCATACAGCTTTTTGTGTGTTGTTGATGTGACCATGTCACACCTAAATATCAATACGATTTAATTGCCTATATTTCTTTGAAAAATTCCTGATATGGTGTGGTCGATACTTAAAATTGAACCCTTTTCATTAGAAAATTCAACATCTATATTGATGGCTTTAAATATTGCCGCAATGTCGTGTGGATATAGCCCGATTTTCTTTGGATTTTGACTAATCACATGGGCAGATGAACCATAAATAAGGTTAGAATATTTCTTGCCAATTTTTATTGCATTTTCAGCAGAAAATTCATTATCTATTGCTGATTTAATATCTGAGCTTAAAATATAGTGAGGTGTGTTTGTTGTGTTTACTTTAATTTTAATCATTATGAACCCGCTTATTAAAATCCCCAGTTTTAAATATATAAAGTATATCTAGAACTTTCTTTTTACCATCGACTTTAGCGATTAAAGATAAAGGGGTTGAACTTTCCAAAGGTTTTTTGGGTTAGTTAACCAGCTGATAGCCTTTGCCTCTATTTTAAATACATTAAGAAGCTCATCATGCAAATTTTGATTTTTTTCTAATGTATTATTTACTTGTTTGCATATTTCTCTTTCTAGTTTATCAATAGTAATGATTTTGTTTCTATGTTGTGTTTTTTCAGTTAATGACTCGACTCTGATATTCGTTGGTATGTGTTTGATTTTTAAACCCACTTCAGCACTTCCAGTTTTTGATTCATTGGCCGGGCAAATCATTATTTCAATTTCATTTTCCTTTAAATCAATCATGGCTCTTCTTTTAAATTTTTTATATGGATAAATTTATTGTTTGTAGTATTTATTATAGTCAAAAGCAGTAAATTAATACTATGTTGGTATTAAGTAACATACATAATTAGTGAATATAAAATGATTAAACGAGCAAGTTTAAGTAACAGCAATAACCCTTTGGAGGGTTTCGATAAATTATGGGGGGACGCTCTTAAAGGCTCTATTTTGTTAAAAAACAAGCTCAGAACAAAGGTATTGTGCTTACAACATGTGGATCGCCACAAAGAATGATACATACGACACCAGATAAGAAAATTTATCTTAATTAGTTACGTTTTAAGATCGTCCTTAATCTTTGAAATAAATCCCTCATATGATCACTTATACACCAAACCAATCATTTTTTAGTGAAATAAAAAACCTCAGATTGGGCTGCTTAGATACGAAAGCGGAAGTTAGCTTTGGCCTGTCTAAGGACAAATGTTGCGACAAAGCAGTCATGACTATTAGTTATATTGTTAAATATAATCTTTGTTCTAGCGCATATGCACACGACTAATCCCACGCTAAACGTGACTTTAGCGTGGGGTTAGAGGTCTCAGTTATTTTATCTGGATAGCTCTTCTATTTTTTTCCTTGAAAACCAGCTATATAAAACAGGTAATACGAACAGTGTTAACAGCGTGGCCGTTACCAAGCCACCTACAATAACACTGGCAAGTGGACGTTGTATTTCTGCACCTACACCATTCGACATTAGCATTGGGATTAAGCCTAATGCAGATGTTATAGCAGTCATTAGTACAGGTCTTAATCTTGAAGTAGCACCTTCAAAAACGGCTTTAGATGCGTCAAGTCCGTCTTTAATACGTTGGTTGATACTTTCTACCATAACGACCCCATTCAATACCGCTACACCAAATAAGGTAATAAAGCCAACGGAGCTTGGTACGGATAGATATTGTCCTGATATGTACAAAGAAAATACGCCACCAATAACGGCAAGTGGCACATTAACTAAAATCAGCATAGCTTGACCAACAGAGCTAAAAGCAAAGTAAAGTAACAATGCAATTAGCGCTAAAGATAAAGGTACAACGATAGCTAGTCTTTTTTGAGCACGCTGTTGGCTTTCGAATTGTCCACCTATTGCTACCGAGTAGCCTGAAGGTAGGTCAACTTTCTCAGCAATAACTTTTCTGATGTCGGCTACTACACTACCCATATCTCTATTCTGAACGTTTGCTTGAATAACGACACGCCTTTGAACATCATCGCGCCTTACTTGAGGAGGACCTGATTCAAATGAAACAGTTGCAACATCACCTAAGCGTACCCAGGCGCCTGTTGGTGACTGAATTCGAATATCTGAAATAGCTTCCTTATTTTGTCGGTACTCTTCTTCAATACGCACGTAAATATCATAACGTTCATTGCCTTTGATGATTTGTCCAGCTTCAACCCCTCCAATACCATCTCGCACAACTTCCATTATATCAACAACTGAAAGTCCAAAGCGCGATAGCTCTTGCCTATTAGGTTTTACGACAAGTTGCGCTTCACCTGCAATTTGCTCAAGAGCAACATCTCTTGCACCATCAACACTCTTTATAGCCGCTTCGATCTCTTGTCCTTTAGCTGCTAAAACGTCTAACTCAGGGCCAAATAACTTTATCGCCAACTGAGCTTTTACGCCAGATAGTAACTCATCAACACGAGTCGCAATAGGTTGAGAAAAGTTTAGTAGTAAGCCAGGAAACTCCTCTAAAGATCTCTCCATTTTCCCTTGAAGTTCATATCGATTAGATGCACTGGTCCACTCAGAAACAGGCTTCAACCCTATGTAAATTTCTATGTTATTCACAGGCTCTGGATCTCCACCTATTTCGGCTCGACCAATTCGGCTTAATGCATAGGTTACTTCAGGAAAAGCCATTAGTTTTTCTTCTAGAATTGGTGCCACAGTGAGCGCGGTATCTAAACTGGAAGAAGGTGCCAGCGTTGCTCTTAAGTTTATCGTCCCTTCTTCTAACTCAGGTACAAATTCAGTACCAATTAATGGAACTAATGCAAAGGCAGAGAAAACTAATATAAGTGCGGCTGAAATGACTAACTTGGTGCGTTTTAGTGCGAATGTAAGCCCTTTTCTGTAGAGTTTGTCTAATGGCCTAAGAACAAAGCTTTCCCTCTCTTTTACACCTGACTTAAATAAATAAGTTGCCAGTGCAGGTACGATAAACAACGCAACCACAATCGCAGATACAACGGCTAAGATGATGCTTATTGCCATAGGTTGGAATAACTTTGCTTCAACCCCTTCAAAGCTGAACAATGGCGCAAATACGACTAAAATAATCGAGGCAGCAAAAAAGACGGGACGAGCCACTTCTTTACCTGCATTTTGCAGACGTAATTTAATGCCGTGCTCATCGTGTTCTACATCGTGCGGATCTGCGTCAGAAGTTGGAACACGTTCCTTTACCGATTTCGAATGTGTCGCGTCAGGTCTATTTAAATGTTTAAACATATTTTCAACCATAACCACTGAGCCATCTACAAGCATACCAATAGCGACCGCTATGCCACCCAGTGACATAAGGTTTGCAGAAATGCCCCACCAAGCCATGATCATTAACGCGATACCAATTGAAATTGGAATAGATATTAATACCAAGAAGGTTGCACGTAAATTCATTAAAAATAGTGCTAATACAATACAGATGAAAATAAATGCTAGTAATAGTGCATCAACCACTGTATTTACCGCTTTTTCAATCAAATCAGCCTGATCATAAAAAGGCTCAAAGCGAACACCTTTTGGCAATGCTTGACTAATTAATGGAATTCTTGCATTGATACCATCAATGGTGGCTTTAGTATTTGAACCCATGCGTTTTAAGACAATGCCAGAGACAACTTCGCCTAAATTTTCGACTTTACCGTCTTCGGTTTTGCGCGTCATGGTGACAGCACCTTGACGAATTTCACTGCCCATTTCAACTTTAGCAATATCTGAAACCGTAACAACCGTACCATCGACTGTTTTAACGGGAACTTGTTTGATATTACTGATGCCAGCCTCACCACTCTCAAACCAGCCTGTGCCTCTAATCACAAGCTGCTCTTGCCCACGGTTCATGTACCATCCGCCAACATTCGCATTGTTGTTATCTAGGGCACCAACAACGTCTTCTTGCGTTAGTTCATATGCTAAGAGCTTAGATGGATCGACATTGACTTGGTATTGCCTAACATTACCACCAAAAGATAATACATCAGTGACTCCATCGACAGGCATAACGAGTAACTTAACAATCCAATCGTTAAGGCTTCGAAGCGCCATAGCATCATAACCTGCACCTTTATCTGAAATAAGAAGATACTGAAATACTTGGCCCAGCCCAGAGGTGTTTGGTCCCATTTCGGGTGTCCCAACACCTTCTGGTATCAGTTCTTTTGCGGCTTGAAGACGCTCAAATACGAGTTGTCTTGCAAAGTAAATGTCGGTGCCTTCTTTGAAAACAACCGTAACGCCAGACAAGCCTGTTTTAGAAATTGAGCGCACTTGTTCTACATCAGGTAGGGCATACATTACCGCTTCAATGGGGTACGTAATGAGTTGTTCAACTTCTTCAGCAGCCAGTCCTGGCGCTTCAGTATTTACAGCAACTTGAACATTAGTAACATCAGGAAAGGCATCCAAATTTAATTTTGGAATCACCATAACTGCACCAACCATAGTGGCAAACAGCGCAATCAAAATCAGGAGTCTATTATTAACAGACCAATCTATTATTTTATTAAACATAGTCTTGCTCCCTAGTGGTTGTGCGGATCAAATCCGCCTTTAGCGATTTCAGACGCAACAAAAAATGCGCCTTTAGTTACAATTCGCGTTCCACTATCAAGGCCAATGATTTCTCTAAAACCACCTAAGGCTCGGCCTAGTTCTATTTCTACAGCTTTAAATTCTCCAGGGTGGTCTTCGACAAATACTGTCCAATCACCATCTGCGCTGCGGATCAATGCTTCTTCTGGCACAGCCATCACTTTCTGCTTTGTGGCAAACTGAAAGTAAACTTTTACAAACATGCCTGAATGAAGATTATCATCCGAATTATCTACTCCTAACCTAATAATTCGAGTACGAGTAATAGGGTCAATTGTATGGGCTTCTTGGATAACTTTGGCATTGTAACTCTGGCCTTCTAATTTAAGTACCGCAGGAGAATCAATTGATAAATTCAGCTTTTTATTTGGAGAAACTTTTGCTTCAACCCATAGTTGTTTTTCATCTGCTAACAACATTACTGAATCACCAGCATCAACACGTTGCCCTTGGATAAAATCGTCTTGAAGTACAACCCCTTCACGCTGAGCAATTAATGTATATTGCCCAAACGCTTTTATGTCTTTGTTAGAAATGCCATCTATTGCTTTTTCAGTTAACCCTAAAGCAATAAGCTTCCCGTAACTCGCATTGTATGTAGTCTCTGCTTGTAATAATCTACTTTCACTCACCGTCTTGTTACCCAGCTTTTTCACACGTTGCCATTCGGTTGAAGCGATTAAATAGTCAGCCTGTGCTTGTGCCATTGCTTCACTAAATAATGTAACTAACTTCTGACCTATTTCTACATGCTCTCCAAGCGCTGCATGGCGACTAATAATGACTGACTCTGTACGTGGCGATACCACATAACTTTTATAGCCATTAGCTTTTATTTCGCCTGGTGCATATACGGTGCTAAATTGATATTCAGGCTTAACACTTTCCACTTTAATGTTAGCAAGCGACATCTTCTTTGGATCAATAGTGATACCTTCTTCATGCTCTTCATCTTTTCCTTCCTTATTTACTTTTTCGTGATCATGTTCGTCATGGTCATCTTTTTCTTCCCTATTTTCCTTTTCGTGATCATGCTCGTCATGGTCATCTTTTTCTTCTTTATGTCCTTTATCGTGACCATGTTCGCCATGATCATCTTTATGTTCTTTTACATCTTGCTTCGAAACTTTTGTGACAGAGCCAGTACCATCTGACGACTGTGCAAAAGCGTCATGATTTGTAGTAAACCCAACTAACAGGCTGCTAATTACTACGGCTAATAATTTTTTACTAAATATTGTATTCATTTTTTTAACCTATATTTTGATAAATTTAAGATTTCGTTTTTCGCTACTGAAAAAATAAAGCGTTCAAATCTCAAATTTTGATAACTGACCCATACTTAAAACGAAGGATATTTCTGCAAGCTTGAATTGATTTTCCAAACGTATTCCTGCATGAAGCCCTTCCGCGCGTTGATTTAATGCAAGTAGGTAGTCAGACGTATTAATGTCACCAGCTTCCCAGCGCTTATTTAATAAATTTGCACTGCTATCTAATCTGCCTTGTGTGAGTTTTCGCCATTGCTCATAGTATTTTTTACTGATATTAAGCGATTCATATTTAGCTTTTGCTTCAAAAGACTGCTTTCGATATACCGATCGAAAGTTAGCTTCTGCTGCAATGGCTTCTGAATAAGCGGCTTTAACCGTATCTGAATAGTTATTTCTGATGTTTAAAGGAATTGATAAAGTCACACCAACCAAGTCTTCATCTCCACTTTTCCCTGCGCTAACGCCAATGGTTGGATTAGCTTTAGATTCCATAGTGGTTAGCTGAGCCTTAGATTGTTGTCCCTTCCATTGCGCTCTAGCGAGTTTAACTTTTGGATGATCCTCAACCCACTGGGAGTTAAATGAATAGCTTGTTGCCCCAAAAGTAAATGAAAACAAATTTGTAGTATTAGGCGTCCAATCAGGCAATAACTCCTGAACCTTTACCTCTGCATTTTTCAATGCTATTTGCGACTCAGATATTTCACTGAAAATTTGGGACAAGTTTAAATAGACCAATTCAGCGTCAAGTGGCTCTAAAAGTCCGGCTTTTCGCTTATCTTCAACAATGCCAACGAGCGTTTGCAATTGCTCTTCTCTTTCTGAAAGTAACTGAGCAGCTTCTTTTGCTGCTTGCCAATTAACTAATGCAGTTAAAGCGTTAGCCTTTTTAGAATCGAGTAAAGATAACAATTGTTGCTGGTTTACATAGACATCAATTTCACCAATGCTTTTATTTGCTGATTGCTTATCCCAGAAATCAATTGTTTGGCTGATACCAATGGAGTAATTATCAAAATCACCTTCTTTTTCATAACTAGCTTCTAGCTCTGGGTTATAAACGGCTTGAGTTAAACCATTGGCTCTATGACTACTTGCATTGAGTAACTCTTTCGCTGCTATAACTTCGGGATCTTTATTTATTTGACTATCAAGCCATGAAATATTTTTCTCTTTGCCATAACTGGCAGCTGAAAAACTCACAACCATGCATAAAGACAGGACTAAACCTGTATTTTTTAAATATATATACATAAAAAATCTTAATTTTAAAATTAATAAACACGAACCCTTTATCCATTATTAAAGGATAAATAGGTCATTAAAAATTAATCTAATTAAGAAATAGGCGGACGAAGTATAGCTTCAAGAAAGGTACTTGTTTGATCAATTTGATAAGGCGTTTTATTGATAATATTTAGCTTACCATCGACATTGGAATTACTGACTAAAATCCAAGATAAGTGGCTGCCACTGCAATGACCACAGTGATGACAATCCTTTACATCGTGCTGTTCATCATCTGTATTATCATTTAAGGCATTTCGATCATCTGCATGATCATGTTGAGTTTGAAGGTGCTCTATATCTATTTGGTGATTCTCAGATGTTGAAGATGCAACAGCAGTTAACGATTGTAAAACAATCGAAAAGACTAAGAGCATTTTTAGTACAACATTAAGGTTCAAAGTTATCACCAGTTAAATATAGTATTTAAAATACTAGCAGAAACTATTTTCTTAAACTAGCTTTTCAATTCAGTTTCCACGCTTTTACATTAAATAATTTTTATATTTGACTCTATAGCCACTATAGATTTTATACTTATTTTAATATTATTACGGAATGTTAAATATGTCAGAAAAATGTAGTGGTCAGTGTCAATCATCTTCTACCAATGAAGATGTAAAAATTGATGCGCAATTAGATAACTATAGTGGCGGGTTTGTCAGTACATATAAAGTGCCTCAAATGGACTGTCCTTCAGAAGAAAGGTTGATCAGGTTAGCACTAGATGGTGTGGAACCTTCTGTTGGCTTGCAATTTGATATTCCTAATCGCTTAGTGAAAGTTTTTCATGATGAAAATTTAGATGAAATAACAAAAAAGTTACAACAACTTAAACTCGGTGCAGAGTTAGCATCAACTAAAGAAAGTTGCAGCACAGAAGCTGCAAAAGCAAAAGATCTAGCCCAAAAAAATGAGATGAAAGAAGCATCAACACTAAAATGGTTGTTGGCTATTAACGGAGTCATGTTTTTTGTAGAGATAATTGCCGGGATTATTGCGCAGTCTGCTGGCCTTATTGCCGACTCATTAGATATGTTTGCTGATGCTGCGGTGTATGGTTTAGCTATTTATGCCGTAGGTAAAAGTATCAGCATGAAACTTAGAGCGGCACATATATCTGGTGTACTTCAAATTATTCTAGCGCTAGGTGCTTTGAGTGAAGTCGTAAGACGCTTTATTTATGGTAGTGAGCCTATGTCATCTTTAATGATGATATTTGGTGGAATAGCACTAATCGCTAACATTGCTTGTCTGTTTTTAATATTTGGCAACAAAGAAGACGGCGCTCATATGAAAGCGAGCTGGATTTTTTCCGCAAATGACGTTATCGCAAACGTTGGCGTAATCTTAGCTGGTTTATTAGTTACAGTAACAAGCAGCCGTTATCCAGATTTAGTGATTGGTTTGATAATTGCCCTTGTCGTTTTAAACGGTGCTCGCCGCATCTTACAGCTAAAGTATTAAGCAGAGAAATGAAAATAGTGCACTCCTCGTATATAAAATCAAATATATCATACGTGATAATGATTTTAATCGCGGTGCAGTCTGTATTTTTTTCGCTAGAAGAACTTGAAATAAACTTAAACGAGAGTTCTTTTAACACATCACTAACTGAGTCAATTACCCCATTAAAAGCTTCAGAAACCTCCAATGTATTTGAAGTAAATAATAGCTACACTTCAATTGATGATTGTAATTTTTGTTGCTGTTGTCACCTATTTTTAAATGCAGATTCTTCTTGTAATGTTTTACAAGCAATAGATCAATTTCCCACCTACGCCTTAGTTTCTCCTGAGCTAAAAGGCTATATGTCGGTGCCATTTCGTCCCCCTAAACACGCCTAATTTTATATCAAATTTAAAGAGGTCAACATTATTGGCCTAAATAACAATATAAATTTATAGGAAAGTATACATGGCACTTAATACCTGTGCGCATCGCAAGATAGTAATTTTGAGGTGTGTAACACCTCGGCTTAAATATATCGCGTTTCTCGCTTTGTCACTTTTTACATTTAATGTTTATGCCTTTGAAAAGCAGTTAAATCTTCAAGAGGCAATTCAGCAGACGCTTAAACACAACCCTGAACTCAAAATATTTAATTTCAAACAAACCGCATTAACAGGACGAGAACAAACAGCAAGTTTAAATCCCGCTTATGAACTAGAACTTGAAGCCGAGAACTTTGCAGGCTCAGGTGAATTCTCTGCATTCGACAGCGCAGAATTAACCATCGCTCTATCTTCGGTTATTGAAATGGGGGATAAACGCTCAGCGCGAATTGGGCTTGTTTCAAATTCAAGAGCACTACTCACTGCTGAAAAAGAGGTAATAGCGCTAAACTTGATGGCTCAAGTCACTGAGAAGTACGTAGAAGTACTTGCTGCCCAACAAAGAGTGATATTGGCAGATAATGCATTGAAGTTAGCACAAGAAACGTTAGAGATTGTATCTCAGCGTAACCGCGCAGGTGCTACCCCTGAGGCTGAAGTGAAACGTTCAAAAGCAGTTATTGCTCAGGCAAATTTAACCGTTCAATCTGAACGAAAGCGTTTGGAATATTTAAAACTTTCTTTAGCAGCTTTCTGGGGAGAAAACTCTGTAACTTTCTCTGAAGTACAAGGTGATCTTTTTCAGTTTGGCAATGATAGTGACTTTAACACTCTCTTTGCGAAGTTAGAAAAAAATCCAGCAATTCAAATCTATGCAAGCGAACAGCGACTAAAAGAGGCTGAAATACGTTTAGCGAAAACAGAGGTCAATGCCAATATAAAATGGTCTGTTGGTGTTAGGCGTTCTCAAGAAGCCAATGATACTGCACTGGTCGCTGGCTTTAGCTTACCTTTGTTTGCTGAAAAGCGAAATTCTGGTGCAATCGCTAGTGCGCTAGCAGAGCGTGACCAAGTTGCCATAGAGAAAGAGGCGACTAAGTTGAGGTTTAGAAATCACTTACTACGAGCATACTCCAATAGAAAACAAGCCATATTAACAGTTAATTCATTAAAGCAGTCGGTTATCCCAATGCTTGAAGATGCACTGGAAGATACTCAAGACGCCTATCAAAAAGGTCGATATGGATATCTTGATTATGTATCGGCTAGACAAGAGCTGTTAAATGCTCGGCGAACCCTCATTGATGCGGCATCTGCTGCCCTAATTTATGGCGCAGAGATAGAAAAACTAACAAACGAAGCGCTGTCACTCTAAAAAAGCATCACTTTAAGCTTAATAACAATTTATTGATTCAGTTATTAACTGAATCGTTTAGGAATTCAAAATGAAAAACTATTTACTCGCACTATTGATTTTTATTGGGTATTTGTCACCCATTCAAAGTGGTTTCGCTAGTGAAGATGAACATGAAGGCGAAGAAGGCATAAGCAAAATCGACAATAACATGGCAAAAAAGGTTGGTGTTGAAACAGCCTATTTAGCTTCAAAAACGTTGAACCAAACTATCCCTGTATACGGCGCTACGACGATAGGCGCTGAACAATTATTTCAAGTTGGCGCTAGATATAACGGCGTTATAAAGACAATAAACTCCACTGTTGGTGATAAGGTAAAAAAAGGCGATCTATTAGCCGTTATTGAATCTAATGAGAGCTTAAATACTTATAAAATAACATCGCCTGTTTCTGGGACTGTTTTACAGCGAAATGGAAATATTGGCGGTATCACGCAAAACACCAGCTTGTTTGAAATCGTAAATTTTGACACCTTGTGGGCTGAATTTAAGGTGTTTACCAGCCAATATAATCAAATCAAAGTCGGTCAGCATGTTGATATTGAGCATGGTGAACACGCATTCAACTCCGTTATCACTAATATTATTCCAGCTAAAGATCAACCTTATGTATTAGCGCGGGTACGTTTAAACAATGCTGAGTTAAGCCTAACGTCAGGTCAATTATTAAAAGGCAACGTTAAAATAAATCAATTTGAGGTGGATTTAGCCGTTGAGAAAGTTGCTATACAAGAACTAGGTGGACAATTAGGTGTATTTGTTAAAGAAGGTGAAGAGTACGAATTTGCGCCGCTTGTATTAGGGCGTTCAGATAAGAACTATATAGAGGTCATTGATGGCCTCAGTAAAGGCGCTGAATATGTGAGCAAAAACAGTTATCTGATCAAAGCAGATATTTTGAAATCTGAAGTAGAAGACGACGATTAGGAGACGCAATATGATTGAATCAATTTTGCGTCTAGCAATAAATAGACGCTATTTAATACTAAGTCTGCTGATGGTAATCATCGGCATTGGCATGTGGAGTTATCAAAAACTTCCTATTGATGCTGTTCCAGATATAACAAACGTGCAGGTACAAATAAATACCTCTGCCCCCGGTTATTCACCTTTAGAAGCAGAGCAAAGGGTAACCTTTCCTGTAGAAACCGCCTTAGCTGGATTGCCAAGGCTGTCTCACACCCGCTCCCTGTCAAGATATGGATTATCTCAAGTAACCGTTATCTTTGAAGAGGGAACCGATATTTATTTTGCTCGCAACTTAATCAATGCAAGATTAGCTGCGATAAAAGGCGTTATTCCCTCTGGCTTAGAGCCAGAAATGGGTCCTATTTCCACAGGGCTTGGCGAAATATTTATGTATACCGTACAAGCTTCTCCTGACGCTAAAATGCCTAATGGAGAGCCTTACACCGCTATTGCCCTGAGGGAAATTCAAGACTGGATCATTAAACCGCAATTGGCTCAAGTTAAAGGCGTCATTGAGGTCAACAGTATCGGCGGCTACAACAAGCAATATCATATAACACCGAAACCTGAAAAATTACTTTTTCATCAGGTAAGCTTTGAAGAAATATCTGATGCATTACGTAAAAACAATGATAACCGTGGCGCAGGTTATATCGAACAAAACGGACAGCAAGTGTTAGTGCGCTCCATTGGGCAACTTGCGACAATAGATGAGATCCTCAATGTCATCATCAAAAAGAACGATGGTATTCCTGTAAAAATAAGTGATGTTGCCAATGTTGCTATTGGCAAAGAACTTAGAACAGGGGCTGCTACTCGTAATGGCATTGAGACAGTGCTTGGTACAACCATGATGCTGATTGGTGAGAATTCTCGTACTGTTGCCTTAGCAGTGGAACAGAAGCTCAGCGAAATACAAAAATCTCTGCCAAAGGGCATTACCGCAGAGCCTGTTTACGACAGAACAACGTTAGTAGATAAAGCGATTACAACCGTTACCAAAAACCTCGTTGAAGGTGCGCTATTAGTTATCGTTGTACTTTTCTTATTGCTTGGAAATTTACGCGCTGCATTAATAACCGCCGCTGTAATACCACTATCAATGTTAATGACAATCACAGGTATGGTACAAGCGGGAGTATCTGCCAACTTAATGAGTCT
The DNA here is from genome assembly GCF_031846185.1 of Thalassotalea castellviae. Lineage (NCBI taxonomy): Bacteria > Pseudomonadati > Pseudomonadota > Gammaproteobacteria > Alteromonadales > Colwelliaceae > Thalassotalea > Thalassotalea castellviae. Next base: position 13,834 of record NZ_JAVRIF010000003.1, read on the forward strand.
CGGCGCATTGGACTTTGGTTTGATAGTGGACGGGGCTGTCATCATCGTTGAAAACTCTGTTCGTCGGTTAGCAGAGGCGCAACACAACGGCCATAGGCAAGACTTAAGGGAGCGACTAAATACTGTTTTTGAAGCCACTTCAGAAGTCATACGCCCAAGCCTGTTTGGTGTAGCTATTATCACAGTTGTTTACATACCTATTTTTACTTTAACTGGTGTTGAAGGGAAAATGTTCCACCCTATGGCGGCAACAGTCGTTATGGCGTTAATATCGGCCATGATCCTTTCAGTTACACTGGTTCCTGCTGCTGTTGCGATATTTATGAAAGGTAAAATCAGCGAAAAAGAAAGTGTAGTTATTCGTTCAACCAAGTCTATTTATGAACCATTGTTAAAAATGGCGATGAAATTTCGTTGGATTATTGTTTCATTTGCAACGCTGTTAATGGGGTATAGCCTTTGGTTAGCAACTACGCTTGGGACAGAATTTGTTCCACAATTAAATGAAGGTGATATTGCACTACAGGCATTAAGAATTCCATCGACTGGCCTAGAGCAATCAGTAGAAATGCAAGAAGTACTTGAGCAACGTATTAAAGCGTTTCCTGAAGTTGATAAAGTATTCTCGCGCATCGGCACACCAGAAGTAGCAACTGATCCAATGCCACCGAGTATTGCTGATATCTTTGTTATTTTAAAACCACGTAAAGATTGGGCCGAACCTTCAAAGCCAAAGAGTGAATTAGTTGAAGAAATGGAAGAGGTACTGAAAAACATTCCGGGCAACAACTATGAATTCACTCAGCCTATTCAAATGCGTTTCAACGAATTGATTTCTGGTGTTAGAGCTGACGTGGGTATCAAAGTATTTGGTGATGATTTGGATCGGTTATTACTTACCGCAAAAGATATTCTAAATATTGTGAAAACCGTGGACGGTGCTGCTGATGCCCGAATGGAACAGGTCACAGGTGTTCCATCTTTATCAGTAATTCCTAAACGAGAAGCGCTTGGTAGGTATGGATTGAACGTTACCGAATTGCAAGACTGGGTTGCTACTGCGATTGGCGGTGAATCAGCGGGGATCATTTATGAAGGTGACAGACGATTTGAGTTAGTTGTTCGCCTACCAGAGCAAACAAGAACAGATATCGATGGCTTGAAGCACCTGCCGCTTCCACTTGAGGGCGGTAACTATGTGCCACTTGAAGAAGTTGCAGAGCTTAAATCAGAGTCTTTACCTGCTCAAATTAGCCGTGAGAACGGAAAAAGAAGAGTTGTGGTTACCGTCAATGTTCGTGGCAGAGATTTAGGCGGCTTTGTAAAAGAAGTGAAAGCTAAAATTAATCAGGAAGGAGAAGTCCCAGCAGGATACTGGCTTGATTATGGTGGAACGTTTGAACAACTAGAGTCAGCAAGTAAGCGATTAAGCCTAGTTGTACCGATAACATTGGTTGTTATCTTAGGTATTTTGATTATAGCATTTGGTTCATTAAAAGATGCATTAATCATTTTCAGTGGCGTACCGTTAGCATTAACTGGGGGCGTATTTTCACTTTATTTAAGAGACATGCCCTTATCAATTTCGGCAGGTGTCGGCTTCATAGCATTGTCAGGTGTCGCCGTATTAAATGGCTTGGTTATGTTGGCTTTTATTCGAGATCTTTGGCATGAAAAAGGCGACCTTTACGTAGCAATCATTGAAGGTGCCATCATTCGTTTAAGACCTATTTTAATGACGGCACTGGTTGCTAGTTTAGGTTTTATTCCAATGGCGTTAAACACTGGAATTGGTGCAGAAGTACAAAGACCACTAGCAACAGTTGTTATTGGCGGTATTGTATCTTCTACAATTTTAACTTTGTTTGTATTGCCTATTTTATATCAATGGGCGCATGGCTCTGAGAGTAGCAAACAGCAGTCCGACGAAATTTAAAAACAATAAAGCAGCTTAATTTATGTTTAAGCTGCTTTTATATTTAATCTTTTTATTTTAATTTTTAAAGTTTAATTCGTATCATCTCGGCAACTTTCATTTAGAAACTCAAACTCTATCGTCGTATGCGATAAATGATAGGAAGCTAATTTAGTTGCAACTTCTTGTTTAAGTCTAATTAGGTCTTCAACTTCAAAGTTGTCTCTAAGCTCAAGATGCGCTGTTAAAACGTGACTTTCACCATCTAGTGACCAAAAGTGCATGTGGTGGATACCATTAACTTCTGGAAATTCCAGTAATGATTGTTTAATTCGTTCTTGGGTCTCTCTATCTGGTGCCGCTTGAAGAAAAAGCACCAACGTTGATTTCAAGTTTCTAAAAACGTTAAATAAGATAAATAGCGTGAAGCCAATTGATAATAAAGGGTCTAAAATTGGCAGTTCAACAAAAAGAAGTACGACAGAAACAATAAGAACAGCAACCCAGCCAAGTACATCTTCAAGTAGATGCCATGTCAGTACTTTTTCATTTAATGTTTCACCCGCTTTTAATTTGAAAACTGCATATCCATTCACGGCAACACCGAGTATGGCAAGTCCCAGCATCCCCTCAACTACAGGCATTTCAGGATTGGACAACCTTGGAATGGCTTCAAATAAAACCCAAATAGAACCAATAATCAAAACAATACTATTTACCAATGCACCAAAAAGTGTAAGACGGCGATAACCATAGCTGAATTTGTCTGATGCTTCTTTATCTGAAAAACGACTTAAAATCCATGCAAAGCCGATAGACAGGCTATCACCTAAATCATGTACAGCATCTGCCATTATCGCGGTACTGTTGGTAAGCCATCCACCAATAAACTCGATAATAGTAAATGTCACATTCAGAAAAAATGCCCAACCAATACGATCGCCTTTACCATGCTGATGACTGTGACTATGGTTGTGCATTTTGTACCTCTAGTACTTTTTTATTTCTTAGTCTTGATACATTCATATTAATCAAGTGACGTATCACGCGTTGATATATCCAACGTTTTACTCCCGACAAATTAGTACCCTTTTCAAGATAAAACTCATCAGGGGAATCATAAAGCCCAAAGTCGTCATGAATACCTTCTTTTTGAATATAGGTATCCTCTCCACGCCAATCCGTACCGGGTGAAGATAAGCACTTTGTTGCAACACCATAACCACAAAACTCACCTTTTGCTTGGTCAAATTTTTGCTGTAGTGAGCTTAAGTATTGCTCATCCAATATAAAGCCCTCTAAGTTTATCCAGCGTCCATCGAAATAAACTTCCACCCAACTATGGATGATGTATTTAGGCGCTAACCAAAACACATAGGTTGGAATAGCACCTTTTTGTAATTGCTGATCAATAGTAAAACCGTGAAAACGACATTGAATGCCTAACCCTCGCAACAATGCCATCAGCAAGTTGCCTTTGGTATTACATTGTCCGTAACCATCGGATAAAACACTGCTTGCTGAAATATCATCACTCTCATTGTAACCAAATAATATTTCATCTTTAACGAATTGGTAGGCTGCACCAATTTTGTTGAAGTTATCCAAGTTTTTCCACCCTCGTTGATTAATGAGAGATTGGATATTCTTATGTTCAAAATTAACAATTGTCGTATTATTTAAATATTTTTTTGTCATTTTATTCTCCATTCAACTTGTATACTAACACTATAGAATCTATAGTAACTATAGAGTCAATAGCGTTAAGGAATTTTATGAAAATAGGTGAGTTCTCAAAAAAATCAGGCTGTTCAATACAGACAATTAGATATTATGAAAGAGAAGGATTGCTATTAAATCCAAACCGTTCAGAAGGTAATTTCAGGCTGTATGATAGTAAAGCACTAAAACAATTGGAATTCGTAAAACATTGTCGCAGCCTAGATATATCACTCAATGATATTAAACGTCTTATCGAACTAAAAAATACCCCCGAAGAAAGCTGCTCTAGCGTTAACGCATTAATTGATCAGCAACTTGCACTAGTGAATAAACGCATGAAAGAATTAAGGGCGCTTAAAGCTGAATTACAACAGATGGCAAGTGCTTGTGGGTCAGATAATACAATTGAAGCCTGCGGGATCATTAAAACATTGGATAGTTAAACTAAATATAACTTTAGATTATTAGTATTCACAAAGGCAATAATGAAAACCATTGGCAAATTAGCACAATCATTAAATTTAAATGTAGAAACCATTCGTTTTTATGAACGAGAAGGGCTGATTACACAACCTGAAAAACCAATATCTGGTTATAGACAATATGACGAAACAATAGCAGGACAACTTAGGTTTATCACAAAAGCCAAAGCGCTCGGCTTTACGTTAAGAGAAATAAAATCGCTAATGTCTATGGACAGCAACTGCGCTCAAGTTGAGCTATTAAGCCGACAAAAGTTAGTAATCATTCGAGACAAAATTAATGACCTTCAACGTTTAGAGAAAGTAATTGTGGATATGACAAATACCTGTATGCAAAACGAAGATCCAACACATTGCCCCATAATTGATTCATTAAAATGATTGACTCCGTACTTATATACGGAGTTTAAAGTGCTGGTAATATCAACCAATAGACTTTCAAATGATAAATAAAATTTTAGATAAAGTTGGCTCAGGCGGGGTTTGGCTTGCAGCACTTAGTTGTACAGGGTGTTTCCCTGCACTCGGTTCATTAGCATCAGCGTTGGGGTTAGGTTTTCTTTCTCACTTTGAGGGGATTGCTGTAAATACCTTGTTACCTATATTTGCAACTCTGGCGCTACTAGTAAACTTATACAACTGGCACAAAAATAAAAACCATACCAGAGCTGTCTTCAGCATTCTAGGGCCTGTAGCAGTGCTATTAACGCTTTATCCTCTTTGGCAATATGATTGGAGCACATACCTATTTTACTTTGGTATTTGCTTAATGATCGTTATGTCGGTTTTGGATATCGTAAAACCAGTAAGGGAGCAAACATGCAACGTATAGAGCTAAAGTCGACTATTACATGTCCAGAATGTGGGTATAGTCAAATTGAAGAAATGCCGACAAACGCTTGTCAGTGGTATTATGAATGTGAATCGTGCAAAGTTTTGTTAAAGCCTTTAAAGGGTGACTGCTGTGTTTATTGTTCGTTCGGAACAGTTAAGTGTCCTCCTATTCAGGAAGGGCAAAATTGCTGCTCTGGCTAATAAATCATTAAAATCTTAATGTTTAGTGCTAAATTACAACCGTTAAGATTACAGCAACACTTTAAAACCAATAAGAATTAGCACAATGCCACCTAATAGCTCAGCCTTACTTTCAAGTAAAGTTCCGCTTTTAGCACCTATTTTCACACCCAGCCAACTAAAAGCAGCTGTGGTCACACCGATAGTCAAACAAGCTATTAGTACATTTACGTCCATTAAAGTGATTGCATAACCTGCGGCCATAGCATCAATGCTCGTTGCAATAGCTAAAGTCAGTAAAACGCGGTGAGTGACTTGAGATATGTCTTCTTCAATACCTTCAGCAAATGATTCATAAATCATTTTTCCCCCGATGAAGATCAACAAAGCAAATGCTATCCAAGGCGCATAATCGTTTACCCATGATGATATCCCTTTGCCACTAAAATAACCGAATAGCGGCATTACTCCTTGAAAAAAGCCAAAGTAGAAAGCAGCCTTAAAAGCTAGTTTATTTAAACTAGTTGCCTGTTTAGAGCCTAAGCCGATCGACACAGCAAAGGCATCCATACTTAAGGCAATAGCAAGAATTAACACTTCAAACAATCAACTTTCCTCAAGGTTTTATCAAAAAAATTCAGAAAGTCTAACCCACTAAATACAACGATATCAAACCAATAATGAAATGCTCTGGTTACTCTTTGTCTAGTATTGTACCTAAACAATTTTCATTGAGAATTGTTTAGGTACATTAGAATAAACTTTTCGTTGAATAATGTTAATCTCATAAATTGGCTATGAGTGATTGTTTATAACTCAAAAGCTAATGTCTGCTATTGGCTAAGAAATGACATTTACATATTGTTTTTCTATGCCCTAAGAGTTGCTAGCTGACTAATTCGAACAATTTTATAGAATAGTGTCAATGCTCGTAGTTGGCAATAGGAGTAACTTTAAGGTTTTGATTAAGCTCTAGAAATAAAACTTAATTCTTTTAATTTGCTTAGCCCAACAGAAGTATCAAGTTTTAGAGCTTCGCAATATTGTACGTACTCAAATACATTTAGTTTTCTTTCACAGGTTTCTATTCTTACCACAAACTGGTGAGGCTCACCTAATAATTCACCAAGATCACGTACAGTTAATCCCTGCTCTTTACGAGCAGCTTTTAGCCAATCTATCAAGGCTTTATAACGAGAATCGTTTATATGCTTAATCATGGCATCAACTCTATTGTAGAACCCTCTTGGCAACAAAATAGCACCAAGGTATGATGACACTTTGGTGCTATTTTGTTGCCATACTATATTAAAAATTAATAGCTAATGTCATTAGGTATCAGACGGCTGAGGTATACATGAATCAAGAAAAAAAAGAGATGTTCAAAGAGTTCAAGCATATGCTAGGTTCAGGGGCTCTTCGTATTTTACTTAATATTAAAATTGGAGAACCGGCCTTGAACGGCTTAGCAGAGCAACTTCACCGTGATAATGCGCGGTTTCATAACAACAATATTAATATTGCTAAATGCTATAAATTTTTAAAGTATCAATTAAATAAATTTGGCTTAGCAGGCATTCAACAAATAGATAAAGATGAAATAGACTTAACACGCCTTTTCAGGTTTAAATTTGACTTTAAAGTTGAGGACAGTGAAGTAAATTTTTTAATCCCTGAAGCATGGGCAATATTACGTTTGCCTAATACAGAAGATCAAAGAATCATTAGATATAGAATATTTATGAATTGCACACATAAGGACGTAGATTCAGTCAAATTATCTGAAACAATAATGAGTTTGCATCATATTGCTCAAAGCCAAGATAAGTTTGAATGGGTTGCCCCATCTGGAATTAAATTCGTTCTATATAAGGAGAGAATGTTGGGCTTTAGTGAATATGCAACGGATCACCTAGAACGAAATTATGTTCAACCTTATCTTCAGTGGACAAAAGGGCAGAACACACGCCCTAAAATTTTAACGTTACCTGAAATAATAAGTAGAGTATAATTATTAAAATTAGTAACTAGCGTTCTTTATCAACTTTAGTAGAACATCTAGATAGGTATTTTTGCTAAATGTACCGTTATTTATGGTTATTCACAATTTTCACAGTTCAGGAAGTGTAACGGTGCTTAAAGATGATTACGATGTAGAAGTAGAATATCGTCGTTAATTTTCTCGTAACATAAGTATTCATATAATTAATGCCTATCACGTAAATCGATAGGCATTTTTTTTGAATAAAGATTGTTAGCGTTTTCTTTGATAGAGCAACTCTTTCTAGACAGTTTATTTTCAATGAATCAATATTGATTGTACACGCTGATTTACAGCGCATGCAAAGTTGGGATTTTAGACTATTATCAAAGTATAGTTGACTCATTATGAAAGGAATTCTAGTGCGCACTTACATTCACGTACTTATCTTACTCGTTTTCTTATCGCTAAGTTCGTTTGCTAATTCTTATAACAGAATACAAATAAACGTCGGAGCAGGTGTACGCCCTCCTTTTTTACTTGAAGATAACACTCAAGGTGTCGGTCCCGATATCCTTCATGCGTTAAATCTCATTCAAGAGCAATTTATTTTTCAACTAGTGCCTGTACCGATTAAACGGCGTACGCAATCATTATATGAAGGCTGGGTTGATATTATGATGTGGGATAACCCCAAATGGGGGTGGGAACTGGAAAGCTTGCAGCATAGTCAACCATTAATCCATGCAAAAGATGTGTTTATAGCGCGCACTGATAAATATCAATCCCAAGGCGTTTTTGATGAATTAAGCAGTCATAGCTTAGCTATGGTTCATGGCTATCATTATAAATTTGTTAATTTTGAAACTGACCCGATTAAATTAAATCAATCATTTAGCATTACTTTAGTCAGAACAGAAGAAGATTCAATTAATCTATTGTTATCTAAAAGAGTCGATGTTGCCGTTGCAAGTGATGTTGCACTTGCTTGGCACTTTAAAAAACACCCTCAAAGTCAAAGTAAAATAATGATCTCAGAAAAATATGATACAGAATTTATGCGTTACTTTTTAGTGCCTTCTTCCTCTCCCATTTCCGCAAAAGAATTAGATGAGCTGCTCATTTTGGCCGATAATAAAGGTTTACTCGCGCCCATCTATGAAAAATATGGCTTAGATATGCCAAGCTTTAAGCCTCATTCCTCAATGCTATCGCATTAGTTTTCGCATAAAAGATGCTTGATGGGGAAAATTCGATTTATTTGCATGAGTAACGCTAGTACCTCTTGCTGTTTTTTTATTAGAATAGCCACAATGTAAACGGTAAAAGAAGACTTATGACTATCCTTTCTATGATTGTAGCCCACGCGAATAACCGAATTATTGGCAAAGACAACGATATGCCTTGGCATTTACCTGCAGATTTAGCGTATTTTAAAAAAACAACCTTAGGTAAACCTGTCGTTATGGGTCGTAAAACTTATGAATCTATCGGTCGTCCATTACCAGGTAGACAAAATATTGTTATTTCTCGAGATAAGAATTATCAAGCAGAAGGAGTCACAACAGTTACCTCTGTTGAGCAAGCCTTACAGCAAGCAGGTGATGTTGAAGAAGTCATGGTGATTGGTGGCGGTGCAATTTATCAGCATTGTTTACCGGCGGCTGACCGCTTATACATCACCCATATTAATGCTGAGATAGAAGGCGATACGCAATTTCCAGAATACGATGTTGAAAACGATTGGACGTTAGTAAAAAGCGAAAAATACTCTGCCGACGAGAAAAATGCTTTCCCGCTTGATTTTTGTCTTTATCAACGCAAGTAATTAGTTACGCGCATGTACCCACTTACTTATATCGAGCCCGTTTTTAGGCCACCCAGCGAATGGAAAAGCCTGATTCTGCAAGTGACCAATGGTTGCTCTTGGAATCGCTGCACTTTCTGTGAAATGTATACTGCAGAGCAGAAAAAGTTTAAACCGAAAAAACTTGAATTAATTGAGCAAGAAATCCAAACCATAGTCAATTCAGGTTTACCTGTTGGTAGAGTGTTTTTGGCTGACGGTGACGCATTAATGCTACCCTTTCAACGGCTTAAAGATATTTTATTATTGATCAAAAAATATTTACCAACCGTCACTCGTGTATCAAGTTATTGTTTACCTCGTAACTTATCCAATAAAACGGTCGAACAATTAGCCGAGCTAAGGGAGTTAGGCTTAAAACTAGTCTATGTCGGTTGTGAAAGTGGCGATGATGATGTACTTAAATTAATAGATAAAGGCGAAACATATACCAGTTCTTTGATTGCTCTGAATAAAATTAAACAAGCAGGTATTAAAAGCTCTGTCATGATCTTAAATGGTTTAGGCGGACCAGCGTTATCAAAACAGCACGCCATTAACTCTGCTCGATTAATGAATGAAGCACAGCCTGATTATTTATCGACACTTGTTGTTTCGTTTCCTTTAGGTGAAGAACGTTTCGCTAAACGTTTTGAAGAGTTTGACCTTCAAAGATTTCGAATGTTAAATCAGCATGAACTCTTCCAAGAAATGAAATGGTTATTAACTGAATTATCACTCGCTAAAACCATCTTTCGCTCTGATCATGCCTCAAATTATTTAGTGTTAAAAGGGGTGTTAGGGCAAGATAAAACTAAGTTACTACAGTTAGTGAATGAAGCCATTGAGCGACCAAGCAATGTAATGCTGCGACAAGAATGGCAACGGGGTTTGTGATTAACCAAAAATAGCGAATAAAAAAGCCACTTTACGTGGCTTTAATGGTTATATTCACGAGGACTTTTATTCTACAGTACCGACAAATCGATAACCTTCACCATGAATAGTATTGATAAGCTCTGCAGCGCCTTCTACAGATTCAAAATGCTTTCTTAAACGACGAATAGTAACATCAACGGTTCTGTCGTTAGAGCGTAAATCACGGCCTGTCATTTCTTTGATTAATTGCTGGCGAGTGACAATTTGTCCTGTATTTTCAATGAGTAATTTTAAAGCTCGATATTCGCCGCGAGGTATAGAGATGATTTCGCCGTTTGGTGAGGTCATTTTACGAGAGTTACCATCTAACACCCATTGATTAAAACGGATGATGGCACTATCAGACTCGGTTTTACCTTGTGATATACGATTAAGAATATTTCGAGCACGAATGGTTAATTCGCGAGGATTGAAAGGTTTAGTCAGATAGTCATCTGCCCCTATTTCTAATCCTAAAATTTTATCAATATCACTATCTCGTCCCGTTAGAAATATTAGCCCTAAATCACTATTGTTTGTTAGCTCACGCGCAAGCAATAAACCGTTTTTACCCGGTAAATTAATATCCATGATCACTAAGTTAATAGTATTTTTTTGTAATTGTTGCTCCATGGCTTCGCCATTGATCGCTTCTGAGACATTATACCCTTCAGCTTCGAATAAATTACGCAAATTAAATCGGGTAACATCTTCATCTTCTACAATAAGTATATGAGGTTTTTGCATGCTCAGTTTCCAGTTCAAAAATACTTTTCAAAAAATAAGGAAGTAAAATTCGTCTTGTTTAGTCATGCCTATGAAACGTATTGTTAACATAGGTTATAAAACAGTTAAATGACATGTTATATAACCTGCCATTAAAAAACAATTACTAGTTAACGAACAAAACCTTAATTTATTCATTGATATGCTTAAAGTAATTGCTCACTAATTGGGAAGTTTATTTCAAAGGTAGCACCTTTGTCAGGTTCGCTGTCTAACCTAATACTGCCACCAAGTGCTTGTGTCACTAAATTGTAAACTAAATGAAGACCAAGTCCGCTTCCTCCTTCACCACGTTTGGTGGTAGTAAACGGCTCAAAAATTTTGTCTTTAATTGTGACATCAATACCATGGCCATCATCAGCAAAGCTAATATTAAGCTGTTCGCCTAATTTCATTACCGTGATATCAATTGTGCCGTGATCTCTGTTATCAAAACCATGGATGATTGAATTAAGGATCAAGTTAATGAGTACTTGATTAATTGGACCAGGTTTACTCACCACGAGTAAATCTTCAGGACAAGTAATATTGATTTGATAAGGGGTATTTCTAATTTGCGGGGCAAGTGTTAACAACACTTCTTTGAGTAATTCATCAAAATTGAATTGTCTAAAATCTTCATTTGATTGATCGACTGCTACTTTTTTGAAACTAGAAATGAGCTCTGCGGCGCGGTTTAAGTTGCGATAAATTATACCAACATTTTCTTGGCCTTCATTTAAGAACCGTTTCAACTGACTAGATTTTAATGTTTTGTCATCAAATGATTTTTTAATATCATTGAGTCGATCAGATAACAAGGTTGATGCGGTTACGCCTAATCCTATTGGGGTATTTACTTCATGAGCCACGCCTGCCACCATATCACCTAAAGAGGCCATTTTTTCACTTTCAACTAACTGACCTTGAAATTGATGTAATTTTTCTAAAGTAGATAATAATTCTTGGTTGGAATCTTTTAATGCTTCAGTTCTTTTATTTACTTTATCTTCAAGCTCAATATTTAGGAGTAAACTTTGCTGTTCTGCGACATCAAGTTTAGTAATGTGCCGTTCAGTCCTATTTAGCAAGTTGTTAATGTTTCTCGCTAAAATATCGATTTCCTTAAACGGCATAGGCTTCACTCGAAGTGAGTAATCTTTCGTTTGCGAAATATGCAAAATATCTGCATTTAATTCCCTTAGAGGTGTGGTGATGAGGTTTTCTAATCTAAAACTGATGAAGATTACCGATGCGAGTAAGACTAAAAAAGTAACAATAAAAATAATAAAAAGTCGAGTGCTAAAAGTAAGGCCAGAATTAATATCTAATTGAATATAAACATAACCGATTTCTTCTCGATTAAACTCAATAGGTGCGACATATTTAACGATATCATCTTCAAAATAAGGGGAAGCATATAAGGTTTTTTCTTGGGAGGTAATTCGCGTGGTATTTTTAGAAATTGACCCACCCATTTTAAAGTTATAACTGGCAAATATGCCAAAATTTTCTGGATACTTTTTATAAACATCAATGTAGTGAATTGAAGATAATGATTTGAAATTATCAAGTTTGTTGTTGAGGTTATTAAGCTTATTTGTACGAATATCTTCCACACTTAATTGAGCAACATAGTTACCTAAATCAATAATATTTTGCTTGTACTGTTGTTTCGACTCTTTCAGAAAAGTACTAGAAATATAAAAGATAGCGAGTGAAATAAAAACAAAAACAAAGCCTAATACTGTGATCAAAATTGAACGACGAATTGAGCTTATTTTATGGGTTTTTGGCATATTGAGTTGTTCTAAGATTAATAACAGCTATTTAGATAATTATTGATAACTTAACAGATTTCAACTTTTCTTACAGAATTATGTTTTAAATCTGTTGAGTTAGCGTTTCAACCTCGCATGATAAATAGTAAAACCTCGTTCTACGGCCAAAATTTCAGTTTGCCCTAAAGATTGCTCAATAATCGGTTGGTATTTTAGAAAACTATTGGCAACAATGGTTAACGAGCCTTGTTTATTTAGGTGTTTTTTAACCCCAGCTAAAAAGCGCTCTGTCGCTTCATAATGGGTTTTTATCCCTTGGTGAAAAGGAGGATTGGAAATGACATGCTGATATTTCTCAGTAATGTCTGACAAGCTATTTGTTGCAATCACCTTACCTGTTAATCCATTTAGTGAAAGGGTTTTTTCTGATGAAACGAGTGCTAGCGCACTGACATCAGCTAACGTTAATTCTGATTGAGAACAACTTAAGCCTAAGTAGCAAGCAATTACTCCAGCTCCACATCCAAAATCAAGCACCTTTCCCGTGACTTCTTTAGGTAAGTTATTGAGTAAAACTTGCGTACCTGTATCTAACTTAGCTTGACTAAAAACGCCGGGTAATGCGGCAACTTTGAAAGTGAGAGAGCCAATAGCGACATTATAATAATGGAACCACTCTTCAAGATTAAATACGCGGTGATGGTTAGATAATTGCGTTTCAACTAAGGTACAGTGGCGTGCAGAATCAATTTTGTCGCAAAAGTTTGTTTGCTCTTTGAGCAATTTGTTAATGGATTTTATGCCACTTTTATTTTCCCCGACAATCAATATTCTCGTTTCTGCTGTTGAACATTGCGCTAACATCGCAAAAGTAAATAATAGCTCTTGCTTGCTTTTAGGAAATTGAATAATAACTAAGTCATGTTTTTTTTGCGTTTGATAATGTGCAGCAAAAACACAGTGGCATTGTTGGTTTTGTTGATGCTGTTGGTGTAATTCAAAATTGTTATCAAAGTAGGTGATATCACATTCTTTATTTAAAGATGTTAGACTCTGTGACAACTCATCGTTTGGCATGTTAATTAATAAAGGAGTCGTTGCCAATAATAGTGATTCGTTACGAATTAATACTTGGCTTAAGTTACTTAAATACATTGAATTACCTAATTTATAAGCTTACAAAGCAAGATAAGTAGCCTATGATTCATTTACGTTATTTGATGGCGCTATTCTACAATAAGTTATCGAATACACCAATCATTCACCAAGACTAATATCACGGTTTGAATGTTTAATATGGACGTTAAAATAAGGGCATTACCATTACCGCTAAATTAATTTCAAAAATGAAAGCAGCATGGCTGAGAAGTAAAACCAGAGCGCATATATTAACGCTTAAGTATTTGCATTGGCCGAATATATTTGCTGATAAGCCGAGTGTTGAAGTTTATTTAGCACTTAACGACCCCCACAGTTTTATGCTGGTGCAAGTTTTACATGATTTGGAACAGCGGTTTAACATTAAATTAAAACTATTCCTTATATATGAAGCGGTACCGAGTATCTCAATTGATCCTAAGCTAAGGCGAGCATGGGCGCTACAAGATGCTAATTATATTGCTCAACAATATGGGCTTAAAGCCATTGCAGGTTATCCTTCTGCTAAAGCTTTAGTCACTGGTCAACAACTTTGGCAGTTGCAAGAAAAAAATGTCACGCAAGCCATGAAAATATTTGAACAAACTTGGTTTGACGAATTTGATTTTTACTATAATCCTTCCACTCCTTTGATTAATTTTCAAATCAAAAATCAGCAAAGACTGAATAATAAAGGTCATTATTTACCGGCAACGCTATTTTTTGCAGGAGACTGGTATTTAGGGATCGACCGATTACTTCATTTAGAAAGAAAACTGATTGCTCTGGGCTTGATTCATACAGATAAAATTAATAAATATACTGCTAATTTGTTAACCGATAATCAAGCTAGTCAGGATGAAAGCGATAATACCGGTAGTGAGCGTTTATCTAATGAAAACACTTGTGAGGTTTTTGTTTCTTTACGCAGTCCTTATTCATATATCGGCTTTGAAAAAGTTAAAAAATTGGCGCAGAAATATAATACGAGACTGATAATTAAGCCGGTTTTACCTATGTTAATGCGAGGATTGGAAATGCCCATTAACAAGTCACGCTATATCTATTTTGATGCTCATCGAGAAGCTAACTTAGCGAATATCCCTTTTAAAACCTTCAATGATCCACTTGGACAAGGCATCGTTAATTGTTATGAAATTTTCAGTTATGCCGAATTTACCGGGAAAGCTGTCGCATTTATAAGCGCGGCTTTTGAAGCTATCTATGTAAATAACTATGATCTTTCACAAGATCAAGTAATGAAGTTAATCTGTCAATCAATAAACCTTGATTATCACAAAGCCAAAGAATACGCACAGCAACATGATTGGCAACAATGGTCAGACGTTAACCAAACCGAATTAGAAACATTGGGCTTTTGGGGCGTTCCGTGTTTTAAATATCAAGAAATAATTAGTTGGGGGCAAGATCGTCTTGTTCCTATTGAAATTGCCATGCAAAACCGAAACGCTGAGAAAACTAACGATTAATTTTAATACGAGAGAAGGTTTTTGATGGCTAGACGGCTATTGCTTCGCTTTAGAATAAATGTTCTAATAGTGGCGTCCCTTATTTAAGTTAACTTGTCGTGTAAACATCGAAGGACAAGTTATCCCAAAAGGGCCAGAAGAGGAGCGTTAACTAGGTAGTTATCATGAAGAGATCAAACTCTAGTGATTGATAGTAATGGAGATTAACGCCGAGATAATTACATATTTTGATGATGTATTTGTCGGTTGTTTAGGTTGAATCCTAACAATTGTCACCTATTTATTATGTGTTTTAGACCTTAAGTTTTCTAAAATATTTAATGTTAATACTGGTGGAGAGCTTCTGGCCTTTGTAAGCCTCTCTTCATCACAAGGTGAGGCTATGCAAACGCCTTAAAGTTCTCCGAACAAGTTGAGTTCGAGAGAAATGAATCAAACGAATAGCGCTACTAAAAACCAATCCCAACAAATTCAAACGGTTGCACAAACACGTCTGTGGACAGCATTAGTGACACCAATGTTGCTCAATGGAGACGTTGATTTTGTTACGTTAGAAAAACTCGCCATAGAGCAAGCTAATGCAGGAAATGGTATTGCTTTACTCGGCAGTACAGGGGAAGGCTTAGCCTTAACTCCTACAGAGCAATTATCGGTGGTTAAATGTGTATGTGCTTTATCATTAACTGTTCCCCTAATGGTGTCAGTAGGCGGTTATAATCTACCTAATCAATTAGCGTGGATATCCCAGTGTAATGATCTCGAAATCTCTGCTTACTTATTAACTTGCCCTATTTACACAAAACCAGGAGAAGTAGGTTTAACTCATTGGTTTAGTGAGCTTTTAGAGCAATCTGAACACCCGTGCATGATTTATAACATTCCATCACGGAGTGGCATTAATATTCCGCTAGCTGTGATGAAAAATATTCAAAGCCATAAAAACTGTTGGGCCATGAAAGAAGCAAGCGGTGATATGGATACCTTTAAATCATATGCTCAACAATGTCCTGAACTTGACATATATAGCGGTGAAGATGCCATGGTTGCACACTTGCTTGAAGCTGGTGTAAAAGGTCTGGTTTCAGTAGCTGCAAATGTATGGCCACAAGCTACGCATCGTTATGTAAATATGGCATTAGCGGGTCAGCATCAAACATTATTTCCCATTTGGGATAAAGCAGTGGAGGCTTTATTTCAAGTCGCTAGTCCTATTCCGGTTAAAGTATTAATGCATCTCACGAATAGGTTGAATTACCCAACTTTACGTGCCCCTCTCACCGCGTTAGAAATCACCGATAATCCGTTTGCGTTAAAGTCTTTAATGGCAATAGATATCGAAATAAATCAATGGCTTGAGCAAAGCCAATCGTAAATTTAAAACAAATCATTGGAGTTAAGTAGTAATGAATTGGCAAGACACATTAGCTGAGTTAGAGGCAGGTACGATACGTGCCGCGAATCAAGATGAACAAGGTAATTGGCAAGCGAATATTGCTGCCAAAGAAGCGATTTTAGCGGCATTTAAAGCTGGAGAAAATACCGAATTTTCAGGAATATACCAAGGCTTTGTTGATAAAAATAATTTACCAGCCCGTGAATTTACCGTTGAAAACGAGGTGCGATTAGTACCCGGTGGTTCATCTGTTCGTCGTGGGGCTTATGTAGCTCCAGGAGTCATAATTATGCCACCCGCTTATATTAACGTAGGTGCGTTTGTTGACTCTGGCACTATGGTAGATAGTCATGCATTAATTGGTTCATGTGCCCAAATCGGTAAGAATGTTCATGTATCAGCTGCCGTGCAAATCGGTGGTGTTTTAGAGCCTGTAGGCGCTAGCCCCGTGATAATTGAAGATGATGCTTTTTTAAGTGCAGGGGTTGTTATTGTTGAAGGTATTGTTGTTAAGAAAGGCGCGGTTTTAGCGCCGGGAGTTTCTTTATCAGCGTCAGTACCTGTTTATGATTGTGTCAATCAAGTGATGTTAGAAAAAGGCGCTGATATACCTGAACGAGCGATTGTTGTGCCAGGCACACGTCCTGTGAAAGGTGAGTGGGCTCAGTCTCAAGGGTTGAATATGGCATGTGCGTTAATCGTAAAATATCGCGATGAAAAGAGTAACGCATCACTAGAATTAGAATCTTTATTGCGTTAAACGCAAACAATCAATGATAAAACAATCCCTTGAGTGAAAATATGAGTGCAAATACTAATCTCCCAGTGTGGCTTGAGCAATTTAAAGCCGATAAACAATTTCAACCTAGCCTACTTGCACATCAAACGAAAAATGAGCATGAGCAAGCTTACTTTGTTTATCATCTTGATGCCTTAAAAGCGCATTTAGCATATTTACAACAGCAAGATGTCATCAAACTTTGGTTTGCAGTGAAAGCGAATCCGTTATCCAGCATTATTCAAACACTTGATGGTGCGGGGTTTAATTTTGATGTAGCGAGTACTGGAGAGTTGCATCAAGTACTTAAACAGGGGATCAGTAGCGATAGAATTTTAAATACTGGTCCTGCCAAATCGAAAAAACAGTTAGCTCGTTTTATCGAACAAGGGGTTAATACTTTTGTTGTTGAAAGTGTGAATCAACTTAATTGGCTAAATGAAGTGGCCAGTGAGCAGCAAGTCAAACCGCAAGTGTTATTAAGAGTACAATTACAATGGCCTGATGGTGAAAAAAATCCATTAGGTGGTAATAGTTTAACGCCTTTCGGTTTGTCAGTTGCAGAGTGGCAAAATATTCATGTAGATGACTTTAATCAATTAGATCTCTGCGGATTACATATTTTTCAGTGGGGCAATATGCTCAGTAATGAAAAAATGTACTCATTATGGCAACAAATGGTAGAGCCTTTAGTTGACTTGGCAAACGATATTGGCATGTCACTTAATATTCTCGATTTAGGTGGCGGCTTAGGTATCGATTATCTTGAGCAAGGGCAAAAACTATCTTGGCAAAAGATATTAACAGATTTAGCGAATATCAAAGCACAAGCCAATGTAGCAGAGCTTTGGTTAGAATTAGGGCGTTTTGCTGTTGCCGAATGTGGTTATTATGTCGCGCCTGTGGTTGATCGAAAACTGAATTACCAGCAAGAGCAATTAGTCCTTTCTGCTGGCATAAATCATCTTTTACGACCTGCGATTACCGATCAGCCTTTTCCGGTAAGCTTATTACGTGACTCTTCTGCGGATGTGCAATATTTTGATATTCATGGCCCGTTGTGTACCAGTATGGATAAATTAGGCCATCTACCACTGCCTAATGACGTGCAGGTGGGCGATCAGCTTATTTTTGGTTATGCCGGGGCTTATGGTTTTACTGAAAGTATGCCATTTTTTCTTTGTCATCAAATTGCTGCTGAATATACCTATAGCCAAGGGGAGCTAACCGAAGTACGAGCTGCAGAATCAGCTGATTGGTATTTAAGATAAAACGATAATAACGAACAATAAAATTTAGCATAACCAAATAATAATAGAGAAGTAAAATGACACAATTTTCTAAAGAAGTCATGCATGTTGGTGAGATGGCCAGTGGTGCCGCATTAACGGTACCGGTATATCGCTTAAAAGGTCAAAGTGATGCGCCGAGTGTATATATTCAAGCAAATATGCATGGCGCTGAAGTACAAGGCAATGCGGTAATATTTCAATTACTTGAATTACTTCGAAATACACAAATTAAAGGTGATATTACCTTAGTTCCTTATGCTAATCCTGTCGGTTGTAACCATAAAAATGGTGAATATACCTTAGGTCGGTTCGACCCTATTACTGGGGTAAATTGGAATCGTATGTATCATTTTGACGAAAGTATCATTAAACCTTTCGTGCGCGATAGTATAGGTAAAGATGACAAGACCATTGAGGCAAATTTTAAGGCATTAATGATCGATAGTATTGAACAAAAACTCGATCATAATATTTTTGGCTTAACCACCGGACAACGAATTGCTTATCAATTACAACGTTTAGCTCATCAGGCTGATTTAGTGTTAGACCTTCATACTGGGCCTATTTCAAGTAAGCATTTATATTGTCCTGAGTATGCAGTAGAAAGCGCAAAATATTTCGATATTCCACATACCTTATTGATCCCTAACGCGTTTGACGGGGCTTTAGATGAAGCGACTTTTTGTCCATGGTGGAAGTTAGAAGAAGCGTTTGCAGAATTAGGGATCAAATTTTCTATTAGCTCAAATACCTTAAACAAAGAAAGCTTTACTGTTGAATTGGGCTCTCAAGAGCAAATTGATCTTGATGTTGCGCTTGAAGATGCCAAAAGTATATTAAGTTATTTGCAATACAAAGGTGTCATCGACACAAGCGCGTATCAGCCCAAAAAAATGACCCGTTTCGCTTGTTATTTAAAAGACTATAAAGCGTTTTATTCCCCTATGGGTGGCATGGTTGATTATTTGGCGGAGTTTGGCAAGCCTCTCAAAGCGGGCGAACCACTAGCGCGGATTTTGCGAATGGATAATTATCACTTTGAAGAAAAAGGCGATGCTGATCCGCTGCATTATGTCTCTTTAGATCATGAGGTGATCCCTATCCTGCATTTTGCTTCGGCAAGCGTAAATCAAGGCACTGAATTATATAAAGTCTTTACGGAGTTTTTTATTTTAGAAGAGTAAAAACAGTCGCCAATGTAACGCTGTTAAATCTCTTTTATTTTATCTATCTTACAAAACCTTTTCAAAATATAGCTTAGTTATTGACGGTTGCTGTTATTAAGGGCAATCTGTATAAAAAAAATACAAGGGAAAGGTTATGGAACATAAAAAAGCATTGTTTTATGGTGGCTTATTTTCGTTATTACTCGCGGGATGTAGCCAATCAGAACAAGTCAAAGAAAGCGAATCAGCTGCGCCGTCACAACAAACGTTGCTTGAAAAAATAGCTGACAAATCAAACGAAAGTCCTACCGTAACAAGTTTCAATGTCCCAATAGAATATTTCACCTTAGATAACGGCTTGAAAGTCGTATTATCTCCTGATGATACTGCTCCCACGGTGACAGTGGCCGTTTATTATAATATTGGTTTTCGAAATGAACCAAGAGACAGCACCGGTTTTGCCCATCTATTTGAACATATGATGTTTCAGGGCTCAGAAAACCTTGGCAAGATGGAATTCATTAAGTTAGTGAATGCTAATGGCGGCGTACTAAATGGCTCGACCAGATTTGACTACACTAATTACTTTGAAATAGTACCGTCTCATAAATTAGAAACCTTTTTATGGGCTGAAGCTGATCGAATGAAAGGCTTAGCCATTACGCAAGAAAATTTAACCAACCAACAAGGCGTCGTTAAAAATGAAGTAAAAGTGAAT
Source organism: Thalassotalea castellviae (assembly GCF_031846185.1). Taxonomy (NCBI): domain Bacteria; kingdom Pseudomonadati; phylum Pseudomonadota; class Gammaproteobacteria; order Alteromonadales; family Colwelliaceae; genus Thalassotalea; species Thalassotalea castellviae. Next base: position 34,232 of record NZ_JAVRIF010000003.1, read on the forward strand.
GTACTTAACCAGCCCTATGGCGGCTTTCCTTGGCTAGATATGCCTCAATATGCTTATTCTAATTGGTTCAACGCCCATAACTTTTATGGTGATTTGGAAGATTTAGATGCCGCAAGTTTAAAAGACGTTGATGATTTTTTTAACCTTTATTATGCACCTAACAATGCAGCATTAGTGGTAGTGGGTGATATCAATATAGTTGAAGCAAAAGCTATGGTTGAAAAGTATTTTGCTAAGTTGCCTGCAAGTGAATTACCACCGGCACCTGATTTAACGGAACTACGTCAAGAAAAAGAATTAAAGTTTAATAAGTTTGATAAATTAGCGCCGAAACCAGCTTATGCATTTGCTTATAAAATGCCTGAACGCAATACCCCAGAGTATTATGCGATGGGAATTATTGATCAAATTTTGGTGCAAGGTGAAGATAGCTTGCTGTATCAAGAGCTAGTAAAAAATAAGCAAATTACTGGTCAGATTGGCGGCGGTATCAATTATTTATTAGGGAATATGTTTAATTATAACGGCCCCATGTTGTGGATGAGTTCGTTTACGCATGACGAAAATGTTAGCCAAGCACAGATAAGCGCAGCGATTGATTCAGTTATTACTCGTTTAGAAGAGCAACCTTTAACGGAAGAAGAAATGTCTAGAGCGATTGTTAAAATTCGTTCGAGTTTGTTTGACTCATTAGATCAGTTTTATGGTTTTGGTAAAGCGGATTTATTAGCAAGTTTTGCGCTATTCGATAATGACCCAGCAAAAATAAATGCTTTAGAAACTTCTTTTAAAGAAGTAACACCAGAATTAATTATGAGTACTGCTAAGGAATATTTACGCAATACTAATCGGACAATATTAACGGTTACTCCGGGTGAAGATCCTGATAAAAAAGCATCCAATACTGACTCAGTCAGCCAAACAAGTGAAGGAGAATAAAATGTATTTAATTAAAAAATCATTCAACTTGTTGGCAGTTGCCAGTATTTTATCGTTTAGTTTAATTGCCTCACTTTATGCGAAAGAACAGCCACCAGTAGGCAGTAAGCCAAGCAACTTTCAAGTGCCAAAAACGTCGACGATGCAGTTAGATAACGGTTTGAAAGTTACTTTTATTCCTTATGGCACTACCCCTAAAGCGACAATACGGCTGATCACCAACACTGGAAATATCGATGATGGCAACCAACCTTGGTTGGCTGATTTAAGCTACGAAATGTTAAGACAAGGTACTAAGACTCAATCGGCTAAAGAAATTGCAGAAAATATTGCTAGCATGGGGGGACAAATCAATTCATCAGTCGCGATGGATTCAAGTTGGCTTGGCGTTGATGTATTAAGTGAATTTTCAACTAATGCCATTGATGTGCTCGCTGATATGGTATTAAACCCAGCGTTAGCAAGTAGTGATTTAACGCGTATTAAAACTGATCGTACTCGTCAACTCAAAGTACAGTTATCCCAACCTGGTAATATTGCATCGCAAGCTTTTTATAAAGCAATTTATGCTAATCATCCATATGGTGAGCTTTACCCTTCAGAGGAAAGTTTATCAGGTATTTCAGGCGATGATATTAGCCAATATTTAGCGAATAATTTGGTGGCAGGGCGTAGTCATTTATATATTTCTGGCGTCTTTGAGCAAGCGAGCTTAAGTGAAAAAATCGCGAGCGCTTTTTCTAGCTGGCAGAAAGGTCAAGCTAAAAAATCAATGTCGGTGATTAGCCAAACAGGACCTAAATTAATTATGCTTGAGCGAGAAAATTCACCTCAATCGACCATTCGTTTAGGTTTAGCCGCGATTGCTCCAGATCACCCAGATGCCTTGGCGATGAGTATGATGAATACGCTTTTAGGTGGCGCATTTTCTAGTCGAATTACTAGTAATATTCGTGAAGATAAAGGCTATACCTATTCGCCATACTCTACTGTTGTCAATCGTGTGAATTCAGGGGTCTGGTTTCAATCTGCAGACATCACATTAGAGTCTACGGGAGCAGCATTAACTGAAGTTTTTAATGAAATTAATTTGCTTGCCAAAACACCGCCGTCTAAAGAAGAGCTTGATGGTATTAAAAATTATATGGCGGGTATTTTTGTCTTAAGAAACTCGTCTCGAGCTGCCGTAATCAATCAACTTTCATTTATTGAGCTTCACCAATTAAGTGATACTTACCTAAAGGATTACGTTGCTAATGTTTATAACGTAACACCAAAGGAGATCAGTGAAATGGCCAGTAAATACTTAACGCCTGAAAAAATGACGTTAGTGGTTGTTGGTGATAAAGCGCAATTAACACCACAACTTAAAGCGGTTAAATCACTCGAAGCTTATTGGTAAAGTATAGGGTTGAACATACGCTTGATAGTAAATTTATATATTATCAAGCGAATGTTTCGTTTGGCTTAGTACATCTTAATAAGCTGATTTTGGGTGAAGTTAGTTCAACGTTTAATGTTTCAGCCTGACGGAGACGATACTGGTTGAGCTTAGTATAAGCGCGTCAATGGCTAATCTGCGCGCGAATGTTGTGATGCTTGGATCCGTTTTTGTTAAGGCTTCTTCAATTAATGTGATTGCATTAAGCATGAATGTTTTCTGAAATTAAGTATCCACAACGTTTAATAGAAAATTAGCGCTTATCATGGTCGATATTCAATTGTCGATGAACCTTCCTTGGGATGAATAAAACCTAGAGTCTTTATTTACCTTCCCTATTGACAGTCGACAAAAAATTAATCGATTTTTGTCACAATCATGTTTAATTCTGTGTAATTCCACTTCAAGAGAGTAAAAATTTACACTTTTCTCAAGCGATGTTTTGGTTATCTTTCAATCATTATTTTCTTTTTATCAAGAACTTTTGCTGAAAAGATCGGCTTTCTTCTCGTAAAAATCACTCATTAATTATTCAAAATTGTTGTTCAAATGTTAATTTAATGTTGATTAATATATTTTATACAATATACTTTTGGTTGCTTTTTAAGCAAATTAATAATAATAAAACCCCGAGGGTAATGTCGTGAAAATAGAAAACAATCCGTTATATGCCGGCGTATTGCTTGGAATGACTCTGGTCAGTTCCATTGCAAATGCCGAGCAAATACCAACGATGCCGAGTAAAGCAACGGCTCAAGTAATCAATACTCAACATGCTCAGCATGTAAAAAATAAAAGTAACCAAAGTTTTAATCCACCAAGGCAAATGTCACCCCATCAATTCCAACAGTTTTTACAAAATAATCGCGAAATTGATGACTTATACAAGGTCAAAAAAGCCAGTCTGGTTGATGTCAAACACAAGCAATCACTCTCAGAAAAACCAAGTGAAAACGCTAATGTCATTGCAAAAAGTACATCAATGGCACCTGAAAGCTGTACTTCACCTGCACAATTGCAAGGCCTTAGTGGTAACGATTTAGTAACTGCAGTGAAAGCAGGAGAACTAACCTCTTGTCTATATGGATTATTTGATACTTCGCTTGTAGGCACGAATGTTTTTTCTGATCAAAGTGTTTTAACCATTGTAACTGCAATTAATAGTCATTTAGTGGATTACACAGGTACCAATGTCAACAGTGCCGCTGAACTTGAAAAGCTGGTGATTTATTTACGAGCAATGCATTGGGCTGAATGGGGCAATAATCGCGTAATGCCTGCTGGTTATCAATCAGCCCTTGAGCAAGTCTTTGAACAATATTTCTCGGCTGAGCATTTCGTGACCTTTAATGGTGATGTTACGCGAGATTTTATGGTGCGTTATGAATTACTTATTTTATTAAGTAGCTCTGGCACCAATAGTATGCCGTATATAGCCAGAATAACCGATGCAGTGCTTGGTTATGCTAAAACAGTCAACCGAGATGACAATTGGGGCGTGTATTATGAAGAAAATGGTTTTACGCAATTATTAACCCATTTATTTAATGCCTCGGAAAATAAAACTGCCGAACTTGAACAAGCGGTTATCAATACCCCTAGCATCTTGTCAAACCTGCAAGCATTTGTCGATGTGGAAGGAACTTGGCTCATTGGTCACACACGTGAATATCAATGGGGCGATAGTGTGAATGAGTTGGCGCGATTTTTACGATTTGGTGGCTCAATTGCAGCAACGGTTCGTCCAAGTATTCAAGCGGTATTAGCGAATTATAGTTATCAAGGAACGGGGAGTTCAGGCTGGTTAAAAGCGCAATCTGCCGTAACATTTTATGATAGTGAAAATTGCGCCTTGTATGGTGATTCATGTGACTTTGACCTTCAAGCCACTGTGTTATCAGGAAATCATGTCTGTAGTTCAACGTTAAAACTACGGTTCCAACCACCGATTGCCAATGAGAATCTTGTTGATATTTGTCAAACATTAAGCGAACAAGAACAAGAGTTTCATCAATTATTTAACACGACTGCACAGACCCCTGTTGAGGACGATTATAATACCGATCTCGAAGTAGTCATATTCAGCTCATATAATGATTATGACAATTTTGCCGGCAATTTTTTCGGGATCAATACCAATAACGGCGGTATGTACTTAGAAGGTGATCCATGGGTGGAAAATAACCAAGCACGTTTTATTGCGCATCAAGCAACTTGGTTATCAGAGTTTGCCGTTTGGAATTTAGAGCATGAATATGTGCACTACCTTGATGGTCGATTTAATAAATGGGGTAACTTTAGCGAACAAGCTGCCAATTCCGTATGGTGGGGAGAAGGTTTAGCCGAGTATTTATCTCAGCCTGATAACAACCCGAATGCTTTGGCAGTAGCACCACAAGCAACTTATAACTTGAGCGAACTTTTTCAAACAACCTATGAAAACAGTGATACAACTAGAACTTACTACTGGGGGTACCTAGCTACTCGCTTTATGTTAGAACAGCAAACCTCAGAAATAGATAATGTACTACTGCCAAGCCTTCGCGCACCAAAACGAGTGATCCCAAATGGTGAATGTCAATTCGACTGGGGATGGAAACTTAAAACTGAAGCGGTTAGCAACAATTGGTCCTGGGCCTATGATGATAGTGAATGGTCTACCGGTGACTGGGTTTGGACTTGTGGTCAACCTCAACCTGAGATCAGTGAAGTGCCTGCATTTACCCCTTATCAAGAAATATTAAATACTTGGGGAACATCGTTTGATGAACAGTTTTCTCAATGGTTAGTTTGTTTGGTGGCTGGCGAAGGTGTTTGTCAAGGACAAACGACAAAACCTGCTGATCTTGATGAGAACGGGGCAGTGGATATTCGCGATATTAATTTATTTAAACTGTGGTTAAGAGAGCAAGCCAATTTGTCACTTGATTATGATTTTAATAAAGATGGCATGGTCGACCGTCGTGACGTTAGACCCATGATGGCATTATGTGATCTTGCACGTTGTGCTATAGCGCCATAAGTTACTTGGTTGCTTTTTCTTGCTTAAATTCAAACAACGAAAAAGCAACCCCTTATAAAAAGTTACAGGATATAAACATGAAAAAAATACTACTTATTATTGCGTTAATGTTTAGCGTAAACAGCCAAGCAACTATCATTGCATTAAAATTTGATCAAACAGAATATAATAACAACGACAGTATGACAGGTCAGTTGGTGGCGAGTGACTTATCTTATTCATTAGGCGGTTTCGCCGGTACTATTAATTTTGATCCTAGCCAACTTGCATTAACTGGCTGGTCATTTGGTAATGGTTTTGATGATGGATTGGGAAGTTATTTTGCTGCGGATGATAGCGTTGCAGGCACTTTATATTTAGAAGATTTTGCCGATTTTTTTGCCGATGAACTTACTTTAGTTGCGAATCAAGGTACGAGTTTTGTGCTAGCAAGCTTTACTTTTAATGCGTTATCTTCAGGTCTACAAACGGTAAGTTATTTACAAGGTTTAGAAGTGGTAAGTTTAGATAATTCACAACTTGAATCATTTGCTGGCCAGGCAGTAAGCTTTAATGTTTCACAGGTACCTGAGCCTATGTCGATAGTCTTATTGGCTGCCGCTTTAGTTTTCTTAACGCGACGACAAGAAGGTTAATTAACAATTTTGGATATTTTCTCAGGTTTAAAAAAGCAAACAATTATTAAGAGAAAATAACTAATTACGTGAATACAAACAAAGCAGTATGTTAATACTGCTTTGTTTAAATAAGGTCGGTGAGCAGAAATTAAAACGTAATATGCTCTTTTAAATAAGTAAATAAATCGCGGAAACCTTTGCCTGGTTTTTCGAGTTTTTTCTCTTTGGCGGCTTGTCTGATTAATTGGCGAAGTTTTTGACGTTCCATCGTTTCGTGCTGGTTTAATGTCTCTTCAATAAAGCTGTTATCTCCATCCATCAGCTGATCGCGTAGGCTTTCTAAATGTACAAATTTAGCGGTTTCTTGTTGATGTTTATTTGCCATAACATCTAATGCTTGGTTGATAGGCTCTAAATCCATTTCACACAATACTTTCGCCATATGACGAACATGACGGCGCAGGGCTTCATGTTTGTTTTGAATTTTATCAGCTAAAATAAGCTCTTGCTTAAATTCTTCTGTAAAAGGTATTTTGCTGCGTTGATGTTTAGAAAGCTTCACCAACTTTAGGGCAAAATCTTGCATTTGATGCATTTCACGTTTTATTTCTGATTTACTTTTTAATTCTTCATCGAATTCAGCAGCAGAGTCGGGCATAATAATAGGGCAATTTAACGATTGATGTGACTATTATACAACAAACTGTATGATGGGCTCCACACCGAAATTACCTTCAGAAATAACTGTGGGTAATTAATCAACAAAGTAATTAACGAGATAATCATTGTAATGTCAGAATCAAATAACATCATCACACAAATGGAACAAGTTGAAAGTCGAGTTGCAGATGCTTTAGCGTTAGCTAAATCTTTAGGCGCAGATGGCGCTGAAGTAGCAATGAGCCGTCAACAAGGCTTAAGTGTGAGTACTCGATTAGGTGATGTTGAAACGGTAGAATTTACCAATGATGGCGCTTTGGGAATTACAGTTTACCAACAGGGACGAAAAGGCAGTGCCTCTACTGCAGATCTTTCTGAAAATGCTTTGAAACAAGCAGTACAAGCCGCAGTCAATATCGCAAAATATACTTCTGTGGATGATTGCTCAGGCTTAGCCGATAAAGCATTGCTGGCGATGAAACCAGAAGATTTAGACTTACATCATGAAAAAGTTTTATCAACGGATGACGCGATAGCTATTGCCAAAGAATGTGAAGATACTGCTTTAGCTTTTGATAAACGTATTACTAATTCAGATGGCGCTACGCTAGCTTGTTTTGAAGGATTTAAAGTCTATGGAAATAGTCATGGACAATTAGTTGGTTACCCGAGTTCTCGACATAGTTTAAGTTGCGTGATGATCGCCACTGAAGATGATGATATGCAACGTGATTATGCCTATACGGTAAATCGTGACTTTAATTTATTAACGGCTCCTCAACAAGTGGGTCAAGAAGCATCATCAGAAGCGTTATCTCGGTTACACGCTCAAAAACTGAAAACGGGCAAAGTACCTGTTATGTTTCGTGCCGATATTGCCAATACGTTTTTTGGTCATTTTATTGCTGCGATCAGTGGTGGCAACTTATATCGTAAATCGTCATTTTTGCTTGACGCATTAGGGCAACCGATTTTTCCTGACTTTTTACATATTCAAGAGCGTCCACACCTTAAAAAGGCGTTAGCTAGTAGTGCGTTTGATAGTGAAGGAGTCGCTACTATTGATAGAGATATCATTAAAGCGGGGGCTTTAGAAACTTATTTATTAACGAGTTATTCGGCAAGAAAACTTGGTATGACAACCACGGGACATGCAGGCGGTATTCATAATTGGCAAGTGTCCGCAAACGGTGGTGACTTTAATCAAATGCTAAAAACTTTAGGAACAGGACTCTTAGTAACTGAATTAATGGGGCAGGGAGTCAATATTGTTAATGGTGATTATTCTCGTGGAGCTGCAGGCTTTTGGGTCGAGAATGGAGAAATTGCTTATCCGGTTTCAGAAGTAACAATTGCGGGTAATTTAGCTGATATGTTTAAAAACTTAGTAGCCGTCGGCACTGATTATGATGTAAAGGGTAGCATTAAAACTGGCTCAATTATTCTTGATGAAATGCAAGTTGCAGGGAATTAGCACTTACGATAATTCATGCTAACGTGGCTTTATTATGGGCCGCTGCGAGTCAGCAGCGGCTTATGTACCAAGTAATAAGGTTGCTGTTCCTAAGAAAGCAAAAATACCTACCACATCGGTAACCGTTGTTAAAATGACGCTGCCGGCTAGGGCAGGATCTATATCGAGCTTTTTAAGAAAGAGTGGAATAGTCACACCGGCAATACCCGCAGCGGTTAAATTCATTAACATGGCGAAGGCAATTACTGAGCCTAGCATAAAATCTTGTTTCCAAATTGCAACGACTGTCGCAATTAACAACGCCCAAATAATTCCGTTGAGAAAACCTACGGCGAGTTCTTTATAGAGTAAAGTGCGAGCGTTGCTTTCACCAATATGACCTAACGCCATACCACGAATAACTAAGGTTAAGGTTTGATTACCAGCAACACCACCCATGCTAGGGACTAAAGTATTTAAAATAGCTAAGATTGCTAGTTGACCCAGAATATCTTCGAACATGCTGGAAACAGCGACGGCAAATAATGCGGTAATTAGGTTAACGCCTAACCAAACAGAACGTTGTTGAGTACTTTTAAAAACGGGTGCGAATGTATCAGCTTCATCGTCTAAACCCGCCATACTCATCATGGAGTGCTCAGCTTCCTCACGAATAATATCAACAACATCATCTATGGTGATACGGCCCAACAAGCGGCCTTCATCGTCAACAACCGGTGCTGAAAACCAATCATAACGCTCAAACAATTGAGCGACTTCGCGTTCAGGCATATCGGCATTTAGCGCGGTAATTTCATCATTAATGAGTTTAGAGATCACGACTTCTGGTTTTGCTGTGACAATATGCGAAAGTGACACCGCTCCAATAAAGTGATCTTTTCTATCAACGACATAAAAAGAGTCTGTCGCTTCTGGTAATTCGCCTTTAAGACGTAAATAACGTAACACTACATCAACAGTAACATCAGGGCGTATAGTGATAGTATCGGTATTCATGATACCGCCAGCGGTATCTTCATCAAAAGAAAGCGCCGCTTCAACACGACTTCTGTCTTGTGAATCCATTGAACTTAATACTTCACGGTAAACACTATCTGGCAGTGTTCGTAATACCTCAGCAAGATCATCAACGTCCATACCCTCAGCAACTTCTGCGAGTTTTTCTGGACGCATTTTTTTCAAGATGCCTTTTCGAACTTCTTCGTTTAATTCTTCGAGCACTTCACCGTGATGGTCGTGATCGATAAGTTGCCATAACACGGTACGGCTTTTACTGGGAGAGGATTGTAAAATCAAAGCAAGATCGTAGGCAGGCATATTTTGTAATAGCTTGCGGACATAGACAAACATACCACTACCAAGTGCTTTGTTCACTTGCAGTAATCTTTGTTGGTTGTCTTCTTGTTCTGAAGTTTCCGGCATAAAGTTTTCCTGTGCCGTTAAAAAACGAAAATGGTAATTAATTACGAGTTATAGCGGGCAGAATTTGTTATACATAACATAATTATTGGTTGCCCAGTTGCTATAAGTTTATCTCAACTGACTGGTTTTAGCAGCTTTTTTCTTATTATATCCACGAAATTTTACAGCTTTGTGAAAGGGATCTTGAGGTTATTATTCGTCTTCATCGAATTTATCGGAAAAAAGCTGGCAGACATTATCAAGGGCATCTTGTGCTTCTAGCCCTTCAGTATGAATCGTCACTTCTTTCCCTTGGCCGCCGGCTAATAACATAAGCCCCATAATACTGCTGGCATCGGCTTGTTTGCTTTCAAGTTCAATTGTAACTTTGGCATTGAACTTTTGACTTAACTGCGCCAATTTAGTTGCGGCTCTTGCATGCAGCCCTAATTTATTAGTAATTAATAAGGTTTTATTTAGTTTAATAGTCATAAGGTTAAGTACTGGCTACGTCAAGATCTCGATGGCGCGCTTGCACATCTTTACGCTCTTTTCTTAAATTATTTGCGAGTAATTCCGCAATATAAACGGAACGATGTTTACCGCCGGTACAACCAATGGCTATGGTTATATAACTTCTATTATTACGTTCTAAATGTGGTAGCCAAGTCATCATAAAACTATTAATTTGCCAGATAAATTTAGTGACAATAGGTTGGCTAGCGAGAAAATCTTGTACGGGTTGATCTAGTCCCGTATATGGTTTGAGATCTTTTTCCCAAAATGGATTTGGTAAAAATCGAGCATCAAAAACATAATCAGCATCTTGAGGGACGCCATGTTTAAAGCCAAAAGATTCAAAGACCACAACCATAGTGCCAGTTGTTTTACCGAGAATTCGCTCTCTGATCAAATCCGCTAATTGATGAGGGGTAAGTTGACTGGTGTTGATGTATAAATTTGCACGGCTTGAAATAGGCTCTAACAGTTTTTTCTCAAGTGATATCGCTTGATCAAGCGCAATATTCTGTTTGATCAATGGATGCAAGCGGCGTGTTTCGCTAAAACGTTTAATTAAGTCGTTATCATCCGCATCTAAATAAACAATATTTAGATCTACCGCACTGGGTAAGTAATTGATAATTTCAGAAATATCATTAGGATCTGCCGGTAAATTACGAACATCTAAGCTAACCGCTACGGTTTCATAATCATTAATCACCGTATGTGTTAAAGCTGGTAAAAGATTGACAGGGATATTATCAACACAATAATAACCTAAATCTTCCAGCACTCTTAATGCGACACTTTTTCCTGATCCTGAACGGCCACTAACGATGATGAGTTTCATTGTCGAAATCCTTGGTACTAAGGTTTAGTTATTATTTTTCAATAAATTGAAAAGCTCTGAACTCGAGTGACATTTTCGGACCAGTTTGCAAGTTTGTTTATCACTAAAAATTTGTGCAATGCTTTGTAGCGTGGATAAATGTTGTTGACAATTTTCTTCGGGTACGAATAAAGCAATAAAAATATCGACGGGTCTATTATCTATCGCATCAAAATCAATTGGAGACTCTGTTGTGGCAATCACGACAACGACTTTACCCCCATCAGTTAATCTACCGTGTGGGATCGCGATACCATTACCTATCCCAGTTGAACCCATTTTTTCACGTGCCATTAGACTTTCAAGCAGTGAATAAGTGTTAAAATCAGTATAAGACTCGGCAGCTTTTTCACATAATAATTCTAAAATACGCTTTTTGCTAGTAGCATGAACTGCACACAAGGTGCAGTTCTCGTTAATAAGTTCAGTTAATTTCATAATGCTCGTGTTGAAATAGACGATGGATTAATGTTGGTTGATTTTGCCTTTGTACTTTAAAACTTGTTTATCGAGTTTATTAACTAAAGCATCGATTGAAGCATACATATCGGCATTTTCGGCTTTTGCGTGTATTTCTGTTCCGTTAAGGTGGGCTGTTGCTTCCGCAATTTGATTCAGCTTTTCTACCGTCAATACCACATGAACATTATTTATATGATCAAAATGTCGTTCTAACTTGGCAAATTTTGTATTGACACTTTCACGTAAAGCTTCAGTAATTTCAACATGATGACCAGCAAGATTAATTTGCATAAGCTTAGATCCTTATTTAGTTGTTAAAGTAGACTTTTTCGTTGGTTAGAAGGAGGAATTGACAATGATTCTCGATACTTGGCAATGGTTCTTCTGGCGACATTAATGCCTTGTTCTGCAAGTAATTCCGCCATTTTACTATCACTTAATGGTTTGGCTGGAATTTCTGCAGCGACCAACTTTTTAATTAAAGCTCGAATTGCGGTGGATGAACATTCTCCACCATTTTCTGTGCTTACGTGGCTAGAGAAGAAATATTTTAATTCAAAGATTCCTCTAGGTGTATGCATATATTTTTGGGTCGTAACACGGGAAATAGTGGACTCATGCATATCTACCGCTTCTGCAATATCATTGAGTACCATAGGTCGCATTGCTTCTGGCCCGTGTTCAAAGAAGCCTTGTTGGCGTTGTACAATGCAGTTAGAGACTTTTAACAATGTATCATTTCGGCTTTCTAAGCTTTTAATAAACCATTTAGCTTCTTGTAGGTTTGAACGTATAAACTGACTGTCTGTCGATGATTTCATATTTCGTGCCATGGAGGCATATTGCTGATTAACCGATAGTCGTGGTGCTGTATCTGGGTTTAATTCAACCATCCAACGACCATTTTTCTTTTCGACCGAAACATCAGGGATGACATATTGATCATCACCTTTAATGACACTATCACCTGGTCTTGGATCCAGCGATTGAATTAGCTTGATCACTTCGCGTAGTTGATCTTCTTTTAAACGCGTTTTCCGCATGATTTGGCGATAATCTCGGTTACCTAATAAGTCGATATATTCATTAATGATCAGCTTACTTTCTTTTAACCAAGGCGTTTCTTTATCAAATTGATTTAATTGAATGGTTAAACATTCTGAGATAGAGCGAGCCCCAACGCCAACAGGATCAAACATATTAATACGTTTAAGTACGGCTTCAACTTCATCAAGTTCAACTTCTTCATTGCCCATCGCTTCAAGAATTTCTTCAACACTGACTCTTAAATAGCCAGCATCATCGATGGCATCAATAATAGCCGTCGCGATGGCAAGGTCCGTTTCTGAAAATGGCGTTAACTCCATTTGCCAGCGTAAATGGTCTTGAATGGAGTCCGTTGTTTCGCCCTGATAAGTATAATCTTCTGAAGCAGGTGCACTGGCACCGGTATTTGAAACGCCAGCACTGTAGCTTTCTTCCCAGGTAGTGTCTATGTTGAGCTCTTCAGGGATCTCAGATTTATCCATAGCTTCCGTTGTACTAATTTCATCGATAGTAGGAGCTGAATCTTCACTGCCGTCGGATGTTTTAGTGTTTTGTTCTGTTACACCAGCAGAAAATGCTTCTTCTAAGTTATCCGATTGCGCATCATTGTCACTTGGGGTTGATTCATCTACTTCTAATAATGGATTACTTTCAAGAGCTTCTTGGATTTCTTGCTGAAGATCCAACGTCGACAATTGCAAAAGCTTAATCGCTTGTTGCAATTGTGGAGTCATGGTGAGTTGTTGTCCTATTCGGAGCTGCAGACTAGGGCGCATTTATCGTATTATTTTCCTATTTTCTAGCTTCATATTGATTTTTACTTTTTATCAAAGCTTTGTGTAACTATAGCGTGAATTGCTCACCAAGGTATACATCTCTTACTTGTTGATTCGCAAGAATTTGATCTGCATTGCCTTCCGCGATTAATTCACCGTGACTAACAATATATGCATGCTCACAAACGTCTAATGTTTCACGAACATTGTGATCTGTGATTAAAATTCCAATGCCACGTTGTTTTAAGTGTAGGATAATTTTTTTTATATCACCTACTGAAATTGGATCAACGCCAGCAAAAGGCTCATCAAGTAAGATAAATTTGGGCTCTGCCGCTAGTGCTCTCGCAATTTCAACTCGGCGTCGTTCGCCACCGGATAAGCTCATGCCTAAATTATCTTTGATATGACCTATATTAAATTCTTCAACGAGATGCTCAAGCTTTTCTTCTCTACTGATATCATCTAAATCTTTACGGGTTTGCAAAATCGCCATAATATTTTCATAAACCGTTAGCTTACGGAAAATGGAAGCTTCCTGTGGAAGGTATCCGATACCTTTTCGGGCTCTTTCATGCATAGGGAGTAAAGTAATATCTTCATCATTTAAGATGATTGAACCGCTATCACTATTGACTAAACCAACTATCATATAAAACGAAGTTGTTTTACCGGCACCATTTGGACCGAGCAATCCGACAACTTGGCCTTCTTGCACTTTCATACCAACGTTCTTTACGACTTTTCGGCCTTTGTAGGCTTTTGCCAAATTATTGGCAATTAAGGTGGCAGTGGTCATTTATTTTTATTATCCAACGATTTTTTATCTAACTTTTTTTTCTCAAGGTTTTTCGGTTGTAATACCGTTTGTACTCTAGCATTGTCGTCACTGCTTGCCTGTACTTGTTCGGTCAAAAAATTATAACTGATAGTGGTGCCACTGACTTTGCTGCCTTCTTGACGAAGTTCAGCATTTCCTGAAATCATCACCGTATTTTTTTCAGGTTGATATTTAATTTCATTTGCTTGCAGATAAATAGGCGTTCCGTCTTCCAATATTTGTTCGAACGTTGCTGGTTGCCCTTTGGCAATATATGTTTTTTCGTTACTCGTGGCTTCTGTCACAACTTGCACTAGGTCTGCTTTTATTGTTAAAGAGCCTTGGGTAATAATGACATTATCAATGTAACTAAATATTTTATTTTTGAGATCAGCTGCTTGTCTAGAAGCATCAATTTTGATTTCTTCATTCAAATCAACTTTTGCTGCTATAACACTATATGAAAGACTTAAGGTTACCCCTAAAGCCAAACAACTAGTTTTTAATAGGTTGAAATATGGTTTTTTCATGTTTTGTCAGCGTTACTTGTTTAGTGTTTAAGTCTACAATCAGTCCTGTACCGTACATGGTAAAATCAATTCCTTTTATTTCTATCTTTTTTTCTGAACTAATAATATTAGTGTTTAAATCTAATTCTAAATACTTTCCATGGATCTCTTGAATTAAACTTTTACTGTCGGTTGCAATTAACGCCACTTTACTTTCAAGTTTTACTCTATTGCTATTATAGAGTGTGCCTTCATTTGCACTAATTTTCCATGGAGAATCGGTATTTTTTGGGTATAAGGTATATTTAGGAAACTCAAAGTGTGTGACTGATAATTCTGAATAATGTTCCATTCGATTCGCATCGATAATATAGGAGAGTTGCCCTGTGCTGTTATACGTTTCGCTATTTAAGCTTTCAGCAATAAAATCAGGGGATATTTTGTTATCTATAGCATTGGTGATTTGGTTACTGTTTTGGTGCCATTCAATGACAATGTAACTGACCACTGAAAAAATAAAAAATAGTAACGAAGCTATATATATGCGTGTCATATACTTGCGCCACTGGCATATTGCAGGCTGTTTTGACTTTGCATAATGATATCGCATATTTCACGTACCGCGCCAAAACCTCCTTTAATCGTTGTTACATGATCAGCTAAACTTAAAATAGCCGGATGAGCGTCATTCACCGCTATGGATAAACCGACATATTCCATGCATGGATAATCAGGCATGTCATCACCTATATATGCTACTTGTTCCGCGGTTAATTGATATTTCTCAATTAAGGCTTTTAATGCCGGAAGTTTGTTTTCTTCTCCTTGGATAATGTGTTTTACATTCAGAGCTGTCATTCTTGTTTGTACGATATTTGATTGTCTTCCGGTGATCACGGCAACGTCAACACCACTGGCGCCTAAAGCTTTGATGCCATAACCGTCTTTTGTATGAAAGGCTTTTAATTCTTCGCCATCGTTACCTAGATAAATTCGACCATCAGAAAATACACCGTCTATATCACATACAAAAAGCTTTATATTCTTCGCTTTGTGGTAAATAGTATTGGCTATTTCACCGTATAAAGTTTTCGTTGTGTCGTTCGATGACAAGTTAGGCTTTGTCATTAAAGAACTCCTGATTTAAGCAAGTCGTGCATATTCATGGCACCAACGGGGTGATTGTTATTATCAACGATAATTAAGCCATTAATCTTATTGTCTTCCATAATTTTCAAGGCTTGTGCAGCTAACATTTCACCTTCGGCTACCCGAGGATTTTTTGTCATGACACTGGCTATGTCGTCCTGATGAATATCAATTTTTTCATCGAGGATGCGACGCAAATCACCGTCTGTAAAAAGCCCAATTAATTCACCACTGTCTTTAATGACGGCGGTCATGCCGAGACCTTTTAAGGACATTTCAACTAATGCCTCTTTGATCTTCGCCTTTTCATTCACTAATGGGATGCGTTCGCCACTGTGCATAATATCCTGCAGGCGTAATAATAACCGTTTACCTAAACTTCCCCCTGGATGAGAAAGGGCAAAGTCATTGGCAGTAAAGTCTTTCGCATTTAGCAGTGCTACCGCTAAAGCATCCCCCATGACTAATGTTGCTGTTGTACTTGAAGTAGGGGCTAAACCTAATGGGCAAGCTTCTTGTGAAACCTTGATACAAACATGGGTATCACTTAATTTTGCTAAGGTAGAGTCAGGGTTGCTGGTCATGGCAATAAGTTTAGCACCAATACGTTTAATAACCGGAATAATTGCCAATACTTCACCGGTTTCACCTGAATTCGATATTGTCAGTACAACATCTTGAGCAGTGATCATCCCTAAATCACCATGACTTGCTTCGCCTGGGTGAACAAAAAATGCAGGCGTGCCTGTACTGGCAAATGTTGCAGCAATTTTTCCACCAATATGACCTGATTTTCCCATGCCAATCACGATTACGCGTCCTTGACAGTTAAACATTAATTGGCAAGCCAGCTCAAAACCGTCGTCAATATATTGCTCAAGTTCAGCAATGGCTTGCTTTTCAATATCAATGACTTGCTTGGCGAGTTGTTTAAAATTCTTCATAAGTTGGATTAATTTTTCAGTTGGCTAAAGAGTAACATTTGATAAGCAATAAAGGTAAACAATAGTAAAACCCCTTTAAAACGGGTAATTCTAAAGTTGCCTGAATGTCTGCTGAAACAAAGAATAAAGAGTAATAATGTGACACCTAACATAAACGGCGCATCTCGTACCGATGCATCTTGATCGATATCACCCGGTGCAATTAAACCGGCTAATGATAATACCGCGAGAATATTAAAAATGTTTGAGCCAATAATATTGCCTAATGCTAAATCATCCTCTTTTTTGATAATACTCATAATGCTTGCGGCAAGTTCAGGCAAGCTCGTACCGATAGCAATCACCGTTAAGCCAATTACTAAATCACTGATACCAAAAGCTTTAGCAATAAACACGGATGAATCAACTAGATAACTAGCACTTAACGGTAATAGAATAAGGCCAACAGTTAACCAAAATAGCGCTAAAGGCGTTTTAATTGCTTCAGGAACTTCTGATTCCGCTTCAAGGATCATGGCATCATTGACTTTATTGTCTTTCGCTCTTTTTAGGGTAATAAAAAGTAATGAAAAAATGTAAACAAAGAAGCCAATAATTAAGATTAATCCTTCATTAAAAGTAAATTGATTATCCGAAAGCATCCAATAAGCAAGCGCCGTAATAGCTAAAATCAGTGGAATTTCACGTTTGATCGTTGAAGAAGAAACTGATAATGGGTGAAGTAACGCTGTTATCCCCAACACTAAGGCAATATTGGTAATATTAGAGCCGATAGCGTTACCGATAGCTGTGTTGGGGTTGCCATGAAATGAAGCGGTACCTGCAATCATCATTTCAGGGGCTGAAGACCCCATCGCGACTATAGTTAAGCCGATAATCATTGGCGAAATACCAAAGTTTCTAGCAAGTGACGAGGCACCAAACACAAACTTATCAGCACTCCAAACGAGAGTGACCAGCGAAATAAGTAAAATTAAAATTTGAACAAACATTAAGGACTCCATTAAACCAAGGGTAATTGTCGCTGGTTGGTAGAGAAAAAAAAAGGATTTTTGAGTAATGAGGTTAAAAAAAACCTCGATGCGATGAATTTTGCTATTTTTTCAGCAAAACCTCCTGCATTGAAACGAGATAATTGGCTTTTTGTACGAATAGATTTTTGCCAAGGCCGCGTTATCGGGAATAAAGTTTAAAATTCAATCGGTAAATCTTACACTTTCTTACGTTTTGATACGTTTACTTACTAATTATAAACGTAATAAGTTGTTATTTTCGGGTGAAGTATCTCGTTGGATCAGGTAGAATTCTCGCTTAATAATTTATAAGGATAATCGCACTAAAAAACGCACTATGTCAGATATTTTAGTAGATATTAAAAATATGACTTTTAAAAGGGACGAACGTATCATTTATGATGATATTAGTTTGCAAATCCCGAAAGGAAAAGTCACCGCAATTATGGGACCAAGTGGGATAGGGAAAACTACTTTGTTGCGTCTTATTGGTGGGCAATTAAAACCTGAATCGGGCCATATTTACTTTGATAACTTAGATATTCCTTCACTCTCAAGAACAGAACTTTATTCCGCTCGTAAACGAATGAGTATGCTTTTTCAAAGTGGTGCGTTATTTACGGACATGTCCGTTTATGAAAACGTTGCTTTTCCTATCAGAGAACATTCACAATTATCGGAAGCGATCATTGAAAAAATGGTGTTGATGAAACTAGAAGCCGTAGGTTTACGGGGTGCACGGTTTTTGAAGCCAAGTGAACTTTCTGGTGGTATGGCTAGGCGTGCAGCCTTAGCACGAGCGATTGCCTTAGATCCCGAACTTATTTTATATGATGAACCGTTTGCCGGCCAGGACCCTATTTCGATGGGGGTGATTGTTCGGTTGATTCGTGCATTAAACGATGCATTAGGCTTGACTTCAGTTGTCGTTTCACATGATGTGCCTGAAGTAATGAGTATCGCCGACTATATCTATATTATCGCCGAGCAAAAAATTATTGGTCATGGTACGCCAGAGCAAATTGCACAGCAAACTTCTCCTTTAGTGCAACAATTCGTCAAAGGTGAGGCAGATGGTCCAGTACCTTTTCATTATCAAGCGCAACCTTATCAAGAAGAGCTATTGGGTAAGGATACGTCATCATGAATATACTGATTTTATTGGGGCGTAAAGTTCTTGGACGTATCTCGGCATTAGGACGTGCCATATTAATGCTAGGCTCTGCCTTGTTACATGTGCCAAATGTAAAAAAAGGCTTTCCATTATTGATGAAACAGCTTTATTCAGTGGGGGTTTTATCATTAGTTATCGTGTTAGTTTCTGGGTTGTTTATTGGTATGGTTTTAGCCCTGCAAGGCTATACAATTTTGGTGGGTTATGGTGCAGAAGCCAGTTTAGGCCCTATGGTTGCTCTTTCATTATTGCGAGAGTTAGGTCCCGTGGTCGCGGCATTATTATTCGCCGGGCGAGCTGGCTCAGCATTGACCGCCGAAATAGGCTTAATGAAAGCAACAGAACAATTATCTAGTTTAGAAATGATGGCAATAGATCCACTTCGCCGGGTAATTGCTCCTAGGTTTTGGGCGGGTTTTATTTCTTTACCTTTACTTGCTGCCATTTTTTCGGCGGTTGGTATTTTAGGGGCACATTTGGTTGGGGTTGATTGGTTAGGCGTTGATGGCGGTACTTTTTGGTCAGTAATGCAAGCTCAAGTTTCCTTAGAAAAAGATATTTTAAATGGCGTGATAAAAAGCATTGTTTTTGCCTTTGTTGTTACATGGATTGCCGTTTATAAAGGTTATGATTGTGAGCCTACCTCAGAAGGTATTAGCCGTGCAACCACGGCAACTGTGGTACAATCATCCTTATTAGTATTAGGTTTAGATTTTATTTTAACGGCGTTAATGTTTGCAAATTAATCGCAATATTAACCTGAGTGTTTATTTTTTAGAGTGTGGTGTCTGACATGGTGTCGAAAAAAGTTGAGTTATTCGTAGGGTTATTTGCTGCATTGGGTATAGCAGCTCTACTCATGTTATCGTTAAAGGTTGCCGATAGTGGTATATCAGGCAATGGCAAGACTTATCAACTCTATGCTAAGTTTGACAATATTGGTGGTTTAAAAGTTCGCTCTCCTATTAAAGTAGGTGGCGTAGTTGTTGGCCGCGTCAGTAACATTAGTTTAGACGCTGAAGATTATACTCCGGTAGTGACATTAGATATTTATGCGGAGTATGATAATTTTTCGGAAGCAACGTCTGTGTCAATTTTAACGTCTGGTTTATTAGGTGAACAATATATTGGTTTGTTACCTGGATTTATTGATGAATCAGTCGAAACCTTAGTTTCGGGGGATTATATTGAAGATACTAAACCTGCTTTAGTGTTAGAAGAATTAATCGGACAATTTTTATTTAGCCAAGGGAGTGGCGATTAATGTTGGTGTTAAGAAAGTCAAATACGATGAAAAAAATAGTCACTTTTGGGTTAGGGATTAGTGTTAGCTTATTTGGTGTAGCAAGTGATTTTGAACAGCCGTTGTCGAAAATTTCTCCTGAAATGGTGAGTTTTGTTGCGTTAGCACCAGCAGGTGGTACTTCTATTAACGTTGATAAAAAAGACCCGTATAAAATGATCAAAACGGTGGCTGATATCACGTTTAAACGGTTTGCAAACGAACAAACTGCAATCCAAAAAAATCCAAACATTTTAAAGGATATTGTTCGTGAAGAATTGATCCCTTACATTAATTACCAATATGCCGCGTTTAAGGTTATTGGCAGTAATTTCAAAAAAACGAATAAAGCTGAACGCGCTGAATTTGTTCCTGTGTTTAGAGATTACTTGATCACTTCTTATGCACAAGTATTTACCTTATATAAAAACCAACAAGTTATTTTTGCTCCAGCAAAAGACTTTAGCAATGATAAGGTAGTCGCCGTTAATACCAGTGTGATTGAGCCTGGACGGTCTCCCATTGATATTTCATTTCGAGTTCGTAAAAGTAGCAAAACACAAGAATGGAAAGCTTATGATATGGTCGCTGAAGGGGTGAGTTTACTCGATAGTAAACAAGCTGAATTAAGCAGTTTAATTCGTCAAAAAGGCTTACCACATGTGACTGAGATGCTAAAAGAAAAAGCGCAAAAAACGATTGTCTTTAAATAAGGATGTTTCATTGATGATCGAAATCAAACAACAAGATAACCAGTTACTCATTTGCGGTGCTCTAACGCGTAAAACAATTAATCCCGCCTTTGAGAAAAAAGCAAGTCAGCTGTTTACTCAGTCAGTGAATGTATTAGATTTGGCTTCCGTGTCTCATGTCGATACTGCTGGTTTAGCTTGGTTATTACAGGTATTAGCTCAAGCAAAAAAACATCACACAAACCTGCATTTTACTAACTTACCTCAAGAATTGCTTAAGATTGCAAAATTAACGGCGGTAGATACTTTTTTACCGATAAAATAATCTAACTCTCGTCACAGACAATCGTTTTACTCAAAGGTAATTGAGGTTATAATCCCTGTAATTTATTTTCTGGGAGAACTAAGTGGAAGTTTCTGAAATTGAAAAGCTAATCAACGACGCATTAACGTTGGATGAGCTTCATGTTAAATTTGATGGTTCGCAGTGTACTATAATCGCCGTTGCTGATTTTTTAGGTGAACTTAGTCGTGTTAAAAAGCAACAAACAGTTTATGCTCCGCTTGCACAAGTGATTAATGAAGGCATAATACATGCTGTAACCATCAAAACATTTACGACTTCTGATTGGAAGCGTGAAAAAATGTTTAACTTACCCCTTTAAATCCCGTTAACAAAAAAGAAGAGCCCTTTGGACGCATTTAAAATTATTGGCGGTAAGCCAATGCAAGGTGAAGTCACCATTTCTGGCGCGAAAAATGCTGCCTTACCCATCCTGATGGCAACATTGCTTTCAGAGACACCGATACACATCACCAATGTACCTCGCCTTAATGATATTGAAACAAGCATAAAATTATTGTCTCAATTAGGTGCAACCGTGACTTGGACTGATGAAAATAGTCTATTGATTGATGCGAGTAAGGTAGATCAGCATAAAGCGTCTTATGAATTAGTCAAAACGATGCGTGCCTCTATATTGGTATTAGGGCCATTGCTAGCAAGGTTTGGTCATGCCGAAGTGTCCTTGCCTGGAGGCTGTGCAATTGGTGCTAGGCCCGTGAACTTACATATTCATGGCTTAAAATTAATGGGGGCTGACATAGAGGTAGAGAACGGTTATATCGTTGCGCGTAATAATGGTCGCTTGCAAGGGGCGAATATTTTTATGGACACTGTCAGTGTGACCGGCACCGAAAACTTAATGATGGCAGCCGCTTTAGCTGAAGGCGTTACGGTTATTGAAAATGCTGCGCGTGAGCCTGAAATTGTTGATTTAGCCAATTGTTTAAACGCTATGGGAGCCAAAGTCTCAGGAGCGGGTACAGATACATTGAGTATAGAAGGTGTGGCCCAATTAAACGGCAGTGAATATAGTGTAATGCCGGACCGAATCGAAACGGGTACTTTTCTGGTGGCTGCGGCAGTAACTCAAGGTAAAGTAAAATGTTTAAATACGGATCCAACAGCCTTAGATGCGGTATTAAGTAAGTTACAAGAGGCCGGTGCAGAAATTACTACCGGTGAAAATTGGATAGAGTTAGCAATGAATAGCAGGCCAAAAGCCGTGAATATTAGAACGGCTCCTCATCCTGCTTTCCCTACCGATATGCAAGCGCAGTTTGTGACTTTAAATGTCATTGCCGAAGGTACAGCTACCACGACAGAAACTATTTTTGAAAACCGTTTTATGCATGTGCCTGAATTACAGCGCATGGGTGCTGATATCACTTTAGAAGGGAACACTGCAATTACCACTGGCGTTGATAGCTTAAATGGAGCCCAAGTTATGGCGACAGATTTAAGAGCTTCGGCGAGTTTAGTGATTGCTGGACTGGTTGCTACAACCGAAACACAAGTTGATCGTATCTATCATATTGATCGGGGTTACCAACATATTGAAGATAAGTTACAAGCTTTAGGGGCAAATATCACCCGCATTAAAGCGAGTTAAGTTTTCAAGAAAACTTATATTTTGGTTCATAAGTGTTTTAGTTTAAGTGTAAAAATAAGCTAGGCATTTGTGATGAAATAGCTAAGCGCTACTATTTTTCGACAGTAGCGCTTTTTACTTTTATCCTGCTGTAAATTTCCCTATTTCTGGTGCTATATTTCCCTTTCAGCTCAACAGGCATTTTTTATAATTTAATTAGGTCGTTTTTCAAGAATTGTCACTTTAATATCAACCGATTTTTTATCACGGTAAATTTTAAAATTCAGTTCTGTACCAGGATTCGTTTCAGCAACAATATCAAGAGCTTGTGTCGTGCTTTCAATTGGGGTATCTGAAATTTGATAAACGATATCGCCAACCTTTAAGCCGGCATTATATGCTGGACTATTCGGTTCTACCGCTGTAATCGTAAAGCCTTTGGCATTTTGGTTATAATTTCTTGAAACGACCCCTAACCAACCTCGTATCACGCGACCATGCTCGATAATTTTTTGCATCACCTTAAAAGCCAACTCATATGGCACCGCAAATGAAATCCCTTGAATGTCTTGATTAGGATTAAGCTCACTGAATTTCAATGAATTTATACCAACTAATACGCCATTTGAATTCACTAATGCACCGCCTGAATTACCTTGGTTTATTGCTGCATCTATTTGTAAAAACTGTAAATAACTCGTATTACTCAGTCCGCTTCTCCCAGTGGCACTAATAATACCTTGAGTAATGGTTTGTCCTAAATTCAGTGGATTGCCAATAGCTAAAACCACATCACCGGCTAACGACTGCTGGTTAATATTTTGTGGGATCACGGGGAGATTACTAGCATCCACTTTTAAAACGGCTAAGTCGGTATAAAGGTCGTAACCTATCACTTCAGCGTGGAACACTTGACCATTTTGTAATAAAACATTTATTAAAGTAGCATTTTGAACAACATGGTAATTCGTTAATAAATAACCATTACTGTCCATAATAACCCCTGAGCCTAACCGGGTTGTTTTACGTTGTGAATGTGCGTAATTTGGGTTTGTCTGAATTTCTTCAGAATAAATATTTACTACGGCAGGGCTTGAGGCTTGCACTGCTTTCGCAAAAGAAATAGCCGGTTGATTTTCATCACTTGACTGAAAGATATTCCACCAGTCATTGTTGCCTTGACGTAATTCAGGAATGAGTAAAAGCATCACAACTGCGATAATTACTCCATAACTTGCTGAGTTTAAGATATATTTTAGTGCGTTTAGTATTTTCAAAATTGTAAGGTTATCGACAAAATATACTGCAGATTAACATAGATTGTTGATAACCAAAAAGTAGAAGTGAGGTTTTTTAGCTTTTTCCTCGTACAAAAGAAAAGCGACTTATTCCCTAAGCCGCTTTTGTTGATGTACCCTTAGTTATAACTAAGAATGATTACATGAATATTACTTATCTGATGCGAATAAATAAGTTGGTATTTCCACGTATAATTTTAAGTAATGAAATACCTTTATTATCTTTTAAGTAATCACGTAGCTCTGCTATGTTGGTAACTCGGTGTCTGTTTACGCCACTGATAATATCACCAGCTCTTAACCCTATCATTGCTGCTGGGGTGTCTGCTTCAACGGCTTTTATTGCTACACCAAACCCTTTACTGTTATTTTCAAGTTCAGCCCCTTCAAGCATTCTATGAATACTGGCAGGTTCAACGTTGGCCGTTTCAGCTTTTTTCAAGACAACTGTATAGGTTTCTTCATCACCATCAGCTTTAATGACACTCAGTTTTACCTCGTTGCCTGCGCCAATCGCCCCTATTTTTCCGCGTAATTCACTAAATGACTTAATGCGTTTACCATTTACTTTGGTGATCACATCACCTGCTTCTATGCCAGCGATTTGTGCAGCAGAGTCTTCCACTACTTGCTCAACGAATGCACCTTGTGCACCTTCTAGCTCCATTGCTTTGGCAAATTCACCGGTAACACTTCGACCTGATACGCCCAATACACCCCGGCGAACTTCGCCAAATTCAATAATTTGGTCAACTAAGCTTTTCACCATATTACTTGGAATGGCAAATCCGATTCCGACATTTCCACCGTTCGGGCCGATAATAGCGGTATTAATACCGATTAACTCACCACGTAAATTAATTAAAGCACCACCAGAGTTACCACTGTTGATTGCTGCATCCGTTTGAATGAAATCTTCAAAATTATCAGCATTTAAACCACTGCGACCTAATGCACTGACGATACCGGATGTGACGGTTTGTCCTAGGCCAAATGGACTACCGATTGCCACCGCGAAGTCACCGACTCTTAATTTATCTGAATCGGCAATAGTGACTGCTGTTAAGTTTTTTGAATCAACTTGAAGTAGGGCAATATCACTACTTTCATCGGCGCCTATTTTTGTTGCTTCAATTTGGCGGCCATCTTTCAGCGTTATTTGTATCTCATCTGCTTCGTTGATGACATGGTTATTTGTGACGATATAACCTTTGTCAGCATCAATGATGACGCCAGAGCCAAGTCCTTGAAAAGGTCTTTCTCGTGTAGGGTTTTGTTGGCGAGGATTGCCGAAGAAAAACTTAAAAGCATCGGGGATATTCCTTTGTTGTACTTCATGTGTACCTCGAACAGAAATAAGCACAACCGCCGGCGTTACTTCTTCTAGCATAGGCGCCAAACTTGGCACTTTTTGGCCACTCACAGAAAAAGGGAGATTAGCTTGAGCAGGTAAACTCGTTAAAGCTAAACTACTGGTAAGTAAAACGCTGCTGATTAAAACTGACATTTTATTCATATGTAAGGACACTCCAAAAAGACATTAATACAAAAAAATATAAATACTCAATTAAAGACGTTAACCTGTGAACTAAGTTCCTAATTTTCAATATTGCTATTTGTAACAGATTGTTTCTTATCAGCAAAAAGCCCGCTTGCTTCACCTGAATAATCGAGTGGCGCTTCCGTGACTTCATTATCGCTTTTACGTTCTTCTTTATTGTGTCGAAGCGCAACAGTTTGAGCTAATTGTTCTTGGGTTTCTTTCGAGAAAAAAGGCATTGCGTCGCTTTCTTTAGGCGTCGCTTTTTGCAATAACTGCGTACTTTGCTCCATTTGCTGCATCGCTTTTTGGCAGGTGTTATTCATTTGCTCTAACAATTCTTTTGAATGATCTAAATGCTCAGCAACATCCACTTTATATTGCGCCAAAGAGGCTTCACTTTGATTTACTTTTTCTGCAAGCTTTTGATTTTCTTGATTAGAAGCAGATAAAAATCTACTTGCAAAAAAGCCTACAGTTGAGCCAACGACAAAAATGATGATTCCAATAACGATATCCATAAGCTTTTTACCTTTTATTTTGTTGCGGAAAATTGTATTCACATTAAAAATTGGTGAAAATAGAGATTAACACACTGCTTTTGTTTTTGCTTGCAGCTAAACGTTTTATCCTATTAGCAAATATGTATGCAAATATGTTTTTTTCAAGCAAAAACAAGCTTAAATAATAGATTATATTCACAGATGATTACGCTTTCCCCACTCGAAAAATATAGAGAAGACCTAAACCGCGATGATTTTCAATATGATGCCGCTCAAGAGAATGCGGTTAAAAATTTACAACGTTTATATGAATGTTTACAAAGTAAGCCACTACCGGTAACGGGTTTTAAAAAAGTTTTCAATCGTTGGAAACGCGTTGTCGCGAAAGCTGAAATTAAGCCTGTTCAAGGCATTTATTTTTGGGGAGGTGTTGGTCGAGGCAAAACTTATTTAGTTGATACTTTTTATGACTGTTTGCCGTTTAAAAATAAAATGCGAGTACATTTTCATCGCTTTATGCACAGGGTTCACCAAGAATTAGAAGGCTTAACTGGGCAATCAGATCCGTTAAAAATTATTGCTAAACGTTTCGCACAAGAAACGTGTATTATTTGTTTCGATGAGTTTTTTGTATCAGACATCACAGATGCCATGATCTTAGGAACCTTGTTTGAAGAATTGTTTGCCCACAATGTAACCTTAGTGGCAACGTCGAATATTATACCTGATGAGCTTTATCGTAATGGCTTGCAACGAGAAAGATTTTTACCCGCCATTAAATTAATTAACCAACATTGTGATGTTATTAATGTTGATAGTGGCGTCGATTATCGATTGAGAACGTTAGAGCAAGCTGAAATTTATCATGCGCCGCTGGATGAAAAAGCCGATGAAAATTTACATCGTTATTTCGATCAACTTTCAATTGAAGTTGGTGTAAACAATAAAGCTATTGAAATAAACAACCGCGAATTAGCCACGATCAAAGCTTCTGATGGTATTGTTTATTTTGAGTTTTCTGAATTGTGCGAGTCAGCTCGAAGCCAAAATGATTATATGGAAATTAGCCGTTTATTCCATACAGTATTAGTTGCTAATGTCACTCAAATGAATGTAGACAGTGATGACGCCGCTAGGAGGTTTATTGCTATGGTTGATGAGTTTTATGAGCGTAAAGTTAAGTTAATTATTTCAGCCGAAGTCGTGATGGAAGAATTATATACGACAGGTGGTTTAGTCTTTGAATTCAAACGTTGTTTGAGTCGTTTACAGGAAATGCAATCTCATGATTATCTTGCTTCGGAGCATTTGCCTTAAACTATAATTCAGTGATTAATTAAAATTTTGTTAAAAAAAACACCGAAACAACGCGGTGTTTTTTTATGCCAATTTTTTACGGGTTACTATATCTTGTGTTTTTGTTTGATTTAGATCGCAATATATAGTGCTTTGGCTTTGCCCCTTTCTTTTTTTCAGTATGATGTTGAAAAAAATGATAACAATTAAAGGGGAGATATATGCCGCTAACTGAAGAAAAACCTACTCACCATACGCTCAATATACAAGCCGCGTCGATTGATATTTGGGATAAAAAGTATCGACTTAAAGATAAACATGGTAATCCTCAAGAAAACACTATTGAAGAAACATTTGCTCGTGTAGCGAAGGCGCTTGCCGATATTGAGACAACGAACCATCAATACTGGTATGAAAAATTTCTTTGGGCATTAAACTCTGGCGCTTATCCTGCTGGTCGGATAATTGCTAATGCCGGAGCCAGTGAATTTAAACCTGCTACCTCTACGATAAATTGTACCGTGTCTGGGACCATCGATGATTCAATGACCGGTATTTTAGGCAAAGTCCATGAATCTGGCCTTACTTTAAAAGCTGGTTGTGGTATTGGCTATGAGTTTTCAACTTTAAGACCAAATGGTGCCTATGTCGCTGGCGCAGGGGCTCGAACATCAGGGCCTATGTCGTTTATGGATATTTTCGATAAAATGTGTTTCACCGTCAGCTCGGCTGGAGGTAGACGTGGCGCGCAAATGGGGGTTTTTGACATCTCTCATCCCGATGTAAAAGACTTTATTTTGGCAAAGCGTGAGCATGGGCGTTTACGACAATTCAATTTATCATTATTGATCACTGACGACTTTATCCAGGCGGTAAAAAATGATGCTGACTGGCCGCTCGTTTTTCCTATTTCACAACAAGCACTCAATACGGAAAATATTGCCCTTTCAGATCAAAGTAAGATCCTCTTTCGTGAGAATTATTTTGAAGACGACTACCTGAAGAAACATGATTATATTCTCAATGAAAATGGTTTAATCGCTTGTAAAATATACGGCCATATTCCAGCACATCGTTTATGGGACATGATCATGAGTAATACGTTTGACTATGCCGAACCGGGATTTTTATTAATCGATCACGCCAATGAATACAATAATAATTGGTTTTGTGAAAAATTACGCGCCAGTAATCCTTGTGGTGAACAGATACTACCTCCCTATGGCGCATGTTTATTAGGATCAATCAATTTAGTTAAGTTTGTTGATAAACCTTTTACTGATGCTGCACAGTTTAATTGGCATACGTTTAAAAACGTCGTACAGGTTTTCACGCGAATGCTAGATAACGTTGTGGAAATTAATGGCCTTCCTTTAGCGCAACAACAACAAGAAATTTTAAATAAACGTCGCCATGGTATGGGGTATTTAGGATTAGGTTCGACGTTAACGCTATTAAAAATTCCTTATAATAGTCAGCAAGCCATTGCTTTTACTGAAGAAGTTTCTAAGGTTATGGCATTGACGGGGTGGCAAGAAGCGTTAAATTTAGCCGAAGAAAAAGGTCCCGCTCCTGTGTTATTACAAACATTTAGTGTTACCAAACAAATGCTGAGTAAACGGCCAGAAATGGTCAAAGATGGATTTAAAGAAGGTGATAAAGTTAAAGGCTCAGTATTACATGCAAAATATAGCCGATATATGCAACGAATCGCCGAAGAAGATCCAGAACTTGTTGAGGCGTTAGCTAAAACGGGGGCGAGGTTTACTCACCATTCATCTATCGCTCCAACAGGAACGTTAGCACTTAGTTTGGGCAATAATGTTTCAAATGGTATTGAGCCAAGTTTTGCCCATGAATATCAGCGTAATATCATCCGAGAAGGAAAAAAATCAAAAGAGTCTGTTCCTGTCTCAAGCTTTGAGCTTTTAGCATACCGACATTGCATGAATGAAAATGCTGAAGTTTATGGTCAAGAAGGTGAAAATAGATTGCCTGATTATTTTACAGCCAGTGAAAATATTACACCGAAAGAGCATGTTGATATTCAATCAGCCGCGCAATATTGGATCGACTCATCCATTTCTAAAACGATAAACGTACCTACCGATATCGATTATCAATCATTTAAAGATGTTTACCTTTATGCACACGAAAAAGGGTTAAAAGGTTGTACAACTTTTCGTTTTAACCCCGAAGTACATCAAGGTGTGTTAGTGAAAGAAACTGATTTAGCCAATGTGCAATACCAATTTACCTTAGCGGATGGCACTACTATCCATGCCGAAGGTAACGAAGAAATAATGTATGACGGCGAAGTGCATACGGCGGCGAATTTACATGATGCCTTAAAAGAAGGGTATTACGGTAAATTATAACGACTTAAAGAAGAGAAAAAACATGCAAGAAATTAATCAAGCTATTACAGCAGCTAAAGTTAACACGCCTGAGGCGCAAGCAAATAATAACGAAGTAGAAACGTCAATCAAATTAAATGAAACGGTTAAACGACCTGAAATGTTAATTGGCTCAACCTATAAAATTAAGCCGCCCATTTCCGAACACGCATTATATATTACGATTAATGATATTTTATTAAATCAACATACCGCGGCAGAAGTGCGACGACCTTTTGAAATATTCGTTAATTCAAAAAATATGGAGTTTTATTCTTGGGTCGTTGCATTAACCCGTGTCATCTCTGCGGTATTTAGAAAAGGCGGCGATTGCACGTTTTTAGTTGAAGAATTGAAAGCAGTATTTGATCCTAAAGGAGGTTACTACCAACGAGGCACAGGTATTTTTATGCCTTCGGTAGTAGCGGATATTGGTTATATCATTGAAACGCATTTAAAAACGTTAGATATGTTGCCAGCCAGTGAGATTGATACCCATCAACAGGCGTATATCCAACAAAAACAAGATGCGGCAGCTGATCAGGCGATTGAAGAACATGGTTTTCCTAGTTCGGCCAGTCAATGTCATAAATGCCATCAAAAAGCCGTTGTACTTTTAGATGGTTGCACAACATGCTTAAACTGTGGAGATTCTAAATGTGGTTAATGAAAAAGTCAGCGTTTTGCGTAATATTACTCTGCTATACAGGGAAATTCAGAAAAACTAAAAAGATTAAAAAATATACGTGATTTATTTTGTTAGCTTCTGTATAATGCGCGCTCCCTGACGTTACAAATGTCTAATATCCCCAAGATACTAGACGATGGACTCGATACTCGAAGGGGTAATGGCGTAGTCTTTTAACTGATAACCATTTTGGTTATTTTTTAGTAACATTTTAATATTGGGTTTTTTAAATGAAAACTTTTGTAGCAAAACCAGAAAGCGTGCAACGCGAATGGTTTCTAGTGGACGCTGAGAATAAAACTCTTGGTCGTATCGCTACCGAAATTGCAACCCGTTTACGCGGTAAGCATAAGCCAGAATATACACCTCACTGTGATACAGGCGATTACATCGTTGTTATCAATGCAGAGAAAGTTAAAGTTACTGGTAATAAAGCGAAAGGTAAAATTTACTACTCGCATACTGAATTCCCTGGTGGTCTTAAGCAAATTAGCTTTGAAAAGTTAATTGAAAAAGCGCCAGAGCGTGTGATTGAATTCGCAGTAAAAGGTATGTTACCTAAAGGTCCTTTAGGTCGTGAAATGTACCGCAAGCTAAAAGTGTATGCTGGTGCTGAGCACAAGCATACTGCACAACAACCACAACTTTTGGAGCTGTAAGCAATGGCTGATAATCAATATTACGGTACTGGTCGTCGCAAGAGCTCAACTGCTCGTGTGTTTATGAAAGCTGGTAACGGTGCAATTACAATTAACAAACGTGACATTTCTGAATATTTCAGTCGTCCAACGGCTCGTATGGTTGTTCGTCAACCATTAGAATTAGTTGAAATGTTAGAAAAGTTTGACTTTAACATCACAGTAGTTGGTGGTGGTATTTCTGGTCAAGCGGGTGCTATCCGTCACGGTATTACTCGTGCATTAATGGAGTTTGACGAATCATTACGTAGCGGTTTACGTGCTGCTGGTTTCGTTACTCGTGATGCTCGTAAAGTTGAACGTAAGAAAGTTGGTTTACATAAGGCTCGTAAAAAGCCACAATTTTCAAAACGTTAATCTTTATATATACGTTATTAAAAAAACCGACTTTTGTCGGTTTTTTTTTGCCTGAAATTCACTGATTTTTTTATTAATACTAAGAAGGACTTAAAATAAATATTTGGGTTAAGCGCTTACATGGTTTGAGTTTTAAGATAACTAAGCTAAGGTTAGATTATGAAAATTAATCTCACCAAACACTTAATCTCAAAGCAGATATTGCTATTGGGAGAACCTAAATGAAGCATCGTTTAAGTTTCGGATATTTCAAAATTCTCACAGATAATATACTTGAAGTTGTGGCTGATGAAGGGGTTGAAATGACCTTAGAGATGATCGAAGAATGTCATCGATTTGTCGAAGCACACTTTAAAGATGACTTTGGTATGTTAGTGAATCGCGTGAACAATTACACGTATTCTTTTGAAGCAAAGTTAAGTATTGCATCTTATGAGTATTTAAAAGCGATAGCATTTGTATATTACTCATCTGATAGTCAGAAAATTACGGAAGAATTGTATCAATTACGAGCGCTTGATGGTTGGAATTTTCGGTCATTTTCTGGCTTAGAGCTTGGTTGGCAGCAAGCGTTTGATTGGTTGCAACAAGAGCTTATCAGCGTCAAAGTGAATTAACATTTTTACATGAATTTTCTGCTTTAAAAAGAAAAGCTGCTATTTGTTAAATAGCAGCTTTTTATCTTAAAAATCAGATTTTTATAGTTGAGCAAAACAACGGTCGGCAGCCGCTAACGTTTCTTCAAGTAACGCATCAGTATGCGCGGTTGATAAAAAGCTTGCTTCAAAAGCTGAAGGCGCAAGGTATACACCTTCTTCGAGCATAAGGTGAAAAAAGCGTTTAAATTTTTCGCCATCACAGGCGGTTGCTTGAGCAAAACTGGTGATTTTTTCTTCTTCAGTGAAAAAGAACCCAAACATAGCGCCAACATAATTAATTGAAAGTGAAACGCCATTACGTTCAGCTGCGGCTTGAAAACCCATGGCTAGTTTTTCTGTTGCTTGGGCAAGTTGTTGGTGTTTATCCCCTTGGCAAAGCTCATTTAAAGAAGCTAAACCAGCCGCCATTGCTATTGGGTTACCAGATAAAGTGCCTGCTTGATAAACAGGACCAACAGGAGCAATGTAATCCATTATTTCTTGTTTACCACCAAAGGCACCAACAGGCATACCGCCGCCAATTACTTTACCTAAGGTTGTTAAATCTGGTTTTATATTATAATGAGCTTGTGCTCCGCCTAATGCGACTCGAAAACCCGTCATCACTTCATCAAAAATTAGTACGGATTTATATTGATCACATACTTCTCTTAAACCTTCTAAAAATCCTTCAATCGGAAGGATACAGTTCATGTTTCCAGCCACTGGCTCAACGATAATACAAGCAATTTCATCACCAAGCTCTTCGAAAACCTGCTTAACTTCTTCAATGTTGTTATAACTTACCGTTAAAGTGTGTTTAGCAAAATCTTCTGGGATCCCAGGTGAATTTGGTACGCCCATAGTTAACGCGCCAGAACCTGCTTTTACTAATAAAGAATCTGCATGACCATGATAACAACCCTCAAATTTTAAGATTTTATCTCGACCTGTATAGCCACGAGCTAAACGAATAGCACTCATAGTCGCTTCAGTTCCTGAGCTCACCATGCGTAATTTTTCCATCGACGGTACGATTTCTCGCACTTTTTCAGCCATGGTAATTTCAAGTGCAGTTGGCGCACCAAAACTTAGGCCGTTTTGAGCGGTTTCAATCACAGCGGCTAAAATTGCTGGATGATTATGACCTAATATCATCGGGCCCCATGAGCCAACATAATCTATGTATGCTTTATCATTTTCGTCATACACATAGGCGCCATTTGCACGTTTGATAAAACACGGCGTACCACCTACGCCATTAAATGCTCGAACAGGTGAGTTAACACCACCTGGAATAATTTCTTGAGCATGGTTAAAAAGTTGTTGAGATTTATTCATTATTTTTGCCTTACTTAATTTTTATACGCGCCTAAAAAGCTCATTGTATTTTGAGGGCAGCCTAAGCGTTTTTATTACTGTGCCAAGTGATGGGTTTTTCGTACTGAGTTAATTTATCCTCAACCCCTAGCGTTAATGCAAATAATGCCATTCTAACCAATACGCCATTTTGCGCTTGCCTGAAAATAGCTAAATTATCTAAGTCGTTTAAATCGGTATCTAACTCATTTGCTTCTGGACGAGAATCGCGTGGTAAAGGATGCATGATCACCGTATGATCTTTACAATATTGGCGATATATTTCTTTGTTCAAACTAAAGTGGCCACGATACAAGTCGGCTTCATCGGGACTGGCAAAACGTTCTTGTTGAATACGGGTTTGATAAATAACATCACAGGCTAAATTCCCTTCAATGCTATCGGTTAAGGTAACTTTATGGCCTGCATTCTCTAAGGTTGAAATCACATTGTCGGGCATTTGTAGATCATTAGGTGCGATCATCGTGATATTAACGTCATTGTATAAACTTAACAATTTCGACAATGAATGAACGGTTCTGCCATGTTTTAAATCGCCCATAAGTGTGATGTTAATACCATCTAAAGTTTTACCGTGCGGCGACATTTCCGATTGGATGGTAAACAAGTCTAATAGGGCTTGAGTCGGGTGTTCGTTCGCGCCATCGCCGCCATTAATTACCGGGACATTACTGCCTTGTGAAAATTCACTGACAGAATGCATTTTCGGATGACGCATCGCAATAACATCAGAATATCCGCTGATCACTCTTGCGGTATCAAAAAGTGATTCACCTTTACTTAATGACGAGTTTTCTTCTCCAACGGTTTCTCGAACAAAACCACCTAACAAATTAAATGCGGCACCAAAACTGACTCTAGTACGGGTACTCGGTTCAAAAAACAAGTTATTTAAAATAGCTCCCTCTAAAACATGACAACGCTTTTGACGCATTGCATAAGGAGCCATCTGGGCTGAAACAGATAAAATTTTTGAAATGGCTTCACGATCAAATTGTGAAACAGAGAGAATATGGCTACCTTGAAAGGTCATCATGGCTTATGTACCTGTACTATATTTTTTGAATAGCGATAAAAGAATATTCATTCAGCTATTACTATTTATTTGCGCGGTAATATAGCACATTTGAAAATTTATTAGCACGCGAACTCATTTAAAAAGGTTTGAGATATACTAAAAAAATTACTGCAAATAAGATAAGTACAGGGACTTCATTGAAAATACGGTAAAACTTTCCAGAACGCGTGTTTTTATCTTCTTTAAAGGTTTTGAGTAATTTAAAGCAATAACCATGATAAATTAATAGTCCGATCACTAAGCTTATTTTTATATGTAACCATTTAGCGGCAACAAACCATTGATAACCATATTGATAAATCAGTGCGATGCCAAAAATGACCGTTAAAAATGCAAAAGGCGTTACGAAATACAATAAGCGCTTTTCCATCCCTTTTAAATGCTCAATCACTTTTGGTTCATCACATTCAGCATGGTTAACAAAAAGGCGCGGTAAATAAAAAATACCCGCAAACCATGCAACCATAAAACTTACATGCAATGCTTTGAGCCAGAAGATTGTCATAGGGCTGTTTTTCCTTCTAATAAATAACGCCTAATTTGTTCAAAAGATACAATACCTAAAATATTATCTTTACTGTTTTGATAAATATATACCCCGCCTATCCTATCATCGACAAGCGCAAGGTAAGCTTCAGCTAACGTTGATTGAAAATCTAAAGGGATAAGTTTGTGTGCGACAATATTCCCGCTTGCGATAAATTCAACAGTATCTTCATTAATATCTTGTGGGGGATTTTCTAAAGGCGGGACAAACTCATGCCAAGTAAAGACAGGCTCAGAGGAACTTTCTTTACTTATTACCAGTTTTTTACCTTTTGTTGTTTTGAACGTTTCTAAGGCGAGGTCTGGTGATGATTCAGAAATCAAAGTAAAATTTTCTTGCATCACGCCTAATACACCAATGCGCTGCAATGATTTTTCAATCGGAGGCTTACGATATAAGAGATTTTGTACTTCAAGCTGCATAATTATAATGGAACGATTTTTTAAAAACTGCCCTGAAACTACACAAGCCGATGTAATTGCGATCATCGCAGGTATTACTATTTCAATTTGATTTGACAACTCAACCACGGCAAGTAAGGCGGCAAGTGGAGCATTGAGTGTTGCCGCTAAAAAACCCGCCATGCCCATTAATGCATAATCGGTGGCAATATGTTGACCGGGTAAATATGTCATGGCGATCGTTGAAGCACACGTACCTGCAATAGCACCAATGCCTAAAATAGGACCAATAATACCACCAGGAATGCCTAATCCTAAGGCGGTAACTGTCATAATTATCTTGGCAATTAATAACCCGAGTAGTAATTGAAAATGTTGCTCATATTGGAGAGAAAAATTAACAGCGCTGATATCGGTTCCCATAGCATAAGGGATGAAGAAACCTAAACCTCCGGTGATAAAGGCAGCTAATAATAATCTAGGAACGATATGGTAATTACTTGAATATTTGACTAATAAAGTTAAATACCGATTAAAAATAAACGCTAAAACCCCAAGTGCCATGCCTAAAATAATAATAAATGGGTAATGACTGATAGTTAACTCTATTTTATTGAAATAATCTAAATTGTGGGCAGGACCAAAAAAGTTTTGAGTAATCAACGACCCCACAATTGCAGCAATCATTACAGGAATAAAAATATGAACCTTATATTCGCGTAATATGACTTCCATCACGAAGATAACCGCAGCTATGGGAGTATTAAAGCTCGCAGAGATGCCGGCTGCAATACCACAAGCACACAAGGTTCGGGTGGTATTAAAAGATAATTTTAATAAACTGCCAAGATAGCTACTACAGGCTGCACCTAAATGAACCGCGGGTCCTTCACGCCCAACAGAAAATCCAGATGCTAAAGCAATCACAGTTCCAACAAACTGATGAATGGTATTTCTTAAAGGAATAATACCATGAGCGACTTTTAACCGGTGTAAAACAAAGGGGATGCCGGTTCTTAAATAACGATAACTGGTAATCCTCGAAAAGATAATAATGAGTATTGCGCCAATAATCGGTAAATCAAAACGACTTACCATATCTAAACTGGTATAATCGTCTAATTGGTTCAGATAAAATTGTTGTAAACCTTTAATACTTAAAGTAAACAAGATAACCAGCAGTGCGGAAAATGCCCCACCAATAGCCGCAAGCAAGCATAATTGCCATGATGTTCTAGGCAAAGATAAATGTTTTCTTAACGGGGTTAATGAGATCATATTAGGCTTAATTATTTATAGTTAAAGTCAAATATCAGTTTTTTATTTTATGGATATCATAATACGTTACAAATGAGTTGGTTAGCAAAAATAAATCTGAATACTGTCGTACTTCGGTTAGGCACCTTTCGATCGGCAATTTTACTCTTGGCGTTAATCACGACATGTTTATTTTGTGGTTATCGTATGGGGAACTTTTTTCATGCCTATCAAGAGCAAACGCTAGAGCAACAAAAACAACGTTTAGATAACTTATATCGAAAACAAAGTGAACAAACGCGCCGGATAAATACGTTAGAAGTAGAATTAGAAGTTGAGCGTTTAGCAAATCAAAAATCTCAAAAACTGTTAAAAGAAATGGAAGCGCAACATTATCAAGTAAAAAAAGAACTGGCGTTTTATGAAAAAGTTATGGCGCCAGAGAAGCAGGCAGACGGGGTTGTGATTGATAATATAGTGATTTCCGCGACAGCTAGCCCGCATCATTATCGTTTTCAAGTGACCTTAGTACAGCAAAAAGTAAAAAAACGTTATGCGAAAGGTCATGTTGAGCTTAACTTTGTTGGCAGTTTAGATAATAAACCATATAAAATTAATGTGAATAAAATGGCTGAATTATCTAAGAAGCAGTTGTCATTTAATTTTCAATATTTTCAAATGATTCAAGGGGAGTTTACGTTTCCTGAGAATTTTAAGCCGGAAAAACTAACCTTATCTGCCATAATGCCTAAAAGTAGGTGGCAGAGTTATCAACGTGTTGACGAAAGTTACCCCTGGCAAACAGTTCTTGAAAATATTCCACAAACACCATTACTAATACTTGATTAAATTAATCAAGTTTAAGATAATTACCCCCTATATATAAAGAGATTGTTAACCCATGTCTGATACTGAATTACCGATTAAATTTTCTGATGCTGCCGCCAATAAAGTGTTGGCTTTAGTGACAGAAGAAGAGAACCCTGAGCTGAAATTACGCGTGTACGTGACAGGTGGTGGTTGCTCTGGTTTTCAATATGGCTTTACTTTTGATGAAAAAGTCAATGAGGGCGACATGACCATAGTCAAGAAGGGCGTTACTATGGTGATTGATCCTATGAGTTTACAATACTTAGTTGATGGTGAAGTTGACTATGTAGAAGGCCTAGAAGGCAGTCGATTTTTAGTTAATAACCCAAATGCTTCTACAACTTGTGGTTGTGGTGCATCATTCTCTATTTAGTTTTTATAGCACTAAATGACCCTACGTTTAGTGCTTACTTTCCTTATTATTCCTAATAACCTCTGAACCTTACTAGAAGATATTTGCTTACATATTGCACTCTCTACTCAGTAGACGATTCTAGTGATCAACGTTAATATATCCAATAAATTTATGCTTTTAGCATGTAATAGAGCTATATACTTTAATAAATTGTATTGTAAATAGAATTAATCATTTAAACCAAGGACTCGAATGAAACTAAATAAATATGGACGTCAATGGTTAGCGGAGCGACCTTATATATTAGCGCTTATTATCTCATTAATATTAATCCTTTGGATGGCTTCAGGGATAATGCAGGCTCAAGAGTTACCGAAAAAAATTGATAAAGAGAATACTTTAATTCCAAAAGTGAAAGTTGAAACACTCTTTGCTGCAAATGTCAGTGATGTTGTTGAACTTTATGGTCGTACCGAACCCGATAGAGTTACTCATGTTAAAGCTGAAATAACAGGCAAAATTGAACAAGTATTTGCGAAAAGAGGTTCGAGGGTTTCAAAAGGGCAGATCATTGCTCAATTAGCAATCAATGATCTTGAGTCACAACTCGCTAAAAGCAAAGCATTATTAACGCAACGTGAAATAGAATATCAAGGAGCTAAAAAACTAAATGCTGAAGGCTTTCAAGGTGAAGTACAAGTTAGTAGCGCAGCCGCAAACTTGGCGGCTATTAAAGCTGAAATTAAACGTCTAGAAATTGCCATTAGTTATACCACCATTCGAGCTCCTTTTGATGGAGTATTAAATACTCGTTATGTCGAAGAAGGGGATTATGTGAAAAGTGGCGATGATATTGCGATGATTGCCGATTTAGATCCGCTTGTGGTACGTGCCTATGTGACTGAGCAACAGGTCGCGCAAATATCTGTCGGGCAAAACGCAGAAATAAGTTTATTAAATAAAACTCAACTTCCCGGACAAGTTAGGTATATCGCCAGTGTTGCAGATGACAATACCAATACCTTCAAAATTGAAGTGACTATTGAAAATAGCAACTATCAATTATTAGCAGGTATAAGCAGTGAAGTAGATGTTGTTTTAGATGAAGTGCCTGCGATTAAAATGTCTCCTGCTTTATTAGCACTTGATGAAATGGGTAATATTGGCGTGAAAACTGTCACTAATAACACTGTAGTTTTTACACCAATTAACGTTGTAAAAAGTGAAAATGATGGCTTGTGGTTATCGGGACTAGGTCAACAAGCAGATGTTATTACTCTTGGACAAGGTTTTGTCCGTGCGGGTGATATTGTTGATGCTGTGATGAGCATCGAGAAGTAAGGAGACTTCATGTTAACAATTATTGAAGCAGCGTTAACACGGACTCGTTCTGTATTAATGGTGTTTATCCTTTTGCTGATTTCTGGTGCTATTACTTACGCTAATATTGCCAAAGAAGCGAATCCTGACATTACTATTCCCAACATTTATGTTTCTATGGTACATGACGGTATTTCACCTGAAGATGCTGAGCGGATGCTTGTTCGTCCGATGGAAAAAGAGCTGAAATCTATTGCAGGCATTAAGGAGATGACTTCCACTGCCAGTGAAGGACATGCCTCAATTAACATTGAGTTTTTAGCGGGTTTAGATCCAAAAGAAGCTTTAGCGGATGTGCGAGACAAAGTAACCCTAGCTAAAGCAAAACTGCCCTCTGAATCAGAAGAACCTGAAATGCATGAAGTGACAATGGCCAATCAAGTGCCTGCAGTTACTGTTATTTTATCGGGTCCAGTGACAGAGAGAGGATTATTAACACTAGCACGTGACCTCAAAGATAAAATTGAAGGTATGCAAGAGGTGCTAGAAGTTGATATTGGTGGCGACCGTGAAGATATGGTTGAGATTATCGTCGACCCCTTATTGATGGAAAGCTACGGACTTGATCAAACGGATATTTATAATCTGGTTGAACGTAATAATCGTTTAGTTCCGGCAGGAACCATGGATACAGGTAAAGGACGTTTTGCGATAAAAGTACCTTCTGTGTTTGAAACGGTTCAAGATTTACTTGAGTTACCGATAAAAGCAGATGGTGATAAAGTGATCACCTTCCAAGACGTTTCCACAGTTCGTCGTTCTTATAAAGATCCTACAACATTTGCACGTTTAAATGGCGAACGTTCTATTTCGATTGAAGTTAAAAAACGTTCCGGTGAAAACATTATTTATACGGTAGATAATGTTAAATCACTTATCGAAAAAGAACGTGAAAATTGGCCTAATCAAGTGGTCGTTGATTATATTGGTGATCAGTCAATTGAAGTAAAAAATACCTTAAGTGATTTACAAAACAATGTGCTTTCAGCGGTGTTGTTAGTGGTTATCGTGATCATTGCAGCACTGGGTACGCGAACGGCTATTTTGGTTGGTGTTGCTATTCCTGGAGCATTTTTAACCGGGATCTTAGTGCTCGCCATTGCTGGTTTAACGGTAAATATAGTTGTTTTATTTGGATTGATTATGGCCGTGGGTATGTTAGTTGATGGTGCGATTGTCGTAACAGAATTTGCAGACAGAGAGATGAATGAAGGTAAACCTCGCGAGATTGCATATGGCTTAGCGGCAAAACGTATGGCATGGCCAATCATTGCATCAACTGCAACTACTTTGGCTGCATTTGCCCCATTGATGTTTTGGCCGGGTATGATGGGAGAGTTTATGAAATACCTCCCTTTTACATTAATTGCCGTATTAACGGCTTCTTTAGCAATGGCATTAGTTTTTGTTCCAACCATTGGCAGTGTTATTGGAAAAACTCGCGCATTAACTCAGAAAGAAAAAATACAAGTTGAAAATACAGAACAAGGTAACTTAGACAATTTAGTTGGGTTTACTGGTAAATATGTGTCGATATTAAAAACAGCGATCCATCATCCTTGGAAAGTTGTTTTAGGTACTTTTGGTGTGGCGATATTAGTAATGTGGCTATATGGCTCTTCGGGACTAGGGGCAATATTTTTTCCAGAAATAGAACCAAATAGCGCCACCATTATTGTACGTTCACACGGCGATTTATCGGTGAAAGAAAAAGATCAAATAATGCGAGATATCGAAACACGCATACTTGATATGGAAGAAATCGAAACTTTATACACGTTAACAGGTGGCAATGACATTATTGGTTCATTTCAAGTTAATTTTATTAATTGGCAATTTCGCCGACCCTCAGATGAATCGATAAAAGAAATTCACCAACGTACTGGAGATTTAGCTGGTGTTGAATTAGAAGTTCGTAAAAATGAAAACGGTCCGCAGTCGGGTAAAGATTTACGTTTGGAATTAAACTCTCGTTTTCCAGAAAAACTAGATGATGCGGTTAAAATTATTCGACAAGCATTAATTAAAAATGGGAAATTTACTGACATTGAAGACTCGGGAGCAAAACCGGGCATTGAATGGCAATTAAAAATTGATCGTTCAAAAGCGGCAACTTATAGCGCTGATGCAGCGATTGTTGGTTCGACGGTACAAATGGTTACTAATGGCTTGAAATTAGGTGAATATCGCCCCGATGATGTGGATGATGAACTTGATATTCGTGTTCGTTTTCCTGAAGAAAAACGCAATATTGGTCGGTTAGATACTCTTCGTATAAAAACCATGGGAGGATTAGTTCCTGTGAGTAGTTTTGTGACCCGAGAGGCCGCCCCTAAAGTTGATACTATTCATCGAACCGATGGTAAACGTGTGGTTACTATTCAAGCAAATTTAATA
Organism: Thalassotalea castellviae; assembly: GCF_031846185.1. Lineage (NCBI taxonomy): Bacteria > Pseudomonadati > Pseudomonadota > Gammaproteobacteria > Alteromonadales > Colwelliaceae > Thalassotalea > Thalassotalea castellviae. The sequence goes on from NZ_JAVRIF010000003.1 coordinate 76,057, forward strand.
AGTGGCGCACAATTATTAACAGAATTACCGGCATTAAAAGCACAGTTTCCATCGTTAGGAATTGATCCCAGTGTTGATATTAGTATTCGAGGGCAAAATGAAGATCAACAAGAGTCAGAAGAATTCTTAGTCAATGCTTTTGGTATTGCGCTGTTTGTTATGGCAATTATTTTAGTGACTCAATTTAATAGTTTTTACCAAGCCTTTTTAATATTAAGTGCCGTTATCTTTTCAACGGTCGGGGTATTCTTAGCTTTATTTCTTGCGCAAAAACCATTTGGTATTGTCATGGGAGGCATTGGTGTTATTTCGTTAGCGGGTATTGTCGTTAATAACAATATCGTTTTAATTGATACGTACAATGTGTTGAGAAAAGAAGGACTGTCACCCATTGATGCGGTTTTACAAACAGGAGCACAACGGCTTCGTCCGGTCATGTTAACTACTATCACTACAATATTAGGTTTATTACCTATGGTACTTCAGGTGAACTTAGACTTTTTTAATCGTACGGCCGTTTTTGGTGCGCCTTCAACTCAATGGTGGACACAATTAGCCACAGCTGTTGCAGGGGGATTAGCTTTTGCTACAGTATTAACGCTTGTGTTAACTCCTTGCTTAATAATATTAAGGGATCGTAATAGGCACGTACGAAAAAGACAAAATAAGTTAAGTTTTATCGGTAAAATAAAACGGTTGATCCCTGCAGCATAAATTTGAGGTATAGCTAAATTTATGTGTAATGGCTATCGACAATATAATTAATAGATCCAGTTAGAGTATGTACTTATACTGTGTCGATAAAATCGATGTGCTTGTAGTCGATTTACTAAGATAGTTACGTATTGATTAAGAACACTTCATCTTCAAAGGAATTTTTGTGCTGAAGTGAATAATCTAATTTGTTAAAAAAATTCAACATGGAGTTTCAATGAAATTGATTAAATTAGCCGCTATTGCTGCTTGTGTATTATCGGCATCAGTTTTTGCCAATGACCCTATTATTCCTGTTTCACCAGAAACAAAAGCCACGACAACGACTCTTCGAGATAAAGCGATCAACGATAATAGCGCCTATCAAATTTTAAAATCTTTAACCACTGAAGTTGGAGCTCGTCATCCTGGTACTCCCGGTGAAAAAGCTGGCATTGAATGGGGTATAAAAAAATTAAAAGCGTTAGGGTTTGACAAAGTTTATACCGAAGACGTAAAAATGAATGGTTGGGTTCGTGAAGTTGAAAAGGCAGAAATTTTAGTACCTTCTTATCAAAAAATGGTGATCACCGCGCTTGGTCGTTCAAAATCTACTCCTAAAGGTGGCTTGGAAGCAGATATTGTTCATTTTAAAAATTATGCAGCACTTGAAAAAGCGGCAGATAATAGTTTAAAAGGAAAAATAGCTTTTATTAGTAATCGCATGGAAAGGTTAAAAAATGGTGGGGGATATGGCCCAGCAAACATTGCTCGTAGTAAAGGGCATGAACTTGCTGCTCAAAAAGGGGCTGAAGCACTATTGATTCGCTCTATTGGTACTGACGATCATCGTAATCCACACACGGGAGCAACAAATGTAGCAATGGGATATACCGCTGTTCCAGCTGTTGCACTCTCTAACCCTGATGCTGATCAGTTAGTTCGATTAATGGAATTTGGACACACGCCTAAAATTCGTTTAAATATTCAAACCAAAGATTTAGGCCCGATCGTGACTAAAAATGTTATTGGCGAAATAACAGGTCGTGAATTACCTAATGAAGTGGTTGTTATTGGTGGTCATTTAGATAGCTGGGATTTAGGGACAGGTGCGGTTGATGATGGTGCTGGAGTCGCAATTGCTATGGCAACTGGTGCTTTTATTAAAAATAATGTCACAGTTAATCCTCGTCGTACTATTCGCGTCATCCTATGGGGAGCGGAAGAATTAGGTTTAATTGGTGCACGTGCATACGCTAAAGCCAGACAAGCAGACGGCACTATAGCAAACCATGTGATTGGTTCTGAATCAGACTTTGGTGCCGGTCCGGTATATGGCCTGCAATCATCTAAAAATGTTTCCGTTAACGCACTACATGTGGTTGATACTATGGCTGCAATCATGGGAAACCTAGGCGTCAGCCGTCGTGGTGGTGACACTAGCGGAGGTCCTGATATGATTCCTTTGGCTGCTTTAGGCGTGCCAGCGTTAAACTTGATGCAAGATGGTACAGATTATTTTGATTTGCACCACACGCCAGATGACACCTTCGATAAGGTCAATCCTGAGCATATGCGTCAAAACTTAGCTGTTTGGACAGTATTTACTTATATTGCAGCAGAATGGCCCGGCTCTTTTAAATAAATATCATTAGCCTTGCATCAATAAAAATTCGATGATTTTGTTCATATTCAGATCAAAATCATCGGCTCTTACCCCTTTAACAATAAAGTCATCATTTTTTGCCAAGTCAATATCTTCAGCCATAACATAATTATTTTTTTCAGAATTATAAAAATATCTCACTTTGGGGTTAGTCGGGTCGTCTATGTTGCGTTCTTCTACAATGGCAATTTTATTTGAATTTAACTCAACTAATGAGCCAACAGGATAAACGCCCATGCATTTGATAAATAGATTTACAAGTCTTTGATCTAAATGGTTACTTTCAGCAAGTTTACGTAAAATATTGAAAGCTTTTATATGATTGTAACCCTTTTTATAGCAGCGATTGGCCGTTAACGCGTCGAAAATATCACATATTGAAATCATACGTCCGTATGTTGAAATGTCATCTCCTACCACATTAAATGGGTAACCATTACCGTCTAATTTTTCATGATGCAGTGCGGCAACTTCCAAACTTAACGCTGAAATACCAGGGGTTTTTTTTATAATATCGATAGAATGGTTCACATGAGTTTTCATAATGGAAAACTCTTCGGTTGTTAACTTGCCAGGTTTATTTAGAATGTTTTCAGGGACCATTATTTTACCGACATCATGTAAAAAAGCCCCAATCGATAATTCTTGGATGATAGGTTTTTCGACTTTTAAAAATCGCGCGAAAATTGTCATTAACACTGAGACTGAAACTGAGTGCTCTAAAAGATATTCATCGGTATTCCTAATATTGATCACACAAGCTAACGCATCAGGATTTTTAAAAATTTCATTAATCGTTTCATCGGTTATTTTTTCAACTGGACTTAAATCTAAAGGTTTCCCAGATTGAGCGTCAGAAAATACTTGTTTTTGGATGGCTTTGGACTGAGTAAATAACTCTTTTGCTTTATAAACGTCCATTATGACGGGCGCGTTTTTATTTTTTCGCGGGTGATGTTCTTTTTTGGTTTTACTCGTATCAATTAAAAGGCTTATTACACCTTTTGCAGCCATATTTTTAATGACAAGATCACTTTTTATATGACCCGGTTGTGTGAGAGTGAATTGTTTGACTTGTTTCACTATTTTTACAACATAATGACCTACTTCTAATGCTGATATTTCTATTTCTTTCATCATTCTTTTATCGAGAACCTTGAGTTTTAGCGCCAATTCCACAGCTTCAGTTTTTAGCATTTCAAATACAGTCAAATTATTGTGGTATTAATTTTGCTGCTTTTTGAAAGGTAATTAAGGTAACGTTATTCTTTGAAGTAAATTATGATTATAGTCTATCTATTTACTGGTACAATTTTTCAAAGTTTTTTTGAATTTTTACGAAAGTTTGCCGATAAAGAACGTATACCATTATATTTTTTATTTTTTTCGTTTTTAAAAAGGTCTTCTTATGCGCTTAATTTTCGGGTTGTTAATACTTATTTGTAGTTATTTACCTACGGTTTATGGGGCGAAATTAAGTGTTGTACAAATTTATACTGATGATGTTTTACTTGATTTAATTAAAGAAAACAAACATTTGAGCCAAATGGTTATCGATGAATGTCAACTTGTGCAAGATATTGAAGCACGTGCGGTGATTTCAAACAAACCGGCTTTTCAATTTTTATGGGGAGATATGTTAGCGTTTGGCGTGTGCGTAAAGAAAAATGTGCCGTTAGGGTTACATTATATGCGTGAATCAGCAGACCAAGGTTTACCTGAAGCATTAGAACAGTTAGGTCGTTATTATCATGTCGGCAAGTTTATGCAACCAGATATTAGACAGGCAATTATTTTCCTCAAAGAAGCGGCTAATCTGGATAATTTAAAGGCACAGATTCGCCTCGCTGAAATTTATAATGCCGGAGAAGGCAGCCCTTTAGACTTTCCTGAATTATACGCGCAATTACATCACTCAGTGACCGATGATAAAAAAACACATAAGAAAATCACACATTTATTAGCAGCTCTTGCTGAAAAAATGCCTGAACGTGTAGTTAATGCAGCGAAAGAAGGAAAATATTAATACCAAATCGTGTAACTAAGATATAATAAGAAACAAATCACTTAATTAAGTATAAGTATTATTAAAGATCCTCACCAACAACGCGAAGCTAAAAAATACGATAACCCAGTGGCAAGTCGTGAATTGATTTTGTCAATTATCGAAAAATTACCAACGCCGCCGACTTTTAAAGCACTTTGTCAGACGCTTAAGTATCAAGAAGATGAGCATATCATCGGTTTAAAACGTCGTTTACGTGCCATGGAAAATGCAGGGCAATTAATTTTTAATAAATTTAAACAGTATGCTATCGCGCCTAAAAATCATTTACTTACTGGCACGGTAATTGGCCATCGTGATGGTTACGGATTCTTTGCTCCCGATACAAAGCCCGGAGAGAAAAAACCAAAAGATTTATTTATTTCTTCTCATGAAATGCAACGAGTTTTTCATGGTGATGTTGTTGAGGCTATTTTAGTTGATAGGTCTGATCGCAAAGGCCGACAAGAAATTAAAATATCGGATATTATTAAGCCGCGTAAAGCGGGCATCGTGGGACGATTTTTTCTAGAACATAATATTTGTTTTGTGGTGCCAGATGATGCGCGCATTAAACAAGATATCTTAATTGATCCAAAAGAAAGATTAGCGGCGCGTCATGGTCAAATGGTGGTTGTTGAAGTGGTTCAACGACCGTCTAAAAGAAATAATGCGGTTGGAAAAGTGATTGAAGTATTGGGCGATCATATGGCGCCAGGTATGGAAATTGAAATTGCACTTAGAGAACACGACTTACCCTATCAATGGTCTCCTGAGGTTGAAGCGGAAATTGCTTCTATAGCAGATGAAGTGGAAGATGACGCGAAATTATCGCGCGTTGATTTACGTGAATTACCACTTGTTACTATTGATGGCGAAGATGCCCGTGATTTTGATGATGCTGTTTATTGTCAACCGGAAAAAACAGGCGGATGGCGATTATGGGTAGCGATTGCTGATGTCAGTTATTATGTTCGCCCAGGTACTGCCCTTGATGACGAAGCGTTAGCGCGAGGAAATTCTGTGTATTTTCCCAGCCAAGTCATTCCCATGCTCCCTGAGAAATTATCTAACGGTTTATGTTCGTTAAACCCTGATGTAGACCGACTTTGTATGGTTTGTGAAATGACCATTAATGAAGCCGGTAAACTATCTGATAGTAAATTTTACCCTGCGGTGATGCGTTCTCATGCGCGATTTACTTATACAAAAGTTGCGGCAATACTAGGTGATGCAGAAACCACAGGTGATGAAGCTTTACGTAGTCAATATCAATCGTTAGTCCCTGATTTAGAAAATTTAAATGCGATGTATCACGCATTAATAGCAGCACGAAATAGCCGTGGTGCTATTGCTTTTGAAACGGAAGAGTCGCGTTTTATTTTTAATGCCGACAAAAAAATAGAGTCGATAGATCCGCTGATCCGAAATGACGCACACAAGATTATTGAAGAATGTATGATCTTGGCAAATGTTGCGACAGCAAAATTTGTTGAACAGCATAAAATGCCGGGTTTATTTCGGGTGCATGACAAACCGAGTGAAGACAAATTTAATAATTTTGTCAGTTATTTAGCTGAACTTGGCTTGCAAATGCCACGTGTTGATAATGAGGATGGTTTACCTGCACCTCAAGATTACAGTGATATTTTGGCGCAAGTGCAAGGTCGTCCCGATCAAGAACTTATTCAAACCATGCTGCTAAGATCAATGCGTCAAGCAGTTTATCAAAGTGAAAATATTGGTCACTTTGGTTTAGCGCTTGAGTCTTATAGTCATTTTACTTCCCCGATCCGACGATACCCAGATTTAGTTATCCATCGCGTTATAAAATCTATCTTGCAAACTCAAGCAGACAGTGCTGGCAATGGTGGTTGCTATAGTTATGCCGAAGAAGCTGTCGTAGAACTCGGTGAACATTGCTCGATGACTGAACGACGCGCTGATGATGCCACTCGCGATGTTTCAGACTGGCTCAAATGTGAGTTTATGCAAGATCATGTTGGGGATACTTTTACCGGCGTTATATCAACCGTGACTAATTTTGGTTTGTTTGTACGTTTAGCGGATTTGCACATAGAAGGCTTAGTTCATATTACTTCTTTAGGGCGTGATTTTTATCATTTTGATGATGTTCGCATGTGTTTATCTGGCGAGAAAACGGGTAATAAATTTCATGTCGGCGATGTGCTAGAAGTACAAGTGGCGGCGGTTAATTTAGATGAAAAGAAAATTGATTTAGCCTTGTCGGGTGATAATGCTGTTATTAGTCGCGCGAAACCTCTGCCAAAAGGTAAAGGAGGTAAGCATAGTAAGTCAGAAGGGTTTAATGGTAAGAAAAGCGGAAAAATGAAACCGGCAAGTGGCGTTAAAAATGCAAAACCGAAAAAAGATAAACCTGAAAAATCAAAATCAGCAAAGCGAAAAGCCAGAAAAAAACGGCCGGGTAAAAATGCGCGAAAAGCTAGCAAGTAGTTAGATTAGCTAAATTTATTTTGCAAATTAGTGCGATTAAGCAATGAATTTTGTCGTCAATATTCAACGATTAACGTTAAAGATATTATTGAAATAAAAGTAAGTAAGAGATAAACATGGCAAAAAATGATGAATTAGTATTTGGTATTCATGCGGTTAACGAACTGATAAAACGCTCACCTGAACGTTTTATTGAATTGTTTTTATTAAAAGGTCGTGACGATGAACGATTAATGCCAATAATTAATTTATCACGAAAATATGCTATTCCTGCTCAAATGGTCAATAGAAAGGTGTTAGACGATAAGTCAAATGGTGAGCAGCATCAAGGTGTTGTAGCGCGTGTTCAGCCAGGAAAAACCTTCACCGAAGCTGACTTAGATGACATTATTGAAACCGCTGAAAAACAAGGTGTTCCGCCTTTTCTTTTGATTTTAGATGGCGTGACTGATCCGCATAATTTAGGAGCTTGTTTGCGAAATGCCGATGCGGCAGGCGTACAAGCGATTATTGTACCCAAAGATAATGCTGCGCGACTAACGGGTACGGTTAGAAAAGTTGCAGTAGGTGCTGCTGAGACTGTGCCTTTAGTACAAGTGACAAACCTTGCAAGAACCATGAAGCAGTTACAACAGATGGGGGTATGGATAATCGGTACCGCAGGAGAAACGGATACTTGCTTGTATGATGTGAAATTATCAGGGCCTATGGCGCTCGTGATGGGAGCTGAAGGGAAAGGCATGCGTCGACTAACACGGGAAAATTGCGATCAACTCGTAAAATTGCCGATGGCAGGAAGTGTTTCTAGCTTAAATGTTTCTGTTGCAACGGGGATTTGTTTGTTTGAAATTGTTCGTCAGCGACTCAACTAAACTTGGCTGAATGGCGATTATTGTTCAATTTCTATTGTCAATCGGTCATTCCACGCTGCATATAAAACGATAACCGATATATTATATTTCAATTGTCGGTATAATTGTCTATTCTAAAAAGAGTAAGTAAGCGGTAATAATATGCATAAAATACTGCTAGCTGTTATGGATATTTAACTTTCAGGGATGCCATTGAACTGATAGTGATGCCAATTCATGTTGCACAAAAACTTAATACTGCTGTTGTTAATTGTTTGTGCATTACTTTGCATCAGCGCCAATGTTTTTGCTAACATTGAAAATCAACCCGTCATAAAATTAGCCGTCTCTAATGCCACTTCAGGCCCAACCGCACAACTTGGGATCCGCTTAAACCAAGGAGCCAATACATATTTTGACCGAGTCAATCGAGAAGGCGGACTTGCAGGTAAACATATTCAATTAGTGCTTCTAGACGATGGTTACGAACCATATAAAACTCTGATAAATACACAGAATTTCTTAAAGAAGAAAGATATATTCGCATTTTTTAATTATGTTGGTACGCCAACGACGCATGCGGTTTTAGATAAAATCAGCCAAAGTCATGTGCCTTTTTTAATGCCTTTTTCATGTGCCTTTTTTAATGCCTTTTTCAGGTGCTGAATTTTTACGTAAACCGGTTATTAAGAATATTTTCCATTTACGGGCAAGTTATTATCAAGAAACTGAGCAACAAATACATTTTTTAGTTGATGAAAAAGGAATGACGAATATCGGCCTGATGATTCAAGCCGATGAATTTGGTATTTCAGTTGAAAAAGGCTATTTAATGGCTTTAAAAAATCGTGGTATAAAGCCAACAGTGACGACACGCTATCGTCGAAATACCAATGATATAAAGTTAGCGCTTAGTATTTTGAAAGCAAAAAACGTTCAAGTTGTTGCATTTGTTGGTACTTATGAGCCATTTGCACAATTGATAAATTCAGCTTATCAGCAGGATTTCACGCCATTTTTTACTTCTGTTTCATTTATATCAAGTCGTGATTTATTTCAGCGGATTAAACAACCAAGTAATGTTTTAGTGACAGAAGTGATGTTAGATCCAGCCAACTGCAATGAAGCTATTTGTTTGCAATTTATGGACGATATGAAGGCTCAAGGCATTAAGACGGTTGATCAGATACTTTTTGAAGGTTACCTCAATGCATTTGTCTTTGTTGAAGTCGCTAAGCAATGTGGTGAATCGTTGAGCCAAAGCTGTTTTTTAGAGAAATTGACAAATTTTACCTATCAAGATAAAGGATTAACCATCGAGTTTTCTGAAAATGACCATCAGGGGCTTTCAAGTATCTTTCTTAATTTCTTTCAATTCGACAAATAAAAACTAATAAGCCGATTAAAAGCTTGCCTTTACTGGTTAATTTACCTACACTACGCGACCTTAATTCAGCCTGAACTTTTTGTTCCTTGCCTCAACTGGTGTTGGCTGAGCCAGATAATGAGGCTACAACCGTAAGGAGCTCGTAATGCGTCATTACGAAATCGTATTTATGGTTCACCCTGATCAGAGTGAACAAGTACCTGGTATGATCCAGCGCTACACAGATTTGATCAATGCTGCTGAAGGCAAGATCCACCGTCTAGAAGACTGGGGTCGTCGTCAATTAGCATACCCAATCAATAAACTTCACAAAGCACACTATGTTTTATTAAACATTGAAGCGCCTCAGTCAGTTATTGATGAGTTAGAAACTTCTTTCCGTTACAACGATGTTGTTATTCGTAACATGATCATGCGTACTAAACACGCAGTAACTGAAGCATCAGCTATGGCAAGTGCTAAAGAAGAACGTCGCGACGATCGCCGCGAAGTTAAGCAAGAAGTTGCTCCAGCTGTTTCAGAAGCACCTGCTGAAGAAACAAAAGAAGAAGCTGCGAGCGAAGAATAAGCTGGTCGTGACAATCTCTACATGTTAGAAAGTTCTGTTATGGAAAATACTAATCTAGAGAATTGCCTCGTGTTGGTAGGGGAAGTGGTTAAACCACCTAAATTATCAACTAGTCCTGCAGGTATTCAACATTGTCAGTTTTCAATGGATCATAAGTCCATACAAAATGAAGCCGGCATGAATAGACAAGCATTTGTCAGAATACAAGTAGTGGCAACCGGTGAAATGTCACAACACTTAACTCGTGATTTAATTGCGGGCAGTAAATTAAAAGTGACGGGTTTTATTAATCGTCATGAATCCAGAAACGGTAATCCGCTTTTGGTCTTACATGCTCAGCATATTGAAATGATTAATTAGGTGATTATTATTTAGCATGATTATTGTTAAAAAATAACATCGAATATTAGGAGAAATCCATGTCTCGTTTTTTTAGACGTCGTAAATTTTGCCGCTTCACAGCGGAAGGCGCTACCTCTATCGATTATAAAGATATTGCTACGCTGAAAAACTATATCACTGAAAGTGGTAAAATCGTTCCTAGCCGTATTACTGGTACAGCTGCTAAATATCAACGTCAACTTGGTCGTGCGATCAAGCGTGCTCGTTACTTAGCATTATTACCATATACTGATTTACATAAGTAATCTAATAAGGGGTTTTGAAAATGGAAGTAATTCTTCTTGATAAAATCGCCAAATTAGGCGGCCTTGGTGACAAGGTAACTGTTAAGTCTGGTTATGCTCGTAACTTTTTATTACCACAAGGTAAAGCTGTTTTTGCCTCTAAAGCAAACGTTGAGCACTTTGAAGCTCGTCGTGCTGAATTAGAGAAGAAATTAGCTGAAGTATTAAGTGCAGCAGAAGCTAAAGCAGCGAAAATCGTTGAATTAGCAGAAGTAACTATCGCTTCATCAGCGGGTGAAGAAGGTAAATTATTCGGTTCTATCGGTACAAAAGATATTGCTGATGCGATTACTGAAGCTGGCGTTGAAATTGCGAAAGCTCAAGTACGTATGCCTTTAGGTACAATTCGTGAAGTTGGTGAGTACGATATCGTTCTTCACTTACATAACGATGTTGATACAAGCATCAAAGTGATTGTTATCGCTGAAGCTTAATTTACTTTTTTAAAGTTAAATTAAGTCAAAACACCGCATGGGAGTTATCCTATGCGGTGTTTTTGTTTTTACTTATAACGTCAAAGCAATGGCTTCGTTGAAAGGTTTTTATTGTGATTAATATCTCGATACAAATCATTAAGCACGAAAATGCGTACTTTATTCATTTTTGACTACACTTGCAGGTAACAAGAATTTTTAATCGCTGATATGTCAAATACTGTTCAAAATACTATTAATGCTTTTCAACGGCTAGTTCGGCATGTGTCGATATGTCTGATCATCTGCGCTCTTTTATTGGTTTTTGTAAATTATTTTCTGCAAGGCCCAAGTACATGGAATAATATGGTATGTATTGTTTCTATCATGCTCTTAGCTAGTTTACATTTGGTAAGTTATTGTTTTCAAAAAATATTACAACAAAAGCTGAAGCCTATTACTGCATTAGAAAAATGGGCAGATATATCGAGAATTTGTGGTGAAATTCAAGTCATTCCTAATAATGAGGATAATTTAAGTCAAACCATTTTGACTTTAAATCAACAATTACAAAAAGCAAAAAATAGTGATACTCATCTCGATAACGTTTTAAGAAGTAACGCACTGCTTGATAAAGATACTGGCGTAGGCAATAGTGAATTTTTTAATAACCGACTTGATGCGTTATTAAAAGAAGATGATTGTCAAGGAGCCGTTTATTTTATCCAATTTAAAGATTTTGATTTAGTACATACCTTGTTTGGTGAGCAACAATCATTAGTGTTATTGGATAACTTAATTCAAACATTAAAATACCGTTTAAACGCATTACCCAATTACTTTATTGCTCGGCGAGATGACTCGGAACTTGCCATTATTGTTCCTGATATCTTTTTTAATGATGCTGAAAAGTTAGCTGAGAAACTGTTACAAGGTTTATGCACCGTTTCACTTCCTGTTGGTATGAATAAAGATGAATTTATTCACATTGGAGTCAGTTATTTTTCGCAAGCTGAAAATTCATATCAAGTGAAGTCTGAAGCCGATATGGCATTACGTTCAGCGCAATTACAAGGCCCATCACAATGGTTTATGTATGATCCCGGTGAAGTAGAACATGCCAGTGCGAAAGGTTCGCTAAAATGGCGCACTTTTTTAAATCATATTATTGCTAAAAATGCGTTAGTTATCTTCTTTCAACCCGTTATTTCGTCGAATGATGAACATACCTTACATCATGAAATTTTGACTAAAATTCGGGATACTGATGGAGGATTAATTAGTGCCAGAGTCTTTTTACCTATGGCGAAAAAATGTGGTTTGATACAACAAATTGATTTATTAGTTTTAAAACAAGTTTGCCGATTGTTAGCCTATGATAATCAACAAAAAGATAAATGCAGTCTTAACTTGTCGATTGAGTCATTATTGTCAGATGATTTTTTGAAACATTTTTTAGCTGTTTTAAAAGATTATCCCCAAATACATGAAAAACTGGTCATTGAGATCAGTGAATATCATTTAGTGAATCATCTTGAAAAACTACAGTATCCTTTAGCCACGCTTCATCAATTAGGAATTAAGCTTATCGCCGATAAGGTAGGCCAATATGTGGTGAGTGCGCAATATCTCAGTGTTTGCCCTATTTTCAGTATAAAATTGCATCGAAGTATCGTATTAAACATTCATCGTAAAACAGAGAATCAAATATTCATTCAAAGTTTAAAAGCAATTTGTGATGTGCAAAAGGTCAATGTTTATGCTTTAGGCGTTGAAAATATTGATGAATGGCAAACGTTAAAACGATTAGGAGTTGACGGAGGTCAAGGGCATTACTTTACCGAACCTGTTGCTCAAGTGGCAAAGGCCATTCACTTGCCTTAAGTTTATTCTGTTCAATTAACCCTCCCAGTCCTTGTAAACCGCCAGTATGCAATAAAACAATTTTATGATGCGGTTGAAAATACCCAATGTTAATTAAATCTAATAAAGCTAATATCATTTTGCCTGAATAAATAGGTTCGAAAGGTACCCCAGTTACTGCTGAAAAAGCTTGTAGTTTTGTTAAGCTCTCTGGGCTAAATTTAGCGTAGCCACCGTCATGATAGTTATTGAATATCTGCCAGTTATTCAATGGTTGATTGTGTTTATCGTTTAATAAGGCTGATACTTCTTCGGTTAGGTAATCTGTTTGCTTTAACACCGCAATACCAAGAATGTTATGTTGATTATTATCGCCAGAAATGAGTCCTGAAATCGTACCTGCACTCCCTACCGGCGTTATTAATGTGTCGTATTGTGTTTGAATATTTAATTCATGACATATTTCAGCAACCCCACGTAAAGCAAGCACGTTACTGCCGCCTTCTGGAATAATAAAATAATCAGGGAACTGTTGTGATAATTGCTGTAAATATTTTTCGCAATTGCGTTCTCGATAGGTTTGACGATCTACAAAGTGTAAGGTCATGCCCCATTTTCTCGCTTTTGAAAGGGTAAAGTTTTCGGCATAATGTGCTTCCCCTCTGATAATTCCAAGGGCGTGCAGATCATGTTGATTGCAAGCAAAGGCGAGTGCATGTATATGGTTTGAATAAGCGCCACCGAATGAGATAATGCCTTTATAGCCATTTTCTTTCACGTGTTTTAAATTGTATTTTAGTTTTCGCCATTTATTGCCAGAAATAATAGGATCAATCAAATCATCGCGTTTTATCTGAACCTGCAGCTGATATTGTTCAAAAAGTGGGTGTTGTAATGTTTGTAATTCTGAGAAATTAGACATAAAAGTTTATGATTTTATTTAATTAATCGCTTATTTTACCTTAAAAATACTTGCGCATAGCGGCTAATCAGGGATAATGAATTTAACGACAATTTGTTTTAAAAGCATAATAATATCGATAAATGTCAATAATCGCACGGATAAATCAACTATTTTCATCGCCGAAACCAACTGGTTCACTCGGTATCTGTTTGCAGCAGCAAGCGCTAGCTTTTTGTTCCCTTGAAAAAAATCAACCTGCTGGATTTCATCAGGCTAAAGTGAATGAACAACACTATGCCTCTGCTTTTTCTCAGGCAAAAAATAAAATCAACTTAACTGGTCAGTGTAATATTGTCTTGTCAGCAAAACAGAATCAATTAGTGCAAGTAGATAAACCCAAAGTCCCTGTTGAAGAAATTAATGCTGCCATCAAATGGCAAATAAAAGATCTGGTGTCAATTGCTCCAGAAGATATGATTGTTGATTACTATGATGGACCTGTGATGGGAGGCGGTCTTGAGAAAATTAATGTTGTTTGCGCTGCTAAAAGTGAGTTGCAACCTTTGGTTGAAAGCATCCATCAAGATAACTGTCAAATACAAACTATCACTGTTGAAGAGTTTGCTTTTGCGAGCTTATGCCCAAATGAAGATGACGCTCGATTGATGGTGTGTCAGCAACCTAATGAAGAGATAGTGCTTATTATTGTTAAAAATAATGAGTTATATTTTCAACGTCGATTACGCGGCATGTCGACTATTGCGAGTAAAACTGAAGATGAACTTAATATGGGGGTTATTGACTCATTGAGTTTAGAAATTCAACGCTCAACCGATTACTTTGAAAGGCAATTAAAACAAGCGCCGATCAGAAGTATTGAAGTATTAGTACCTATGGCTCAAGAAGCGTTTTTAGCAAGAAAGCTTGCGGAAAATACCAATGTCCCCGTGAATTTGTTTTCTATGCCACAAGGCTATGAAAAGCAACGGGAATATGCAGCTTGTATCGGTGCGGCCATGTTAAATAACATGGAGGACAGCGTGTAATGAAAAAGTTATCCATTAATTTATTACAAGCTGAGCTTATTCCTGTACAACCACTTTGGACATTGAAACGGGTGGCATTTATTTGGTTAGGTACTTTCGTCATCATGTTCGCTTGGTTATTTTATAGCAACGTACAATTATCTCAGCAAACCAATGAACTGAATAAACTCACCGAAGTTAAGCAACAAAATGAATTATTACAAGCTGAATTAGAACAGCAAGTGAGTCAAAATAAAGCTGACCCGCTTTTGCAAGAAAAATTAGCAACGTTAAAGTTATTATTAGTGAATAAAAAAGCACTTCATAAACAATTAACCGATACTAGCAGTACTTATGCGGCTGGTTATTCAAAAGCTATGACAGAATTATCAGAGCTTCATCATCAGGATGTTAGCTTACAAAAAGTACGTATGAATAAAGGTAGTATGACGTTTTCTGGGGTAGCAAGAAAGCCTGAAGCCGTGCCAAGTTGGTTAGCGGCTTTTGATAATGCGACGTTTCTTTCTGGGCAGTCGTTTAAACACTTTAGCTTAAGTGAAAATGAAGACGCGGTGACTCACTTTACGGTTAGCTCTGAACGTTTAACTGAACAGTCAGGAGGCCAATAATGAAAGAAAAATGGCAAGATTATTCAGCTAAATTTTTAAACATATCGTCCAGAGAGCAATATTTAGTCTTGCTGACGGGCTTAATTGCGATCATCTTTATTATGTTTAGCCTCTTTATTGATGGAAACTTAGTAAAAATTAATTCACAAGCGAAGCAAATTAAACAAGTCGAAACTAATAATAGAACCGCTCAAACCACCATTGATATCTTGCAACAATCTTTAGCGACAGATCCTAATGTTGCGATTCAAAATCAGATTAACCAATATGAGCAAAAGTTATCGTCAGTAGACAGTGAGTTATTATTATTAACTTCTGACTTAATTAATCCTATCCAAATGCGCTTTGCTTTGATTGAGTTATTAAAAACTCAACCATCGGTTGCTTTATTATCTTTCGAAGTGATAGCAGCACAACCGGTAGCATCGGAAAAACCTTCTCAAAATAACGATGAACTTGAAGGGAATGAAAGTACTGGGGGTGAGCATTCACTTACTTTATATAAGCATGGCATTAAACTTAAATTAAAAGGCAGTTATTTTAAATTAAGGGATTATTTAAACCAGTTAGAAAATATGCAATGGACGTTTTTTTGGCAAGAGTTTAATTATCAGCTGATTGAATACCCTAATAGCGAACTGTCAATTGAAATGTATAGTTTAAGTACGCAGAAGGAGTTTATTGGTGTATAAATGCATTGTACTGTTTTTAATCCTTACTTCTGTTAATGTTAACGCTGAGTCAGTTGATCCAACTAAGCCATTTAATTTTAATCATGGCGCAGTTGCCAGCGTAGCGAATAAAAATGCTTTAGTGTTACAAACGATTGTCGAAAATGACGGACAAAAAAGTGTTGTCATTAATGGTCAACTTTTATCCTTAGGTGATCAAATTCGCCAATATACTTTATCTGAGATAACTAAGCATAGTGTGTTGTTATCTTCACCAGAGAAAAATATAGAGCTCTCAATGTTTTCATCTGTAGTGGCAAAATCAAAATGAAAAGAAAAATAATTATGCATACGCCTCAAAAAAGTTTTTATATCACGTCAATTTTCGTTTTTTTACTCGGTTGCCAATCGGTTCCACCGCAGCCGACACATGTAAAAAAAGAACTAGACAATGCCATTGCTGAGTCAACTAAACGTAAAGCTCCTAAACCATTATCCACCGTACCTTCTGCGGTACAGCAAGAATTAATGAAACAAAGTATGACGCAAGCACGTCAAGGGTTACTGGCTGAAAAACGTTTAGAAATTGCCGCTAGTCAGGTGGATGCTCAAGCGTTTTTTGCTGCCCTAGTACAAGACTCTAATTATAGTGTCGCCGTTCATCCTGACGTTACAGGCACTATTACGTTAAATTTAAAAGATGTCACTCTAGACGAAGCCCTCGACGTGATTGCTAGCTTGTACGGTTATGACGTGAAAAAACAAGGTAACGTTATCAAAATATACCCCGCAGGCATTAGAACTGAAACGATCCCGTTAAATTATTTATTTGTTAAACGTTTTGGCACGTCAAGCACCAGTATTAATTCTGGTGGTGTTTCAGAAAATGACCCTAACAATGGCGGAAGTAACGGAAATAACAACCAAAATAATAACAACAACCGTTCAAATAACAGCAGTAACGGGAATAACCAAAACGGTCAAAATAACCAAAATGGTAATAGCGGTATCAATATTTACACCGAAAACGAATCTGATTTTTGGACTGAATTAAAAGAAACCTTAACGTCCTTAGTGGGCGATCAAGATGGACGTTCGGTGATTGTTTCTCCACAAGCCGGTTTGATAACAGTTCGAGCATTGCCAAGTGAAATCGCGGCAGTAAAGCAGTTTATAAATGACACACAAAATCATTTACGTCGACAAGTGATTATTGAAGCTAAGATCATGGAAGTTACTCTTAATGATGATTATCAGCAAGGGGTGAAGTGGGACCAAGTATTAGGTCATGCTAATAGTACAGATTTAACCTTTTCAACGACTGGAAATATTGCCAATAACGTAATCTCTTCTGCCATTGGTGGCACTACGGCGTTGAGCTTTATAAATTCTGATTTCTCCGGTGTTATTGAGTTATTGCAAACTCAAGGGAATGTCCAAGTACTTTCAAGCCCAAGAATAACCGCTACTAACAATCAAAAAGCAGTCATTAAAGTGGGTGAAGATGAGTATTTTGTTACCGAAGTTTCTAATACAACAACGACAGGTACAGCAACCACTACCACTCCAGAAGTGCAATTAACACCATTCTTTTCAGGCATAGCGTTGGACGTAACGCCACAGATAGATGAACACGGTGAGGTGATATTACATATTCATCCGTCGGTAACCTTAACGGATGAACAGTCAAAAACTATTCGATTAGGAAGTGAAGATTTCACTTTACCCTTAGCGCAAAGTAGTGTGCGTGAATCAGATACTATTATTCGTGCAAATTCAGGTGAAATAGTGGTGATTGGTGGCTTAATTGAAACAAGAAAGGTTGATTTAGAATCTAAAACGCCATTACTGGGTGATATCCCTGTCGTAGGTGAACTTTTCAAAAGTAAAAACCAAACGATGCAGAAAAAAGAATTGATCATTATGTTAAAACCTATTGTGATAGGTCAAAACACTTGGAAAGATCAATTAAAAGATGCACGAGCTTTATTAAAAGAGTGGTTTCCTGAAGAAGAACAAATAGAAGAATAAAGATAAACACCCGAGTTTTTGACAATAAACCTGTATTAATCGGCTAAGTTAGTTATGTATCTATATCATTTTGGGTTAAAAGAATTACCTTTTACTTTAACGCCAAATACTAACTTTTATTTAGGGCTTGAACCGCATAATGAAGCATTAGCCGTATTAACGACGGCTTTAAAGACAGGCGAAGGCTTTATTAAAGTTGTGGGTGAAGTAGGCACAGGTAAAACGCTGTTGTGCCGTAAACTACTTAATGAGATTCCAGAGCATTTTGTTACGGCTTATATTCCAAATCCTTATTTAAAACCGGATGAGCTGAGGCGAGCCGTTGCTGTAGAGCTTGGCGTTAAGCAAGCGCAGCGAATGTCAGTGCAATTATTAACACAACGTATTCAACAACGATTACTTGAGTTACATAATCAAGGACATTCTGTGGTGTTAATTTTAGATGAATCTCAAGCGTTACCCGCTGAGAGTTTAGAAGCGTTGCGTCTATTTACCAATTTAGAAACAGAAACCCGTAAGCTGTTACAAGTAGTGTTATTTGCACAGCCGGAGTTAGATCATCGCTTGAATGAAGAAGCATTTCGACAATTAAAACAACGAATTACTTTTTCATATAACTTAAGAACGATGGATAGTGAAGAAGTTGAAAGCTATATTCACCACCGCATGCAGGTTGCTGGTTATAAAGGTGCCACTTTGTTTACTCGGCAGTTATGTAAAAAAATTGCAAAAGTCACCAAAGGTACACCAAGATTAGTGAATATTGTGTGCCATAAAATGTTGATGTTAAGTTATGGACAAGGCCAATATAAAATGAACAATAAACACCTTAAAATGGCTTGTCATGATACCGAAGCAATAGTAATGCATGACTATAAATTCATTATCATATTCAGTCTTTGTGTCATTATCAGTGTGGTTTTATTTATGGCCTATTATTGGGGAGCACTGACATGAGTGTGATTAATCAAATGCTAAAAGATTTGGATGATCGCCAAAGCGATCTTCAACATTCACAATCAGCTCAAATACCGCAGAAAAAACAGCGCACATCGTGGAAGTTAATTACCTTTTTCGTCATTATAGTGATTGTACTCAATATTGCTGGTGTGTTTATTTGGCAGTTATACAGTGAAAATCAATCATTGAAGAGTGCTTATGAGCCTTTAAATGCTAATAAGCAACGAGATATAGAGTACAAAAAATCTCAAACGTTAACGAATCGTTTAGAGCAAAAAACGCCAATAAGCAAGTCTGAAATAAGCACGGTTAAAAAAGAAGAAATTGTACTCTCTGACCTTGAAAATACATCACTTTCAAAAAATGTTGAAAGCCATCCTGAGGTAACAGTTGGAAATGAACCGTTAATAAACCAAAAAATTGACGCAGCGATTGAAAAAGATCCACAACCAATAAATCAAAAAGCTATTCAAACCACGAATAATAATAACGTTCTTGTAAATAAAGTAGCGGAAGATGCCGTGAACGATAAAGCAACGAGTAAACCTACTTTATCAATTTCGCGCAAACAATTAACGCCGGTAGAATTGACGCAACAAAAAATTGATCAAGCAGAGCAAGCATTGGCTGAAAATAAATTATCAAGAGCTGAGCAATTATTTGAAGATGTAATCTTGATGATACCAGAGCATAAAATTGCCCGGAAAAAGTTAGCGGCTTTATGGTTTGGTAGACAAGCATACCAATCAGCAATTAATTTACTATCTCAAGGTATTCAGCTATACCCTGAAGATAGAGAGTTTCGTTTAATGAAAGCTCGCATCTACTTTAATCAAGGTCAAACAACCGCTGGGGTGAATACTTTGAAAGCTTTACCTAAAGTAGAAAATGTAGAATATCAAGCGTTATTGGCCAGTCATGCCCAACAAATATCACAGTTTGATATAGCTGCAAGGGCTTATCAGTTATTAACAACACTTGAGCCCAATGCCGGTAGATGGTGGCTAGGTTTAGCCGTTGCTCATGATAGCAATAGTGAATTTGAACAGGCGACACGCGCTTATCAACAGGCGACTACTAAGAATGATCTTTCTGAAAATGCAAAGCAATTTGCTCGTCAGCGTGTTCAAGAGCTAGGAGAATAATTAAAATGGCGGCACCTAAATTAAAAATGCGGTTGGGTGATTTATTGGTACATGAACATATCATTACCAATGAACAGTTAATGCAAGCGTTAAATAGTCAAAAATCAACAGGTAGAAAACTTGGTGATACCTTGATTGAATTAGGGCATATTGCCGAACGCCAATTACTCGAGTTTTTAGCCCAGCAATTAGACGTCCCATTTTTAGATATTAGTCAACGAAGAATTGATCCCGCAGTAGCAAAACTTCTACCTGAAGTACATGCCCGTCGCTTGCGAGCTGTTATTATAGAAGATCAAGGAGATTCCGTCCTGTTAGGGATGAGTGATCCGGCTGATTTAAGTGGCTTAGATCAATTAGAACAAATGTTAGCCCCTAAAGCATTAAAGCTTGCGGTTGTGATGGAGTCGCAATTGTATGACGCTTTTGATGGTTTATATCGTCGAACGGCTGATATTGAATCGTTTGCCAGTCAGTTAGAAGAAGAATACGAACAAACTACCGACTTTGATTTAAGTACCTCTTTTGTTGATGAAGGGGGCGATGCAACGGTTGGGAAATTACTGCAATCGGTATTTGAAGACGCCGTGCAAATGCGCGCATCAGATATTCATATTGAACCCGACGAGCATTTATTACGTATTCGTCAACGTATTGATGGGGTATTACAGGAAAACGTTTTAAAAGAAAATAAAATTGCTTCAGCCATGGTATTGCGTTTAAAACTAATGGCAGGTTTAGATATTTCTGAAAAACGTCTTCCTCAAGATGGCCGTTTTAATTTACAAATCAAAGGTCATTCAATTGACGTGCGTATGTCAACTATGCCTGTTCAACATGGTGAGTCAGTGGTAATGCGTTTACTCGATCAGTCTGCAGGTTTGTTGTCTCTAGATGAAACCGGTATGCCAGAAGATTTAGTCAAGCGGGTAAGAAATCAAATTTCTCGTCCACATGGTATGATTCTCGTAACTGGACCAACTGGTAGTGGTAAAACAACGACACTGTATGGTGCGTTAAGTGAGTTAAACCAATCTAGTAAGAAAATTATTACCGTTGAAGACCCTGTTGAGTATCGATTACCTCGGGTAAATCAGGTGCAAGTTAATAGCAAAATAAACCTAACATTTTCAGGGGTACTGAGAACCGCGTTGCGTCAAGATCCTGATATTTTGATGGTAGGTGAGATGCGTGATCATGAAACCGTAGAAATAGGCCTACGTGGTGCATTAACCGGTCACTTGGTATTATCAACTTTGCATACCAATGATGCTATCACGAGTGCGTTACGGTTAATGGACATGGGAGCTGCTGGCTTTTTAGTGGGTAGTTCGTTACGAGCGGTAATAGCACAACGACTTGTGCGGAAAATTTGCGATAAATGTCAGGAAGATTACCAGCCTAGCAGTCAAGAAAAATTGTGGCTAAACCACCTCGCTGGTGACGCAGCCAATAGTGCAAGCTTTAAACAAGGCAAAGGTTGTCAAACTTGCCAATATACCGGTTACAAAGGACGTATAGGTGTTTTTGAGTTATTAGAAATGAATGAGCCGATGATGGCGGCTTTAAAACGTGAAGATGCCGAAAGCTTTACCGAGCTCTCCAAAGCAAATCCAACCTTTACTCCGTTAGCGGTGGCGGCCTTTAATTATGCCAACCAAGGTATTACAACGGTTGAAGAAGTCCTTCGTTTAGTCGAAATAGTTGATGTGAAAGAGTAGTTGAATGGCAGCATTTAGTTATATTGGTCGTAATTCCCAAGGAGCCCAAGTCAAAGGCTCTATTGATGCGCCGAACGCAAATGCCGCCGCCGAGCAATTGTCACGGCAGCAAATTATTCCGATATCTATCGAACAAGCAAAAAAACTGACCGACAATTCCGGGGATCTCGGGCAGATAGATATAGGTGATTTATTAGGGTTTTCAGCGATATCATTAGATGACTTAATTGTTTTTTGTCGGCAAATGTATGCATTAGTGCGTTCGGGCGTTCCTATTTTGCGTGCGATAAATGGTATGGCAGAATCGAGTAATTCCCCCAAACTTAAAGTGGCGTTAGCTGAGATAGCAACTCAACTTGAAGGTGGTTATGAACTTTCTTCCGCGTTACATCAACACCCAAAATTGTTTTCCCCACTTTTTGTATCATTAGTGCATGTCGGTGAAAATACTGGCCAACTTGATGAAGCGTTTAGTAAATTAGCCAGTTACTTTGAGCGCGAACAAGATACCCGTAAACGAATAAAAACAGCCTTACGTTATCCGTCTTTTGTTTTAGGGGCGATAGCCATCGCGATTGTTATTTTGAATATTTTTGTTATACCGACATTTGCGAATATGTTTTCAAAATTAGGGGCTGACTTACCATGGGCGACGAAAGCTCTCATCTCAAGTTCTAATTTTTTCTTAGATTATTGGCCACACTTACTGGTGGTATGTATAGGTGTTTTCTTTGGTTTAAGGGCGTATTTAAAAACAGAAAAAGGCTTATACCAATGGGACAGAATAAAAACAAGATTACCCATTGTAGGCTCTATCATTGAACGTTCAATACTTTCTCGCTTCTCACATAGTTTTGCTATCGTATTAAAAGCAGGGGTTCCGATGACATCCGGATTAACGCTTGTTTCTGATGCAGTTGATAATACCTATATGAGTGAAAAAATTATTGCCATGCGTACCGGAATAGAAAGTGGTGATAGTTTATTACGCTCAGCCGTTGGCAGTAAATTATTCACGCCGTTAGTGTTGCAAATGATCGCAGTAGGTGAAGAAACCGGACGAGTGGATGAACTACTTGAAGAAGTCGGTGATTACTACGAACGTGAAGTTGATTATGAATTGGGCACCTTAACGGCAAAAATTGAACCTATCTTGATCGCGATTGTAGCGTCAATGGTCTTAATTTTAGCTTTAGGTATATTTACACCTATGTGGGACATGATGTCGGCATTTAAGGGTAAATAATGACCAAATATGCCGGGGTAAATAATCGTGAAAAAACGCTCGGTGAAAATGTACTTATTATCGCGTTAATTGCGGTATTAATGGCGAGTTTTTTATATTACTTTTTTAAACAAGAACGCCAATTAACAGAGGTAGGGTTTGATGCGGTAGCGCGTAATTTTTCTGCCAGTGTTTTAGCGATTAGAGCGCAATGGTTTATGGATGGTCAGCCGGATGAAATTGATTTAAAGGAAACCGGCAAACCGGGTGTCACCTTAAAGGTGAACCAACAAGGTTGGCTTGATTTTGACGATGATAATGAAAAGTGTCAAAAAATTTGGGTAGCGTTAATGGCAACAGACTTGTTTTTTATGAACCAACCCATTGCTGTACTTGAAATTCAAACTCACAGCACTGAGAGTAAAGCGATAAACAATAAATTTGTCACTATTTGCCGGTATAGTTTACCTACTGGAGAAAGCTTTGATTATAATCTGGCAAATGGAAAAGTAAGTGTTAACAATCGTAGTTAAGCATTGGCTTTGATGACGTGTTATTTTGATTAATCTCAATTGTGAATGAAATAATGCAAACTTATTAACGAATTAAGTGACTTAGCTAGTGAAACGTTGTTAGAATCAATTTATATAAGATTGTTAGAAAAGAATATTAGAGGTTGATATGAAAAAACAGTCAGGTTTTACCCTTATAGAATTAGTGATTGTTGTGGTTATTCTAGGCTTTTTGGCGGTCACGGCAATTCCTAAGTTTCTTGATCTTACCGACCAAGCTAAGCAAGCTAATATTGAAGGCATGGCTGGAGGGTTTGCAACTGCGGTTTCGTTAACGCGTGCTCAATGGGAAGCGGAAGGTCGTCCTCAAGACACTAACACAAACTTTGTTAATTATGATGGCTCAGCGTTGTATTTAACAACACCAGCAACCAATACCAATGCTTTTCGACCAGGTTACCCTATGGGATTAACTACTACTGGCGCGAATAATGGTAATATGAACACAACTCGATGTATTGAAGTATGGAATAATATTCTGGCTCAACCTCCGTCAATTTCTGACACGGCGGCTGATCTGAACAACGGTGCGAATATTGACTATTTCGTTGTGCAATCAGTAGGTACGGGGAGTAACGGTAATAACACGTGTATCTTTTACTTAAAAGAGTCTTTACCAAAGTCGGGTGGCTCATTTGTTACGCCTACAACAACTGCTCAGGGTAATAATTTTACTTACGACCCAGCTTCAAGCACAGTAGCAATTACTATTAATAATTAATCAACAAATTCTATTCAAGAGTAAGGTAGTTAAATGAAAAATTTATCGAATATAAAGACAAAAAACCAAGGCTTCACGCTAATAGAATTAGTGGTAGTTATTGTGATTCTAGGTATTTTAGCGGCAACTGCAGCACCTAAGTTTATTGATTTAACTGGTGATGCGAAAGCATCAGTTATGGAAGGTGCGTTAGGGAGTATTGAAAGTGCTGTCAGTATGGTACATGCCAAATCATTAGTACAAGGGAAAGCAACAGGCAACAACACGGTTATAATCAATAGTCTTTATTATGCTGTAGCAAATGGCTACCCTCGTGCGGCGAATTTAGGAACTGGTGCTGGTGATACCGCAGCTAATGCAATTGGGATTTTAGGGTTGATTGATATAGACTCTTCAGCTTCTGGTGATTTTGTCGTTACCGATGCTACACCTGCTCTTATTCAACATCGAAGTGCAACTACCGCGGCAAACTGCCAAATCTCTTACCCAGACTCTACAGGTTCTGGTGTTAGACCTGATATTACTATTACTACGTCAGGCTGTTAATTCTTGCCATTATGGTAAAATTTGATATCTTCAAAGGAGAGCATTGCTCTCCTTTTTTAATGTATTTTAAAGTGATTTGTAGATGAAAAGTAAAGGTTTTACGCTAATCGAGTTAATAGTTGTCATTGTCATTCTAGGCATTCTTGCCGCAACGGCCGCGCCGAAATTTATTAATTTAGAAGCCGATGCACACACCGCCACATTACAGGCTGTGAAAGCGTCTATGGAAGGTGCATCTGCTCTGGTTTACGGTAAAGCGATAGTTAAAGGCATTCATAACGAGCCAAGTTCTTTCCCGGCATTACCTTCAATAACTATTGCTGGCGGGGTTACTGTTTATACTCATTATGGTTATCCATTAGGCACAGATACAGAGTGGAAAAAATTAATAGATTACGACACTGATGCCTTTAGTATGCAAAAGTCAACCGACTCAACCAGAGTGTATGTTTATCGAACAGGTGATCCCGTACCTACTTCAACGAGTGATGCCTGCATAGTTCATTACACTCGTTCTACAGGTGCCAATACTAAACCTATCATTGGCGTTAACAAGTGTAACTAAATCAAGGTACTTGTATGAGACCTAAAATCGTTCCCAGTAAGCAGATAAAATCATCTGGTTTTACCTTGATTGAATTACTTGTGACTATCATTATTTTAGGTATTTTATCGGCAACGATAGTACCAAGAATGTTTTCCACTAATGGTTTTGAAGCATACGCATATCGTACCGAAGTTATATCAACATTGCGTAATATTCAGCTTAGAGCAATGCAGCAAACCGTTGATACGGCCATTTGCCGACAAATAAAAATATCGAATGATAATAAAATAATTGGTTTACTTAAAACCGATACCGATAAGGCAAATAACTGTGATACAAACTTATGGCAAGATGCGCAAGCTGGTGAAACTACAAGTGTTGAAGTAGATGCTGATCATACGGTGACTTTTACTTATAGCGATACTGGAGTATTTTCTTTTGATCAAATGGGCCGTCCTGTTGACTGTGCTGCGCCTTGTGAAATTTATATTGAAGGTGAAGAAACGTTAACCATTACCATTGAACCAGAAGGATACATTCATGCGTCCTAATTTGGCTCGTTTTAACATGTGCAGTTATCGTAATTCCTTGGTTTCAGGTTTTACTTTAATAGAAACGGTTATTGGTATTGTGGTTTTATCGATAGCCTTTTCAGTATTAATCACGTTAATTTATCCGATGACAGAACAAAGTGCTGATCAACTTCATCAAATTAAAGCGGCTGAACTCGGCCAGTCGATGCTCAACGAGATCCAACAAAAAGCCTTTGATGAGAACTCAGATAAGACGGGTGGACTCATTCGATGTGGTGAAACTTCAGCCCCTGCTTGTAGCACTATTATGGGATCGGAAGGTGAAACCAGAGGGACCTATGATGACGTTGATGATTATAATGAGATCAACCATGGAAATGATATTGAAAACTCATTGAATGATCATTCTCTTGATGCCTTATATATCGGTTATAGCGTCGATGTGACTGTATGTAACGATGGTGATTATAATGGCCAATGTGATGCAACAACCAATATTGCTAAATTGATCACCGTAACAGTTAAAACACCAACAGGTTTTGATATTGTTTTTTCCACGTATCGAGCAAATTTCTGATGAGTCGACCAATCGCTAAAAAGCAATCAGGCTTTACACTTGTAGAATTAGTTACCGTTATTGTTATTCTCGGTATACTTGCCGTTGGAATGAGTAATTTTTTACAGTTTGGTAGTCGAATTTTTACCGAAACGAGTGCTCGTGACCAATTGGTGTCATCGGCACGATTTGCTATTGAGCGTCTAAATCGTGAAGTTCGCCATGCAGTACCTAATAGCGCTAAAGTTGATAATGCTAGCGGCAATTGTTTGTCATTTTTTCCAACCATTGCTAGTACTATATATAACGACATACCTGTATCACCAGAGGCAAACAGCAATACAATCACTATAATACCATTTGATGATAGTGATATTGCTTTGGCTAACCATGTGATCGTTTATCCTTTGATGGCGTCAGATTTTACCCCTTCCGCTAATACTAAATTCCATGCGTTTAACTTACCTATTGATAAGACTCTGACGCCGTGGGAGTTAAGTTTCTCTTCACCGGTTACTTTTGCCACTGACTCTCCAACCCAAAGAATATTTTTCTATGGAAATGAAGTCAGTTATTGTGTGGTTGGTACGCAACTTATTCGAACCTCCGATGGCAATAGTTCATTAATGGCAGATGATATTCTAAATTACTATAATGCTAATAATGTCGCAGCATTTAAGCTAACGGAAGCCAGCCAAACAAGAAACGCCACTATTCAAATACGATTACTCTTTGGTGTGAACGGCGAAGAGAGCGGTGAACAAGTCACGTTTAATAACGAAATACAGGTGCCGAATGTTCCTTGATGTATCTAATACTAAAGATTCTCTCAATAAGTCGTTCAACAAGCGAAGCAAGGTTATTAAATTGCACAAGCAAAGTGGTAGCTCACTGGTGATCGCAATCTTTGTTATCGTGATAATTTCAATGTTAGGTGCAGCATTAGTGAAAATGATACGCTCAAGTTCAGACAGTATTGTTTATGAAGTGTTAGGCACACGCGCTTATAATGCGGCACAAATTGGCCTACAGTGGCAATTACAGCAATTATTTCCACTTGATAATACTAACCAATTAACTTGCGCGGCCGTGTCAAACAACCCTCCTGACATAAGTAGTCATGCTGGTTTAGAACATTGCCAGGTTAATGCGCCTATCAGCTGTAATGATGAAGGAGAGATATTAGGTACACGGTATTATACTATAACGAGCACTGGGCAATGCGAAGTTGCCGGTGTTATAACTTCAAGAACATTAGAGGTGCAAGCACGTTCTTTGTAACTGTTATTTAACAAAAAAGTGTAAAAACATTTTACACTTTGTTTATTATGGAAAAAAGTTGTTTTTATAAGTAATTGAATTTCATGCTGTTTTTGATGTTGGCTCACTAGTTGCATTACTATGAGCAATTGTAAAGTTGTCTAATCATTAATACGAGGTTTTTTAATGTTTAAGTTTGCTATTAGCGTTTTATTTGCACTTTCATTGTTTGTTTCAAACGCGTCAAATGCGTCTATTCTTTTTGTTGATTATTCAGGTGACTATACTGAAGATAAGCTAACGTCTGATTTACTCGATATTAATTTTATTAATATTGGTGATTGGGACTACGTATGGGCATCGCCTGTTAACACTGAATTTTGGGATAGTGATGGTGATCACCTTTATGATAATCGCTTACTAACGGCAGACTTCCAGTTAAACTGGCAAGAAGCACAAGATTGGCAATTACAATTGTTACGTGATTTAGGGGTTGAAGCCTTTTTTAATGAAGAGACTGGCGAATATATTGAAGCAGTCAAATATTGGAATACAGGTTTCACTGGATTATCTTCAAGTATTGCCACTCCTGATGCGGTGACAACTTCTGATTTTGCTTCTGGATTTATTAGTAGTGCATTCAATGGAATTGGTTTTGATTTCGCTGATACGTTTTATGTTCGCGAAGCTTCTAAGCGCCCAGATGCAATTTCAACTCAAGTACCAGAGCCGGCGACTTTATTAATTTTTTCATTTGCGTTAATTGCTTTGTCGTTAAGAGCCCGATTCATAAAATAATAAATTTTATAGCTAGTTTCATGAAATTTAGCCTTGCAGGATGCAAGGCTTTTTCTTTTTTAGTCACCATAAAAATAGAAATATCTACATAAATACAAGTCGTTACTTGTGAAAATATAGGGTTAAGAGTAACTTTAGCGTATAGTTATAAATATGTTTGACGCTTGGGCCGCTTTAAATGCTTGCACGTTATTTTACTTTTTGTTTTCTTATTATCTTCTTTCATGCATCTGTTGATGCTTCTGAATGTTTGTCTGTTTTCCCTGATTACTATAACCAAGCCAATACTTCTAGCGAGCAATTAAGTAATTTTCCGACTAATAATTCTGGAGCATATCTAACCGATGGCACCACGCTTACTCGTGGCGATAATTATTATTTAGGTTCTACAGTTGGGAATAATGGCCAAATTTATGTTGGTCCAATTTCAGGGGGAGAAACGTCTGCACGCTTGTTTTTTCGTGGCTCTGTTTCTTGGCAAAACGTACGGATAAATGAAAGTGGCAACCCGCAAGATTTAATTATTGTTGTTGATGGTAGCTTATCAATTAGTGGCAGTAATACGCTAATTAACGCCATCATCTACGTAAAAGGGTCATTAACGGTCAATAATGGTACTTTTAATGGTGCGTTAGCTTCGGTGGGGTCTGCTAGTGGCTCGGCTAATTTTAATTATGATGAAAGTTATATCAAAAATGCCGATTTTAATGGAATGTGTGAAGGGGCGGTACAGGCGAGTACAGAATATCGTTTTGATGAAACAAGTTACGACGGTTCAACGAATGAAGTCATCGATAGCATAAGTGGTATGCATGGCCGTGCTCTTTCAACTCAACCATCACAAGGAAAAGTGTGTAATGCCGCTGATTTATCTGCAACGGGCACTTCAGATTATTTGATCCTCGATGAAAATATTTTACATGGTAAAACAGACTTTACCGTTTCATTATGGGCGCAAACCGCAAAAACTTCTAATCAGAGCATATTGTCGGGTGCAGGATCAGGTAGTAGTAATGAGTTAATTTTTTGGTTTATTAACAGCGCAAATTTCCGACCTTATTTAAAAGGTAGTTATAATGGCTCCATACCTACAACGTCTATTGCGGATTATGATTGGCATCATTTAGTGTGGACTCGCTCAGGAAACCAAAACTGCTTATATCGCGATAACGTCATGCAAGGTTGTAATACGCTGACTACTTCTGCACTGAACATTCAAAGCTTAATTTTAGGGCAAGAACAAGACAGCATTGGCGGAGGTTTTTCTTCTTCTCAAGGATGGGAAGGAAAAATTGATGAATTATTGGTTTTTGATAGTGCGATTAGCGCTAGTGAGATAAGCCAAATTTATACAAATCAAAATGCAGGTTTAGGTTATGACGGCACTGCACGAACTTGTCCTCCAGTTCCTGAGCCCACCCCTATTGCTGAATACCGATTTGATGAAACGAGTTACTATGAATACCCTAATGAAGTACTTGACAGTATAGGTGAATTTCATGGCGTAACCTCAAATATACAACCTGATGATGGTTTCCTATGTAATGCTGCCGATTTATCATCAACAGGTATTTCTGATTATATTACATTAGATAATTCTGTCTTAAACGGTCAAAATAATTTTTCAATTTCTGTTTGGGCAAAAACACAAAAAACAGGGCCACAAAGTATAATGTCGGGAGCAAGTCCAGGAAGTGTTAATGACTTAATTATGTGGTTTACTTCACATACCAAGTTTTCGCCATTTCTAAAAGATTCTAGTAATGGCAGTGTCTCAATAAGTTCAATCGCTGATAATAATTGGCATCATTTAGTGTGGACTCGTTCTGGCTCACAAAACTGTTTATATATTGATAAAGCTTTGCAAGGCTGTAGAGCTCTTTCTTCTTCAGCGCTTAATATTGATAGTTTAGTTCTTGGGCAAGAACAAGACAGCGTTGGTGGAAATTTCGATTCAAATCAATCATGGAACGGTTTTTTAGACGAGTTAGTCATCTTTGATGGTGTAATTAATCAAGCTCAAATAACCGAGATTTACGATAATTACCAAGGTGGCTTTGGGTACGATGGCGCAAATAGAACATGTCCGGTTACTTCATTATTAGCACATTACCAAATGGAAGAGTCTACATGGTCTGGGAATGCCAATGAAGTTATTGACCAAACAGGAAACGTTAATGCGACCGCTATTAATGGGCCTGTTACTGCTAACGATAGTCCTGCAATATCAGGTAACCCAGGAACTTGTGCTTACGGTACTTTTGATGGAATTGATGACTATATTGAATTAGACAACAGTTTTGATAATTTGCAAGAAAGTTTTACGATTACGGCGTGGATTAACCCAAGTAATGTGAACTCTGGCTCTAGGATTTTTATTGACGATGAAAACAACAGTAATGGTTTCGGATTTAGTTTAGGTGATCCTGGTAATGGTAAATTAAGGTTTTATTCTCGAGGGGTAAATCCTGTTAGTGTTGACACAGTTAGTTCTATTTCGCCAAATACTTGGACCTTTGTCACAGCAGTACACGATAGTATTGCGAAAACACGACAAATTTATATTAATGGTGTTGCGCAAACGATCACCGGTGGCAGTACTCGTAATACCTATACAGGGAATTGGGGCGTTGATATCGGCCCTGCAACAATCGGTGGTGAAACAGACTCAGGAGAGACTAATAATCGCTTTACCGGAAACATGGATGAAGTGAGAGTTTATCAAGGTGCATTATCACCAGGAGAAATAGCTGATATTTATGCCGAAACGCATCCTTGCCCGTTGCCATCGGTTAATCATTATCAAATCATTCATGATGGCAACGGCCTAACGTGTGAACCTGAAACGATTACAGTAAAAGCCTGTACTAATATATATGACGGTACCTGTGTCTTAAGTAGTGATACGGTAACGCTAGATGTGGTCGCTACCGGTAGTTCAGTGATCACTAATAACCTGACATTTACCGGTTCAACCACCACTAATATTGCGTATACCACGCCAGAAACCGTAGTGCTTTCACTGGCGAATCCAACTATAGCCCCTGAAAGTGCAACCGTGTGTAACGATAACAGTGCCGGCAGCTGTAATTTAGTGTTTGCTGATGCGGAGTTTGTTTTCTTAAATGGTGGCAATGCAGCTAATGTGATTGATAACCAGATTTCAGGGAATACATTTAATACGTTAGAAATTAAAGCAGTAAAAACCAATACAACAACTGGAGAATGTGAAGGGATATTTACTGGCAATGTTGATGTTGATTTTTCTCAGGAGAACATCACGCCTGACAATACTAATCCGGGGAATAATTTTGAAATTAATGGGCTTCCTATAGTTAAAGGTTCGAGTCCCTCAACGAGTGTCACTTTAAACTTTGGTAGTGATAGCATCGCAACTATCCCTTCACCTCGATATTTAGATGCGGGTCAAATCCAATTACACGCCAGTTATAGTGATTCAAATATTAATTTAGAGGGAAGTTCACTATCGTTTTGGGTCAGGCCGAGCTATTTTCAAATTGATGCGACTTCATGTAAGGATGAAGTCGGCGGTTGTACTGCTAACTCAACGACAACTCACAAAGCAGGTGATAACTTCGCTTTCACCGTGACTGCTTATAACAGCCAAGATGGTATAACTCAGAATTATCGTCAGAGTGATGGCCAGCTACAATTAAAAGTAACGCGGGTGTTACCGAATGTTGCTGGAAGTGTTGAAGGCGTATTTAGTTATGCAAATGGTCAATCTCGTTCTACTGCAAGTGGAGGATTTTCCAATGCAACCTTGGAAGATTTTTATAGTAACT
This sequence comes from Thalassotalea castellviae, assembly GCF_031846185.1. Lineage (NCBI taxonomy): Bacteria > Pseudomonadati > Pseudomonadota > Gammaproteobacteria > Alteromonadales > Colwelliaceae > Thalassotalea > Thalassotalea castellviae. Next base: position 108,353 of record NZ_JAVRIF010000003.1, read on the forward strand.
CGTATGGCATTTCAACGTTTGCTAATGCGCAATATAACGAGGTAGGCGTGATTAATGTCGATGTGCAAGATTTTAATTATGGGGGAGAAAACTTAGTTGTTGAAGCGCAAGATATTGATATTGGACGCTTCACTCCTCATCACTTTAGGCAAACGATAGAAGTAGGTCACGCTGGTAGCTTAATTGCTAATCATGACACAAGTTGTAACAGCGAGGATTGGGTATATAGCGGACAAACAACCGCGGGTATTGGAAGTATTCGTTATGATTTATTACGACCTACTTTGACGGTTACCGCCTATAATGCCGCGAATCTTCCGACAGAAAATTATCGAGGTGCTTTTGTTAAATTAGCCAATGATGATGTTACATTCGGTGTTGTTAGTTCAACTCATGCCAATACATTGCCTTTGACGGGTGTGGTTTCTATGGATGGCAGTATAACCGATTCTATTGACAATACTGCAATTGCTAAAGGCTCAGTAGAGTATGAATTATCTGACCAACACCATTTTACATACACCCGAAATGCAGCGAGTAAAGTAGCACCTTTTGACGCATCTTTTGAGATTCCAATAACTTCGATTATTGATAACGACAATATCAGCTTAAAACCTTCTGATGGTTCGACAGATTATTTTGTGAATCCTAGTTTTAGTCTTGCTCAGTCAAATACGGTTAATGTTCGTTTTGGTCGTTGGAACATTGAGAATGCCTATGGTCCAGAAACAGAAAACTTACCGGTAGCGATGACCGCACAACAATGGAATGGGACCGCTTTTGAAACCAACAGCGATGAAAGCTGCCTTATTCCACAATACGCAGGTAAAGTAACATCAGGTAGTTTCTACGATCCATTGGTTGATTGGCAATATCGATTATTAGACACAACAGATGGTGAACCAATTACTCCAAGTGATACTGCTGTCACTATACCGGCTCCGCTTTCGCCATTTGTTCAAGGGGAGTATCAACAATTTATCTTCACGATTCCTGATAATGGTGTAACTAATCCACGTGGCTCTCTAGCATTTGAATATGCAGTGCCTACATGGTTAAAGTACGATTGGCAAAATCAAGATGGCACCTTTGATGATAACCCTACTGGTACAATTACGTTTGGTTTATTCCGCGGCAATGATCGCATTATTTCTTGGCGAGAAGTGGGAAATTAAACTGAATTTATCCTTTTTTAGCTATTTGCTGAAAAAAAAGTAAAAAAACTACTGTTTTTTGCAAAATCATGCATCACATCGACTGAAGTCTGGGGTATGATGAGCAGCAATTATAAAAATAACTTCATTACGCTAGTGCAGATTGACACTAGTGAGATAGCAAGGACATAGAGATCATATGTTTAAAAAATTACGTGGCATGTTTTCTAACGATTTATCAATTGATTTAGGAACAGCAAATACCCTTATTTATGTTAAAGATCAGGGCATAGTTTTAAATGAGCCTTCAGTAGTCGCCATTCGTCAAGACAGATCCGGTGGCTCAAAAAGTGTTGCCGCAGTCGGTGCAGCAGCAAAACAAATGTTAGGCCGTACACCGGGAAATATTGAAGCAATTCGTCCGATGAAAGATGGGGTTATTGCTAACTTTTTCGTCACTGAAAAAATGTTGCAGTATTTTATTAAACAAGTGCATAGCAATAACTTTTTACGCCCAAGTCCACGTGTCTTGGTATGTGTGCCTTGTGGTTCTACGCAAGTTGAACGTCGAGCGATTCGTGAATCAGCCTTAGGAGCGGGGGCTCGTGAAGTTTATTTGATTGACGAACCTATGGCAGCGGCGATTGGTGCTGGCATGCCTGTTTCAGAAGCAACAGGTTCAATGGTTGTTGATATTGGTGGTGGTACAACAGAAGTGGGGATTATCTCACTTAACGGTGTGGTCTATTCTTCTTCAGTACGTATTGGTGGTGATAAGTTCGATGATGCGATTATCAATTATGTCCGTCGTAACTTTGGTAGTTTAATTGGTGAAGCGACCGCTGAACGTATCAAGCATGAAATAGGCTCGGCTTACCCAGGTGAAGAATTAATCGAAATTGAAGTGCGTGGTCGTAACCTAGCCGAAGGTGTGCCGCGTAGCTTTACATTGAACAGTAATGAAATACTAGAAGCCTTGCAAGAGCCTTTAACCGGTATTGTTAGTGCAATTATGGTGGCGTTAGAGCAATCACCGCCAGAATTAGCCTCAGACATTTCAGAGCGTGGCATGGTGTTAACTGGTGGTGGCGCATTATTGAAAGATTTAGATCGATTATTGATGGAAGAAACCGGTATTCCTGTGGTGGTTGCAGATGATCCGCTTACATGTGTAGCACGAGGTGGCGGTAAAGCATTAGAGATGATCGATATGCATGGTGGCGATCTTTTTTCTTACGAATAAATGCACTGATTTCTTCTTTGCTACTGGCTTTCATTTCTACTTCAAAAGTACTCATTGACTAACGTCAACTCCGTGCTTTTTCCTTGAATTGAAAGCCATTAGCGTCGAATAAAATAGCGCAAATTATGTATAATTTTGTTTATTTGGAAAATCTATTGGCTTGTAGCATTAATTTATGAATCCAATTTTTAAACATGGTCCATCCCCACAGCACCGACTCGTTCTGGTGCTGTTTTGTTCTGCTTTGTTGATTTTTTTTGATCATAAAGTCAATAGTTTCGAATCGGTTCGTGGTTATCTTCAATCTATGGTGAGTCCTTTGCAATACCTTGCCACTACACCAAAGCAATTAATTGATTGGAGCGTGGAAAATATTGTTACCCGCCGTCAACTCATTGCTGAAAATCAAGAATTTAAAACCAACGAATTGCGCTATCAAGAGCAATTAATGCAACTGAATATGCTTAAAAAAGAAAATGATCGTTTGCGTTCATTGCTCGCATCACCGGTTAGGGCTGATGCAAAAAAGATGGTGGCAGAAATTTTATCTGTGGATAGTGATCCATATTCTCATCAAGTTGTGATAAATCGTGGCGCTAACCAAGGCGTTTTTGAAGGTCAAGCTGTGATAGATGACCAAGGGATTGTTGGCCAAGTATTACACGTAGGCACAATTTCGAGTCGTGTTTTATTGATTACCGATGTTACGCATGCCGTGCCGGTTCGTATTAGTCGAAACGGTATTCGACTAGTGGCCAGCGGGACAGGAACCATAGATTTATTAACCCATAATTTTGTGCCTCATAGTACCGATGTTAAAGTGGGCGATTTATTAGTAACCTCTGGATTAGGCGGTAAATATCCTGAGGGATATCCAGTAGCGCGCGTTTCAGCCGTCAGACAAGATGAAACTCGCCCGTTTGCGCAAGTGCAAAGTGAGCCCGTCGCGCAGATAAACCGATTGCGTTATTTATTGTTATTATGGCCAGAAAAACCGACGAATATTTTCTCCTCCAAAGATGATTTAGCAGCAATAAGTGAGGGTGACGATGTTGGCACATAATGGCATTATCATTATTTTCACCTTATTAGTTGCCTTGATGGCGAGCATTATGCCTATGCCGTTAAGTGTGGATGCCTTTCGACCTGACTGGGTGCTGGTTGTTTTGCTTTATTGGTGTTTAGCTTTACCAACTCGAGTCAACGTTATTACTGCTTGGGTAATGGGGTTTTTATTAGATGTATTATTAGGCTCAGTACTTGGGCTTCATGCAGCTGCTATGGCTTTGTCTGTGTATATTGTTGCGGGTAATTTTCAAAAAATTAGAAACTTTTCAGTTTGGCAACAAGCCTTAATTGTAGGAGTGATCTCTGCTCTGTATCATTTATTGGTTTTTTGGTTTCAACGTTTTTTAACCGATGTCGTTTTTCTTCCTAGTTATTTATATCCGGTCTTTACCTCTATTGTTTTATGGCCATGGGTATTTTTATTGTTGCGAAAAGTTCGTCGTCATTTTCAAATTAAGTAATATGAAAAAACTTATTTTAGCATCTCAATCTCCCCGTCGTCGTGAGTTATTAGCGCAATTAGGCTACCAGTTTACTTGCTGTCCTGCTGATATTGATGAAACGGTACAATTACATGAATCTCCCAAAGAATATGTAGAGCGTTTAGCGTTGGAAAAGTCTGCGTGTATCGCAAAAGAACAGGCGGAGACTACGTTGGTTTTAGGATCTGATACTTGCGTTGTTTATCAAAATTGTATTTTGGGTAAACCTGAAAACCTAGCGCAAGCGACTGATCATTTAACTAGGTTGTCAGGTAATACCCATCAAGTGTTAACGGCAATTGCTGTTGTTCAGGGACAGTTCAGTAAAGCTGTGGTAGTTTGTACTGATGTTACGTTTAAAACGTTAACCACACAAGAAATCATCAACTATTGGCACACAGGTGAGCCGCAAGATAAAGCAGGATCTTATGGTATTCAGGGTATCGCCGGACAATTTGTGAAACACATTTGTGGCAGTTATTCTGCCGTTGTAGGTCTACCCTTATATGAAACAGCTCAATTATTAGCTGAATTTTCTTGTCCAACGCCTGTCCATAGTAGTTAACGTACAGTTTTGAATAAAAGGATCAAACATGAGTGGTGAGTTACTCGTTAATGTTACACCAAGTGAAACACGTGTCGCGTTAATCGAAAACGGTGTATTACAAGAGGTTCATGTTGAACGTGAAGCAAAACGAGGTTTAGTCGGTAATATTTATCTCGGTAAAGTTATTCGAGTGTTGCCAGGAATGCAGGCGGCCTTTGTTGATATTAATTTAGATAAAGCCGCTTTTTTACATGCTTCAGATATTAACTCTAAATTGATCCTCAAAGAAGATGAGCAAAGTGATCAAGTTCCTGATATTCGAAGCTTAGTTCACGAAGGGCAACACATTGTCGTACAAGTAGTTAAAGACCCTTTAGGAACCAAAGGAGCACGTTTAACGACGGATATCACAGTTGCTGCTCGTTATTTAGTATTGATGCCAAATTCTAGTCATGTTGGTATTTCTCAGCGTATTGAAGAAGTTGAAGAAAGAAAAAGACTCAGAGATATCGTGCTGCCATATTGTGGTGAGGAACATGGATTTATTGTTCGTACCGCCGCAGAGGGAGCGGGAGACGAAGAATTACGGCATGATGCAGAATTTTTACGCCGAGTTTGGATAAAAGTTTTAGAAAGAAAAGCCAGAAAGCAAACTCAAACCGCTATTTATCAAGATCTATCATTAACTTTTCGCGTGTTGCGCGATTTTGTTGGTATTTCATTAGAACGGATTCGCGTTGATTCTAAACTTACGTTTGATCAATTGGGGGAATTTACTCAAGAGTTTGTACCTGAACTCACAAAAGTGCTTGAATATTATCCCGGTGAAAGACCCATTTTTGATTTGTTTGATGTTGAAAACGAAATTCAACGAGCTTTACATCGTAAAATTGAACTTAAATCTGGTGGCTATTTAATTATCGATCAAACCGAAGCTATGACTACGATAGATATTAATACAGGAGCTTTCGTTGGTCATCGTAACCTAGAAGAAACTATTTTTAATACCAACATAGAAGCGACACAGGCCATTGCAAGACAGTTAAGGCTGCGCAATTTAGGCGGAATTATCATTGTTGATTTTATCGATATGATGAATGCCGACCATCAAAAACGCGTTCATCACAGCCTTGACGTAGCTATGAGCAAAGATAAAGTCAAATATAGTATCAGTGGTTTTTCTGCGTTAGGTTTAGTCGAAATGACTCGAAAACGCACCCGTGAAAGCTTAGAACACATTTTATGCGGCGAGTGTTCAGTTTGCCAAGGCAGAGGTCATTTAAAAACTGTTGAAACGGTGTGTTTTGAAATTTTACGTGAAATTGTCAGAGTAAATCGTGCTTATGACGCAGACAAGTTTATTGTTTACGCAGCGTCAGCTGTCAGTGAATCGTTACTAAATGATGAGTATCATAACCTTGCTGAACTTGAGGTTTTTATTGGTAAGCAAATAAAAATTCAAACAGAAATCATGTATAATCAAGAACAGTTTGATGTGGTAATGATGTAAATTGCTCAAGGAGGAGTCACACGCATTTACCAATAAAACGTAATCGCCCCACAAAGCAGATAGTCAGACAAGTGTCGAGAAGAATATAGAATTTATGGGTATATCGAAAGTATCAAATCGTTGGTTAAATCGAACATACAAATGCATTGCCATCTTTTTGGTAATATTTGCTGTGTTGATCAGCGCTTTGCGTTTATTTTTGCCCTACGCACACAATTACCGCCAAGATCTTCAAGACTACATAAATACAACCTATCAAAGTGATATTGTCATTGGTTCATTAAATATGGGCTGGCAAAGTACAGGACCGACTTTACAAGCCGAAAATGTTAGCCTTTTGCAGACAGAAGGCTCAGAAGTTTTCATTCAAGCATTTGATATAAATATTGATTTCTGGAAAAGCATTCGATTTAGACGTTTGATCACCAAAGACTTTACCTTAGATGGCGTTAAAGTGTTATTTGATGAAAAAATGTTAGCGGATAATGCTAATAGTCAGCAAAATACGGCGTTAATCAATAGTGTATCTGAACTGTTTTTAAAGCAAATAGGTCGTTTTTCGGTTAAAAATAGTCAAGTAATTTATCGTAAAGACAATAGCAGAAGAACCTTCTTGATTAATCAAATTGATTGGTTGAATTTAGGAAAAACGCACAAGGCACATGGTAGTGTTATTGTGGATGGATTAACGTCAAATAACTTACAAGTGAACGTAGATATTCAAGGCGAGAATATTTCGGATATGAAAGGGATTATTCATATTGATGCTAATCGTTTAAATATTACGCCTTGGCTTGATCAAGTGCTCGCGATTGATAATGAAAATACCCACTCTACAGTTAACTTTAATGCATGGCTGAGTATTGATAAAGGTATTGCAAAAACACTCCAAGTGGCATTGGGCGAAAATCAAATCACTTGGCAGCAACAGACAGATATTCGCACTGTTAACCTTGATCAAGGACAGATTTTATTTCAACACCTTGATAAGCCTGAGGCACTGCATGTCACTTCGTCAGATATTCAAATAACGTCAAATGAACTCAAATGGTCACCTTTAAGATTCGAGATTAAACGGGTCAATAATGAAACCCAAGGTTATATTTCAACACTTGATATAGCCGGTCTTGCTGATTTACTCCCTTTGATTATTGAAGAGCATACTTCTCGTCAGTTGATTGAAGAATTACATCCTATCGGTCAGCTTGATAACATTTTCTTAAAATTTGCGGATGATAAGATCTCGACCATCGCAGAATTTTCAAACTATACCAGTCAATATAGTGGCGGTATCCCTGGTATTGAAAATGTGAAGGGTGAACTCATTTATTCAGACCAGCTTTTACAAGTGGCTATCAATGCCAATGATGGGGCGTTAAATTTCGATAAGCATTTCAAAACTCCGATAATTTATGACCAATTATCATCAACATTAGCGATAAAATTTGCGGAAAATTCATGGCAACTGACGAGTGAAAATCTAACCTTCGAGTCGGATGAAATTAAACTAAATGCTGAACTAGGTGTGTTTGCAGAGCCAAATAAAGACATAGAATTATCGTTATTAGCCACCGCTTTTGACGGTAATGCAATATATGCACAATCATTTTATCCTCATTTATTAATGGGGGATGATTTAGTGAATTATTTAAATGGCGCTCTACAACAAGGTAAGCTTGAACAAGCGCTAGTTTTGATCCAAGGACCACTGAAAAACTTTCCTTACCCTGATAAAAAAGGCACTTTTGTTGTTGATGCTGAATTAGTTGGTGCGACTTTTAAATTTGCCTCAGAATGGCCGGCGATTAATCATTTCAATGCCAATTTAAATTTTACCAACAACAGTATGATGATCACTGGCCGTGAAGGTTTATTAAGTGGTATTGACGTAAAAGGGGTAAAAGCAGAAATAGCCGACTTAAATAATGATCGTTTATTAGCGGTTGAAGCCGAATTTGCAGAAACTTCGCCAGGACTTATCACCAATTTAATGATCACTAGCCCTCTCAATGATAGCGTTGGCGCAGTGCTTGAAAAAGTAGTGATCAGTGAAAATATTGCTGGCAAGTTTTCATTGTCTTTACCTTTAGATGAGCCAGAATCTACCGTCGCGAAAGGCGAAATTGCGTTTAATCAAAATAAAATAGCGTTACAAGCACCTGAAATGAATTTTACTCAAGTGAACGGTATTTTGACTTTTGAAAATGAAAAAATAGCGACTAATAAGCTCAATTTATTGTGGCGAGATATGCCTTTAACACTTGAAGTTGACGCTGATGATAAAGACGATTTCTATCAAACGGATATAAGTATTACCGCTTCATGGCTAGAAGAGCAATGGCAAGTTCAATTACCCGAATTATTGAAATCATACGGCAGTGGCTCTGTTGATTGGCAAGGTGCACTTGCCATTAAAAACTTCCACGATGGTCAGTTTTCTTATCAACTTAATCTGCAATCTGATTTAGCGGCAACTCAGTTAAACCTGCCATCTCCTTATAATAAAAATTTGAACGATGAAATGCTCGCTAGCGCTAAGGTGTATGGTAACCAAGATCAATCAAGAATTGATGTGAAACTAGGAGATGATCTAAATTTTTATGGTAATTTAAATCATCAAAGGGTTTCATTTACCCAATCTCACCTCATTTTAGGTGACGAAGAAATGTATTTACCTATGAGTGGCTTTCATATTACCACCCAACTAGCTGAAGCGAGTTTTGAACAATGGCAACCGTTCGTGACCTCCATCATTGACAGCCTACCTGCTACTAATGAAACCGATACATCGCCTCCTTTATTAGAAAAACCTCAGCGTATTCGAGGTAATGTTGGCAAATTAACGTTTTTAAATGAAAGTATACAAGGTGTGTCATTTAATTTGGAAGATGAATTAAGTTGGTGGTTATTAGAATTAACCAGTAAAGAAGCTCGAGCGAAAGTAAAGTTTTATCCTGATTGGCATACACAAGGGATTGATATACAAGCTGATTTTATCCATCTTGCTCCAGAAAAATTGCTCTTTGCTAAGTCTGAGCCGACGAATGTCAATAATGAATTCAGCGCTGAAATTATCAAGGAAAATCAGCAAGAAGCACCATTTGATCTTCATGCGAACGACGAGTTTTTTAAAAATGTTCCTCCGCTACAAGTGAGATGTGCAAGTTGCTCTTATGGTAATTTAAACCTTGGAAGTGTTAATTTTACCCTTGAGAGACAAAGTGAAGATTTACTTATTGTGAATAACTTTGTTTCGCAAAGAAAAGATAATAAATTATCCTTTGACGCTCAATGGCAGCACAATCAAGAGTCATCTAAAACAACCTTGGTAGGTGATTTAAACTCAAAAGATATTGAACGAGAACTCGAACGTTTGGGGATTTCTTCAACCGTAAAAGATAGTGGTTTAAAATCATCCTTTAAGTTGAATTGGCTTGGCGGCCCACATGATTTTTCATTAGCAAATGTTAATGGTGATATTCGTGGTGAGCTCGATGAAGGCTACTTAGCAGAGGTCCCTGATCAAGCCCGAGCGTTTTCAATTTTAAGCTTACAATCATTAGTTAGAAAGCTGAAATTTGATTTTAGAGATATTTTTAGTGACGGTATGTTTTACAGCAAAGTGACCGGTGATTTTCATCTTCAAGACGGTATTATTTACACTAAAAATACATTTTTAAAAGGCTCTGCAGGAGACTTAGCAGTAAGTGGCAATACCGATTTAATTAATGAAGCGTTAGATTATCGGATGTCGTATAAACCTAATGTCACTTCAAGTTTGCCTGCTATTGCGTGGATAGCCACCTTAAACCCGGTAACATTTTTAGCAGGTATTGCCATTGATGAAGTGATCACCTCTCAAGTGGTCTCAGAATATAACTTTGAAGTCACAGGTTTAATTAGTGAGCCAAGCTTTAAAGTGGTTGATAGGAAAACACAAAATATCAGTGTTGGCCGTGACTCTCCTCCACAAATAGTCGAAAATATTTCAACGCCTGAGCAAGAGAAACTGAATATGCCTTCTCAAGAACAAAAATTAATGGATGAGCAAAAGCCAAAGACCCAGGAAAATAAAAGTGGTTAAACTCTCAGCAATTCAACTTACCTCAATGCCAAATGTAGCCGCTAATTTAGCGGTTATAGAGCAACACTTATCCAATTTAGCTTTTAGCGACAACCACCTCGTAGTATTGCCTGAATGTTGTTTGTTTTTCGGGGGGAAAGACGCTGAACAGCTAGCATTAGCCAAAGCAACCTACAAAGAGAATGCGTTAATTCATCAGTTGTCTGCACTTGCGAAAAAGTATAGGGTGAATTTGGTTGCAGGGAGTATCCCACTATATCACCCAGATACTGATAAATTTACCAATAGTAGTTGTGTTTTTTTGTCATCAGGTGAACAAATAGCGCAATACGATAAAATTCATCTGTTTGATGTTAAGGTAGATGATAATGAAAAGAATTATCTTGAATCGCGCTATACTCAAGCAGGAAAGACCCTAGTTTCTGCCAATGTTAATCAAATGAAAGTTGGCTTAACCGTTTGTTATGACTTACGTTTCCCTGAATTATACCGCCAATTAACAACGCTTGGAGCTGAAATTATCACCGTACCTAGTGCTTTTACTAAAGTAACCGGCCAAGCGCACTGGGAAACTTTATTACGGGCAAGAGCGATTGAAAATCAAGTGTATATCGTTGCTGCAGGCCAACAAGGTGTCCATGAGAATGGACGCGAAACATGGGGACATAGTATGATCATTAGTCCTTGGGGTGAAATACTTGCCTGCAAAACTGAAGGACAAGGCTCCATAAGTGTAGATGTTTGTTTATCCGAACTCTCTAGAATTCGTTCAGCAATACCGGTGGCTGAACATAACCGATTTATTACCGCATTGAAGTAACAAGTAGAAATAATATGAATATAGTTGAGCGCGAGCTCTTGGCTGATAGCCAAATAGACAGAAGTTTTTTGAATGATACCTTAAATAGCATTTATCAAAGAAATGTTGATTTAGCGGATCTGTATTTTCAATCAAGCGCTCATGAATCTTGGCTACTCGAAGATGGTGTAGTGAAAGAAGGTTCATATAATATTGAACGTGGCGTAGGTGTTCGTGCTATTTCAGGCGAAAAAACAGGGTTTGCCTATTCTGATGATATATCTGCACATGCGTTAACTAAAGCGGCTGATGCTGCCAAAGGCATTGCCTTTGCGGGTAAAAATGGTGTGGTACATGCCTTTAAAGCGCAATCACAGCCTGAAATATTCCAAGGCATTGACCCTATTGGCAGTTTAACTCAAGAGCAAAAAATTACCTTACTTCATGAAGTGGAAGCTCATGCTCGCTCGATAGATAGTCGTGTCAAACAAGTAATCGTTAGTTTATCTGGTGTTTTTGAAAAAGTGTTAGTGGCGGCAAGTGATGGCACTTTTGCCACCGATATTCGTCCATTAGTTCGATTAAATTGTTCCGTTTTAGTTGAAGATAATGGCAAACGAGAACGGGCTAGTGCCGGCGGCGGTGCAAGAACGGATTACAGCTACTTTTTCGAGGTAGAAGGTAATAAAGCGCGATATTTAGCTTATGCTGAAGAAGCGGTTCGTCAAGCATTAGTCAACATAGTCGCGATAGAGTCGCCCGCAGGTAGCTTCCCCGTTGTCCTTGGTTCAGGTTGGCCAGGCGTGCTATTACATGAAGCGGTTGGACATGGCCTAGAAGGCGATTTTAACCGTAAAGGTTCTTCTGCTTTTTCAGGAAAAGTCGGTGAGAAAGTGACCTCAGAGCATTGTACTATTGTCGATGATGGCACCTTAGAAAATCGACGTGGCTCATTAAATATTGATGATGAAGGCACGCCTGCTCAATATAATGTGTTAATTGAAAAAGGCATCTTAAAAGGCTATATGCAAGACAAGCATAACGCGTCATTAATGGGGGTAAAACCTACCGGAAATGGTCGTCGAGAATCTTATGCCCATCTGCCTATGCCACGAATGACCAATACCTATATGCTTGCAGGTGAGCATGATCCGAAAGAGATTATTAAATCGGTGAAAAAAGGTATTTATGCTCCGCATTTTGCTGGCGGCCAAGTGGATATTACTTCCGGCAAGTTTGTTTTTACCAGCTCTGAAGCGTATCTAATTGAAAACGGTGAAATTACTACGCCGATCAAAGGTGCTACTTTAATTGGTAGCGGCCCTGAAGCAATGAAAAACGTGAGCATGGTGGGTAATGATCTAGCGCTTGATGCAGGCGTAGGCGTTTGTGGAAAAGACGGTCAAAGTGTTCCTGTAGGTGTTGGTCAACCGACATTGAAAGTGGATGAAATGACCATTGGTGGCACCCAATAATTACCTGAGATTACCGTTAATGGCTTGGTAATCGTTTAGTAAAAGTGTTGATGTGAAATACTTTTATTTAAAAAAGCCTATGAGCTGTTTTCTTTAAATATGAAAGACATCAATGGATGTCTTTTTTGTTGATGGTAAATAAAAACTCGTTTGAATATCAAACTGTCGGTTTTATATCTAGGTACTATTGAAATGGATGACGAAATGCTCGTCGCTAACAAGGCGGATTCCCCTTGGCAATAGCGTGTTACGTTAAGAATGGCCAACGGCTTTAGTAAATAGCAAACATCATTAAGTCATTCTGATTATCTTTCATGCAAGTATTCTTCATTTAGCGTTAAATCAACCATAAATATGGTTGAATGACATGTTCATCCATTGCAGAAAAAATCGCATTGTTATACTATCACATTATGAACAGAAGCTATCCGCACAATAATTCGATATTCAGGCTTATCACACTTTTTGTGTTGATGAGCTTTTCGTTGGCGAGCTTCTCGCATGCTGTGCATAGTAATGAGGTTGATAGCCAGCAAGTCGAGTCTCTCGACTGTAAATTGTGTCAGCATAATCTCGACGATAATAATAATAAACTGGCCGTGATTGAAGAATTTTCGGTGCAGTTTTTTGTTATCTCTTCCTCGAAAAAATCATATATTCCAGATTATAAATATTTTGTTACTCCTGCGTTAAGAGCGCCACCAATTAACTAAGTTCGTTAAATATAAAACTTAAACATTAAATATTTTTTAACTTTATCTTATTTTAATAAGTTAATTGGAAGTACCCCCATGCAATTAAATAAAATCACAGCGGCATGTCTTGTGTCGTTGGCAGTTTCACATGTCGTATATGCACAGAAAGTTTCAGGTGTTGTAGAAGATTTATCCGGTAAACCCGTTGCTAACGCTAAAGTTGTTGTCGTAAATAGCTCACAATCAATGACGACTGACAATTTAGGTAAATTTAGTTTTGAGAATATTGCTAAAGGTGATATTGAATTACATGTTACAGCAAAAGCTTTTAGTCATAATAATTATCATCTGCAAGTTAATGATAGCGATTTAACTGGTGTTTTAGTCAAAATGACACCCAGTGTTATGGAAGTTATCGATGTACATGCCACGCCTTTACATTCTTCAAATATAGAATCAGCATTACCGGTAAACGTTATTGCTGCCGATGAACTTCGCATGAAACACGCTTCGACTTTAGGTGAAACGTTAAAACATGAAGTAGGAGTACATTCCAGTTATTACGGACCAGTTTCAAGTAGTCCGATTATCAGAGGGTTAGATGGCCCACGTGTTTTAATCACTCAAAATGGTTTAGATGTAGGGGATGCTTCAAGAGTAGGTCCAGATCATGCCGTATCGTCAGAAACCGCGACGGCGCAACAAGTTGAAGTACTTAGAGGGCCAGCAACCTTATTTTATGGTAGTGGGGCAATTGGTGGTGTGGTAAATGTCGTTGATAATCGAGTCCCGAAGGAGCTTGATGATGGCCTAGATTATATGATCAAACATAATGATGTTGCTGATGAAAACGAGGGATCATTCTCATTGAATACTTCGTCGGGCAATCTTGCCTTTCATTTAGACGGTATTTGGCGAGAGTCTAATAATTATGAAATTCCTGGTTTTGCTGAATCTGAAAATGCGCATGAAGAACATGAGGAAGAGGAAGATCATGACGAGCATGAAGAAGAGCTCGGTACAGAAGGTGTTTTACTCAATAGTGATTCTAAATCTTCAGGATTTACGGTTGGCACTAGTTATATTTTAGATAATGGCTTTGTCGGTTTTTCATACGGAAGAACGGATAGAGAATATGGCATCATCGGTCATAGTCATGATCATGAAGAAGAGCATGATGAAGATGAACTTGAAGCCGATCATGACGCACACGAAGAAGAACGTGTATATGCTGAGTTAAAACAAGATCGCCTACAATTTTTAAGTGAATTGAGTTTTGATGAAGGTGTGATCAATAGAGTCGCGAGCAAGGTGGCGTATACCGATTATCAACATCAAGAAATTGAAGGTGGTGAAATTGGCACAGAGTTTAAAAACCAAGTATTTGAAGCGCGTTTTGATGCCTATCACCGCGAATACCAAGGTTGGAAAGGCGCATGGACATTACATTATAAAAATAGTGACTTTGAGGCGTTAGGTGAAGAAGCCTTCACGCCCCCTTCTGAAACAAGTTCTGTGGCATTAGCCTGGTTAGAAGAAAAACATTTTGATGATGTTTTAGTTCAATTAGGTGCTAGAGTTGAGCGTGTAGAACTGGATACTTCTGGTACATATGAAATCGAACATCATGACGAAGAAGAACACCATGAAGAAGAAGAACACCATGAAGAATTGCAATTTGATTCACAAGAATTTACGGCTGCAAGTGCTTCTTTAGGTTTGGTGTGGGATTATCAACCAGGTTATAACTTAGGGTTTTCAACGTCAATTTCTCAACGCGCACCATCGTCTGCTGAAGTATTTTCAAAAGGGCTACATATAGGTACTGGTACCTTCGAAGTGGGGGCTATTTATGATGTTGAATATGAAGATGGCGAAGTTCATTTTGAAATGAATGATCAGTCTTTGGAAATAGAAACAGCGTATAGTTTAGATATTACTTGGCGTAAATTTGAAGGTGATTTTGGTTTTGTAGTAAGTGCTTTTGTGAATCATATTGACGATTACTATTACCAACAAAATACCGGTTTATTTTTTGAAGATGAACATGATCATGAAGAGCATGAAGAGGAAAGTGATGGTTTACCTATTTATGTTTATCAACAAAATGATGTTGATATGTATGGTCTTGAAGCTGAAATGGTCTATCAAGTAACTCCTAGTTTAAAAACGACTATCTTCGCCGATTATATCAAAGCAAAATTAAGTGACGGCGGCAATTTACCTCGCATCCCACCTAAGCGTGTGGGTGGACAGTTAAATTATCAAAGCGATAATTATGCGGCTGAATTATCTTTAAGTCATTACTTTAAACAAGATGATGTTGCGCAATTAGAAACTAAAACTGATGGTTACACTATTGTTGATGCTAAAGTTAATTACTATTTAGACGGTATTGGTGATGACTTTGTGATGTTTGTTAAAGGGAATAATTTAACGAATGAAGAAGCTCGCGTACATGCTTCATTTTTAAAAGATGTTGCGCCGTTACCAGGTAGAGGGTTTGAATTGGGGATCAGAGGAAGTTTTTAATTTCTTGTCAATTTAGTTGCATAGAAAAAGGAGCTGTAAAGCTCCTTTTTTTCGACAATCGGCAAGTTTATTTTAAGCGAATACCATCTTTTTCAATGATGATTTTACCTTTTTTTAATAAGTTTCCAACGGTAGACTTAAAGGTTTTTTTGCTCACCCCTAAAGTACGTTTGATAAGTTCAGGTGAACTTTTATCATGTAGGGGACTAAAGCCACCTTGTTCAGCAATATGAGCCAGTAATTTGTCTGAAAAATCATTCACTTTACCTTCACCAGGGCGAGAAAGTGATAAATCAATTCGGCCATCTTCACGGATATTTTTGATATAGCCGGTTACTTTTTTACCAATACGCAAGGGTTGAAAAATTTCATTATCATATAATAATCCCCAATGACGATTATTAATAATGGCTTTAAAACCTAAATCTGTTTTACCGCCAATGATCAAATCTACTTTATCCCATTTTTGATATTCTGCTGGCCATATATCTAAGAATCGGTCAATTTTACTTGAAGCGACAAGGCGTTCGGTATTTTTATCTAAATAAATATGGACTAAATAATATTTACCGGTTTCCATTTTGGAATGCTGTTCGTTGTAGGGAGCAAGTAAATCCTTTGGTAAGCCCCAATCAAGAAAAGCGCCCATTTTATTGACTTGTGAAACTTTTAAGGAGGCAAATTCGCCCAGTTGAGCAAATGGTGTTTCAGTGGTGGCAATTAATCGATCTGCTGAATCGACATAAATGAATACCTTTATTTGATCATCTATTTGACAGTTTTCGGGTAAATATCGGTTAGGTAATAAAATTTCTCCCAGTTCACCGGCATCTAAATATGCTCCATTTGCCATAATGGCGATAACAGAAAGAGTATTATATTGACCAATAGTTGCCATAGTTTTCGCTCTAAATTTTTGATAAATGAAAAAGACTAAACATATTATATCGTATTGCTTTACTTGCGTGTTGACTATTCGAATAAATAGCGTCTTTTTGAATGTTTAACGCAAAATTTAATCATTATTTATGCTTTTTTACTGTCTCTTTCGCGCGTATATATTGGGCATGACTTAAATGTAAAAGATCAGAAATGCGCCTGATGATATGGTCTTCAATACTGGCTATTTCGCCATCAGCCATGGCTAGTTGCCATAGTAACGTAATGATATGTTCTTTTTCTTGCGGCGAATAATGGCTATTAATTTTTGAGGTAAATTGATGAAAATCTATCGCATGTTCGCTTAATTCAATTGCTTGCTGTATTAATTCTTTTACTTCACTGGGCGACAGAGAAAATTGCTTGGAAATAATCTTAGTGAGCAATGACTGCTCTGCATCATCTAAATGACCATCAGCTCTCATAACTTCGCATAATAAAACAGTACAGGCCATTTCTACACTTAAAGGCTTTGGATCTGAAGATTCTTCCTCATTTAATGACTGAAAAAATGCTGATATTTTCGCTAACATAATTTATTCCTCTTTTTTGCTTATTGTTGTGTTTTATCACAAAGAACTCAAGGCGCTAACCGCAATAATTTGTGTCAGAGCGAGCTAATTTTAATCTTTAGTGAGTTTAAGCCTAATAGTTGCTATTTCGTTGATTGCTACTTACAATAACTAAATGACAGCGCTGTCTATTGCGTGTTGTATATTAATTATCATAAAAACAAAGGGTAATGATGAGCCAAGTTCAAGAGCCAACAGTAGCAACTCCCGTGAAAAAGAAACGACTATTATCAATTGACGCGTTACGCGGGTTTGACATGTTTTGGATTTTGGGTGGTGAGAAGCTGTTCGCAGCTTTTTTTATTATTACTGGTTGGTCTTTATTTCATATCGGTGCTGAGCAAATGCAGCATTCTGCTTGGCATGGGTTTACCGCGTACGATCTGATCTTTCCTCTTTTTATTTTCCTATCAGGAGTTAGTTTAGGTATCGCCGCAAAGCCGTTATCTAGTTATCCGCCAAGACAAGCAAAAGCGATTCTATTACAAGGCGTAAAACGCTTAGTGTTATTAATTATTTTTGGTGTTTTATATAATCATGGTTGGGGAACGGGTATGCCTGCATCACCTGAAGATATTCGTTATGCCAGTGTTTTAGGGCGCATTGGAATATCGTGGTTTATTGCAGCATTATTGGTTTGGTATGTCAGTGAAAGAACACAGTGGATTGTTGCTGTTGCTATATTAGTGATTTATTGGTTGTTATTATCTTTTGTATCAATTGGCGAGCTAGGTGGAGGAAACTTTACTGCCGAAGGCGCGTTAAATGTTTGGTTTGACCAAACCTTTCTGCCTGGCACGACTTATCGAAACTTACCGTTAGATCCTGAAGGCATATTGTCAAACGTTAATTCAGTGGTTAATGCCTTAATCGGCGTCTTTATTGGCCGTTATATGATAAAGCATCAGGCAAATGCGCAATACTTACTTATTCGGTTAGTCATTTTGGCTGGTGTCTTACTTTTGCTTGGTTACGTGTGGGGGCAATTTTTTCCGATTAATAAAACGTTATGGACAAGTTCCTTTGTCTTAGTCACAACTGGTTATAGTGTGCTTTTACTGGCACTGTTTTATGCGTTGGTTGATGTGATTTGTTTAACCCGTTGGGCGAAATTTTTTGCTGTAATTGGCACAAACTCTATTATTGTTTACTTAGGTTCAAGTTTAATCAATTGGCAATATACCAGTAAAAGCCTGTTCGGTGGCTTGATAAAAATAGCTCCAGCTGGTTGGCAAGACATTATTTTATTCGGCGGTATGTTATTACTGCAATGGCTTGTTTTATATTGGTTATATTGTCGAAAAATATTCATAAAAGTTTAAAAGTTAGTTATTTTCACCAAAATATAATTAAAAGGATTTTATTATCGGCTTTTTAAAAGTGTATCTTCACAAAAAACGTTTAATTAAAATCCATATAAAACAATAAGATAGTTAGCTTAACTTGTTTTTCTCGTTCTTCATCGCATTTCGGCGCGATACTTGTAACAAGCGTTTACAACTTTTGTAAAATATCATGCTAGTAATTCGTTATCATTACTATAATTAATATTTTATAACTTGTTACACTTGTACACATTTACCCGAGGAATTAGTGGTGACTAGAAAAAAACAAATTATTGTCCCTATTGTCATATTAATCGCAGGAATATTACTTTTCATGGCATTTTCAAGTATGAAAAAGCCACCAGAAGAAAAAGCGAAAATTGATAATACCCCTATCGTTGCAGTGGAAGAAATTACTGTTGCGCCAATGACATTAACTGTCAATTCTTACGGCATTGTTACGCCAAAATATGAAACAGAAATTGTTGCTCAAGTGAGTGGTTTAGTGGTTGAGTTATCTGAAACCTTTGTTCGTGGTGGTTTTGTTAAGAAAGATCAACTGTTAGCGAGAATTGATCCAAGTGACTATGAAGCTGCTTTGATTGATGCAGAGGCTAATCTTGCTTCAGCACTAGCCGCATTAGAACAAGAACAAGCACAAGGTAAAGTCGCAGAACGTGAATGGAAACAAATTACCGACGCTTCTCCTACTGAATTAAGTTTACGTAAACCGCAACTAGAGCAAGAATTAGCACGCGTTAAAGCGGCGCAAGCATCAGTATTAAGAGCGAAAAGAAATCTTGAACGTACTGAGATTAAAGCTCCTTATGATGCCATGATTGAAGATCGTAATATTGGTTTAGGCGCGTTTGTTGGTACTGGCAGTCGTGTCGGCAAAGTTTTAGGCACAGGGACGGCTGAAGTCAGGTTACCTGTCGCTGATAATCAATTGAAATTTTTAATTAAACAAGGTGAAAACGCTGAAGTGGATTTAGTTGGTACCTACGCGGGTATTGATACAACGTGGCAAGCACATATTGCTCGTTCAGAAGGGGTTATTGATAATAAAAGTCGTATGAGTTATTTAGTGGCAGAAATTAAAGACCCATACTCACTTTCAACGTCTCAAGAAGAGAAAAAAACACCCCTTAGATTTGGTTCATATGTAAACGCTAATATTTTCGGATTATCGTTAGCACAAGCGACTAAATTACCCCGTTATTTAGTGGTTAATAACAAAGTAGCGATCTTAAATGAAGAATCAAAACTTCATTTTGTTGATATTGAAATTGTCCGTCAGGAAGGCGGAGACGTCATTGTCTCTAGCGGTTTAGCACATGGTGATCAATTAATTACTTCGGCACTTGATTATCCGGTTGATGGTATGAAGTTAGCCTTACCGGGAGATAAATCTGAAAATATTGACGCTGAAGAAAATAAAGAGACTGACACACAAATCGCGAGTGTTAAGGACTAAATGATGGATGATACGCATAAAGGCATAATTGCTTGGTTTGCACGCAATAGCGTTGCTGCCAATCTATTAATGATATTTATCTTAATTGGTGGTTTATTAACAATTCAAACCATTAATAAGCAAATGTTTCCGCAAGTGAAAATTAATTGGATTTCTTATTCAGCACCTTATCCTGGCGCTGCTCCTCAAGAGGTAGAAGAAGGGATCACGATAAAAATTGAAGAAGCATTGGAAACGGTTCAAGGTTTAAAACGAGTGATTACCTATTCAAACCGCAACTATTCAAATGGTTGGTTTGAAGTGGAATTGGATTATGATCCGCAGATTGTTTTAGAAGAAGTTAAATCAGCAATTGATTCTATTTCAAGTTTCCCTGATGGCATGGAACGCATTAAAGTTGAGCGTGAAAAATTCCGTCAAGAGGTGATGTACATAAGTTTGTATGGTGATTTAACAAACGGAGAGTTAAAAGAGCTTGGCCGTAAAATTCATAATGAAATTCAACAGTTACCATTAATTAATATTTCTGAGTTCTATAGTGGTTTAGGCTATGAAATCTCAGTTGAAGTCAGTAAAGATAAACTACGTGAATATGGTTTAAGTTTTAATGATGTTGCTAGATCTGTGCGAAATTATTCACGCAATATGTCAGCAGGGCAAATTCGCGCTGAAAACGGTTATATTAACTTGCGTGTTGAAAACCAAGCTTATCGTGGTCATGAATTTGAACAAATCCCTGTTATAACATTAGAAGATGGCACAAAAGTTTTATTAGGCGATATCGCTAATATTATTGATGGTTTTCAAGAAGGTCTTCAGTACTCTAAATTTAACGGTAAAAATTCTGTCACTTTCTTTATAGGTGCAGCTGATAATCAAAGTATTACCGATGTTGCCAAAGTGGTAAATCAATATGTTGAATCAAAATCGGATGCACTCCCTGCAGGCGTTGAACTAGAAACTTGGGTAGATATGACTTATTACCTAGAAGGCCGTTTAAATATGATGCTTGAAAACATGGAGAGTGGAGCGGTATTGGTCTTCATCATGTTGGCGTTATTTTTACGTGTGCGTTTAGCTTTTTGGGTAATGATGGGGTTACCGGTATGTTTCTTAGGTACTTTATTGCTGATGCCGATGGAATTTATCGACGTGACCATCAATGTCATTAGTTTATTCGCTTTTATCTTAGTACTCGGTATTGTTGTTGATGATGCAATAGTGATGGGCGAAAGTGCTCATGATGAAATAGAAGCAAGTGGTCATAGTACCGAAAGTGTTATTCGAGGGGTTAAGCGAGTCGCCATGCCAGCAACGTTTGGTGTGTTAACAACTATCGCGGTCTTTGTGCCTTTCCTCTTTGGTGAAGGACCTTCATCAGCTTTTGGTAAAGCGATTGGCGCTGTAGTTGTGTTGTGTTTAATTTTCTCATTAATCGAGTCAAAACTTATTTTGCCTGCACATTTAGTGAAAATGAAAATTAAAGAATTCAATCCTAAGAATCCGTTGGATCGTTTACGTGCGTGGATTGATACAAAACTAAAAGTGTTTATTGAGAAAAAATATCGTCCTGCTTTAGCGGTATGTATCGAGTATCGTTACGCGGTATTTATGTTCTTCATTAGCTTAATGTTGATCAGTGCTGGCTTATTTGCCGGTGGTTTTGTTCGTTTTATTGGCCAACCGAAAATTCCTCATGATTTTCCACGTATTAGTGTGGAAATGAATGTTGATGCTTCAGAAAAAGCAACCCTTAAAACGCTGTTAGATATTGAAAAAATTATTTACAAAATAGATCAAGATATTGAAGCAGAACATGGCACAAGTATGATCTCTGATATGCAAGTTGATCTTCGTAGTCGTACAAGTGGTCGGGTAATGGTAAAACTAGTGATCCCTAAACTTAGACCCATGAATACTTTTGAACTAGCTGAATTATGGCGTGCGGCTATTCCTAATTATCCAGGTATGAAGTCGTTATCAATTGATGACAACTTGTTTGGAGGCGGACGAGACGATGGAGATATCGCCTTTAGATTAGAAAGTCAAAGTGACGCTCAACTTTTAGCCGCTGCAAAAGTGTTAAAAGAAAAACTCAATACCCTTAAAGGGGTTGGTGATGTTAATGATAGCCGTCAAACCAGTGCAAAAGAAGTACAACTTGAACTTAAGCCGTTAGCATATAGTTTAGGACTTACATTGTCTGATGTAGCTTCTCAAGTGAGTTACAGTTTTTATGGCTTAGAAGCACAGCGAATATTACGTGATACCGAAGAAGTGAAAGTAATGGTTCGTTATCCATTAGAACAACGTAGCTCTGTCGGCCATGTTGATAATGTGATGATTCAAGCACCAAATGGAGCCGAGCTACCATTATCTGAACTTGCTGATATCAGCTTAACCGATGGCGTTACTCGTATTCGTCGTGAAAATGGAAATCGCACCATAAATGTTTGGGCAAGTGTTGACGCGGATCAAGTAGAACCTTTTGAAGTGGCTAAAGATATTCGTGATAACTTTATCCCACAATTATTGCGTCAGTTCCCACAAGTACAAAGTGAGGTTTCAGGACGTATTCAAGAAGAAATGGAAAGTGCAGATTCACAATTACGTGATTTTGTTATTTCGCTTCTGGTTATTTTCTCGTTATTAGCGATACCTTTAAAATCGTACTCACAAGCTATGATGATTATGGTGGTAATTCCGTTCGGTGTTATTGGTGCTGTTATGGGTCACTTGTTCTTAGGTATGGATTTAAGTGCCTTATCTGTGATGGGAATATTAGCGGCTTCAGGTGTGGTGGTGAATGACTCGTTAGTGATGGTTGATTATGTCAACAATTCTAGAAAGTCAGGTGTTCCTTTAAAAGATGCGGTTATGTTTGCGGGAACTAAGCGCTTTAGAGCGATTATGTTAACGTCGTTAACCACGTTTATGGGCTTAGCACCCATTATCTTCTTTGAAACAAGTGCACAAGCGCAAATTGTTATTCCGATGGCTATCTCTTTATCCTTCGGTGTCCTCTTTGCTACTGTGGTAACGTTAATATTAATTCCGACGTTATATGTCATTATTGAAGATTTAAAACGAGTATTTTCGCGGAAAAAGAAAAAGAAACTGATCGAACCAAGCGGTGAGGAAGTTACTTCGTAACGCTTAGATAGATCGTGAACATTTATCAAACCAGTTATTGAAAAATAACTGGTTTTTTTATGGAAAAATTTAATTTTTATGCTTGATAAAAATTCATTTAACTAATGTCGAAGACACTTGCAAGACAATAAAGAAACTGTCAAAGTGAAGGTGACTTCGCTCGCTGATTTGCTCAAGGAGGTTATTGCTACAAAAATGATTGTCGATCATTTTGTCAGCTACATCGTTATGCTTCTGGTGCATAGCCACAGGTATAGAAAGTGACATATTGGTTGACCCATTGTTTATCAATAATTATGGAACTTTTATATGACTGAAGAAAAAATTACTTATATTTTAGACACCAATATTTTACTGCACGAACCTTTCGCTTTCTTATCTTTCCAAGAACACGATGTTGTTGTACCAATGACCGTACTAGAGGAATTAGACTCGATTAAAGATCGTCATAAAGACGTAAGTAGAGATGCTAGAGTCGCTATTCGAGCTTTAGAAGATGCTTTAGCTGATGCTACCCCAGAAGAAGTGATGGCAGGTGTGTCATTGCCGAATCATAACGATGACAATGTTACAGGGCGATTAGCTATTTTTAATGATTACATGTTAGAACAAACCGCAGGAAAGCTATCGTTTAACGAAAATGATAATCGCATTATTAATACCGCGATCCATATTCAAAACATCAACAAAGATCGCAAAGTCGTATTAGTCACTAAAGATATCAATATGCGATTAAAAGCAAAAGGCGCAGGGCTGAACTTTGTCGAAGATTACCGAACCGATCAGCTCATAGATGATATTCAGTTTTTAACTAAAGGCTACCATCAATTTTCAGGAGATTTTTGGGCGCACGTGAATGATTGTGAAAGTGAAACTGAAGGGCGAAATACCACGCATTATATTAAAAAAGATCTCCTTCCTAGTGTTTATATGAATGAATATTTATTGGATGAAGGAGAGCATTTTGCCGGAAAAGTAACCGGTTGGGATGAAGAAAACTTAGCCATTACTGATATCAGTCGTGAACGTTTAATGTCAAAGCAGGCATGGGGCATTCATCCGAAAAATGTTTATCAAGGAATGGCAATGGACGCTTTACTTGATCCAAGTATCGATTTAGTCATATTAACGGGACCTGCCGGTTGTGGTAAAACTTTGCTGGCATTAGCTTCTGCGCTTGAATTGGTGGTTGAACGTGGTCTATACGATAAAGTTATCGTGACAAGGAGTACCCCCGAAATCGCAGAATCTATTGGCTTTTTGCCTGGCACGGAAGAAGAAAAAATGGCGCCATGGCTCGCTGCCATTACTGACTCATTAGAGGTGTTACATAAACAGGATGAAAACATGGATGGTAGCTTAAATTACATTATGGATAAGGCGAATATTCAATTTAAGTCAGTCAACTTTATGCGTGGTCGTAGTATTCAAAATGCCATCGTATTGCTGGATGAATGTCAAAATTTAACGGCGTCACAGTTAAAAACCATTATTACACGATGCGGCGAAGGAACTAAGCTAGTGTGCTCAGGAAATTTAGCGCAAATCGATAGTAATTACTTAACGGCATTAACGTCCGGGTTAACTTATATCGTAGAACGTTTTAAAGATTTCCCTGGAAGCACGACAGTAAATCTAAATGGGGTGGTTCGTAGTCGATTAGCCTCATTTGCAGAAGAAAATTTATAAGCTAACCCAGCAAAAAATAAAATGAATGATCATCTGTAAAGAGGTGATTGATTAAATCAGGAGCAATATTTAGCTCCTGATTTTTTTATGACGACTCGCCAGTTATTCGTTAGTTTTAGTGATGGAAAGTACATGGATGAGTCACGTTAAACACCGAGACTGTAATATTCGCCTAATCCTTCTAATATGTTTTTGATGGCAACCGAGGATAAAATTACCCCCATAATTCTACTGACAACACTTGCCCCGCTACTACCAATGACTTTATTTATCCAGCCAGCCAGTAACATTAAAATGTAAACGAGAACTAACACTGACAGCATAACTAACACCGTTTGAGTTTGCTACCAAAGCGTGAATACCGAGTTTTCTGTTAATAAAACTGCCGCTAACATTGCACCTGGGCTGGCAATAGAGGGTACAGCAAGTGGGAAAATCGCGGTGTCACGATGATCTTTTTGAAACTTTTTAATTTCTTCATCAGGTTTGCTTTCGCCAAAGATCATGGTTAAAGCAAAAATAAATAATACGATGCCACCAGATATCTGAAAAGCGGGTAAAGGGATTTTTAATGCATCTAAAATGAGCTCCCCGACTACCACGAAAAATATTAAGATTAATGCCGATAGAAGTGTTGCTAGTAAGGCGATCCGGCGCTTTGTTTTTTGTTTAAATTGATCGGTAACAGCGATAAAAACAGGAATAGTACCTATGGGGTCTATAACGGCAAAAAATATGATAAAAGTCGCTACAATATCAATCATTCATTAGTCCTTTTGTTGTTAATGAGAATGTTGGAAAAGTGGCGATTATAGCATATTAAACAACTTCACGTTTGCACAGAATATTTATGGTATGTAGCAAAGCGGAAAGATTAACATGTCAGTAATGGGGGATTGCCCTTCAATACCATTATCCTAGCAATGAAAGGTATTACGTTATAGCGTCGATCTTACTTGATGTTAATTCTCTTTCTTCATTATAATGAGCAAAACCTTCAAGCGACTTTTAATATGAATAATCAAACCCTATTAGCTTTTATCATCATTATTTCACTAATATTTACAAGCGCTTGCGGGCAAAAAGAACTTTCTATTGAGCCAAAAAAGCTAGATTGGAAACAACGAGTCATTAAGGTCAATGAAGATAGTTCGTTGCTTTCAGGGAGTTCTTATTTATCCGTATACTCAGCGGTCTATTTACATTCCGAAAGTGATTTTAAAGAACTTTCTTCCACGGTAAGTATCAGAAACATCAATAAACAAGATACGATTTATATCAATAAGATTGAATACTTTAATACTCAAGGTCAGTTGGTTAAGTCTTTTCTTGAAAATAGTATTTATATTGCACCGATGGAAACCGTTGAAATCGTGATTGAACTTTCGGATACGGAAGGTGGCACCGGCGCTAATTTTGTTTTTGATTGGAGTATCAAACCTGATTCGAATGAGCCATTATTTGAAGCGGTAATGATCTCTGCGGTTGGTAATAAAGGTTTCGGTTTTGTTACTCATGGCAAAAAAATTAATTAACCTTTATTGGCGGTACTGAGTACCAGCCATTTTTATACGCTAAGCTCCCCCATAGAACGTGAGCAAGCGCAATATCTGATAATTTTTGATTCGCTTGCTTCGGCGTTAATTGGTTGTTCTCAGTTTTATAGTTAAAATTTAAAGCTGCTTTTTGTGGTTGTAAAATAGTCACATCATGGTCAGTCATATATGCGAAGTTTTCTGCATATTGCATCATTGCTCTGCCAGAAAACTTGGGGTTGGTAAGATCGTGCCCAAGCATAGGGGAATAGTTTTCGATACCAATGAGTGATAAAAGCGTTGGCGCTAAATCAATTTGGCTTACAAGACGATTATCTAATTTAGCCGTTAAGCCTGAATTTAAAATAACACCGGGAATATGAAAGTTGTTGATTGGCACTAAATCACTGCCCATTGCTCTTGCATCATGATCCGCAACAACAAGAAAAATAGTGTTTTTCCAATATGGCTGTGTTTTAGCTTTAGCAATAAAGTTTCCTAACGCATAGTCAGCATATTGAATAGCCTTATGTCTCAGTAATTCTTTTTTATCATACTTTTGTAATTGTTTGTCGGTGTATTTTATTGGCGTGATAACTCCTTTTGGAATTTCAAAGGGATCATGATTACTAGACGTGAAGATAAAACTAAAAAATGGCTGATTGTGATTATAAAGCTCGGATAACTCCTTGTCGGCTTGATTAAATAAGTCTTCATCACTGGCCCCCCAAGATGCAATAAATTTTGGCGTGTCAATATCGTCAAAATCGACAATATCAGTGAAACC
Source organism: Thalassotalea castellviae (assembly GCF_031846185.1). NCBI lineage: Bacteria > Pseudomonadati > Pseudomonadota > Gammaproteobacteria > Alteromonadales > Colwelliaceae > Thalassotalea > Thalassotalea castellviae. Next base: position 135,419 of record NZ_JAVRIF010000003.1, read on the forward strand.
ATTCCCTAAGAAAAAGCTTTTCATATTATCAAAGTGGCTTTCACCACCATAAATAAACTGGGTTTGATAACCTTTACTTTTAAGTAATGAAGCTATGGTGAAAAAGTGTTTTTGAGATTTATCAAGTTTAACCACGGCTCTTGAAGGTGTTGGCGTAAACCCTGTGATTACCGCTTCGATACCTCTTACAGAGCGAGTTCCTGTTGCGTATAGTCGTTGAAAAGCCCAGCCTTCATTATGGAGTTTATCCATTTCAGGCGTTAGCGAGATACCACCTAAAGATGAGACATATTGTGCGCCTAAACTTTCTTCTAAAATGATCACCAAATTTTTGGGTTTACCTTGATACGAGGGAGAACGTTTAGTTAATGTCGGTAAATTGTCATTTTTAAAAGTATTTAAGGGTAGTTGTGTTTCCTGCCTAACAACATGAATAACTTGATCATTACTCATTGTTCCATAGAGGCGAGCGGCATTTATTTCGTTGCCAAATTGTTTAAGTGCATAAGCAACACTATAAGTTGAATTTAATGTTAACGAGTTAATTAACGGGTCGGTGGAAAAATACACTAATGACGGATTTATGGGACGATGGCCTAAGTTACCTCTAGCAAATAAAAATAGAACAACCACTAATGTGACAAAAGAAATAACCGCGCTTTTAGCCGTTAACTGTACTTGTGTTGACACTCGTTTATTAATGTAATTCCAGATTATTTTACTCGGTAAAATTAATAGCGATAAAACTATAAATAGCGTTAATAAATGACCGTTAACTAACATTTTAGTTATTTCATCTGGATATGCTAAGTATTCAATAAATATGCGGTTTGGCCTAAAACCATACTCATTAATAAAGGCTGGTGTGGTTAACTCTAAAAAAATAACTAGCATTGTCATGATGTAAAACCATAGGGTTAAACAGCTTCGCCAAAGCGTTTTCAATCGGCTCGCTATAAGCCAAGGGTGGAATAGTGCGGGAATGGCAGATAAGTAGCCAATCGTGCTTAAATCAATGCGAAGCCCATTAATAAAAAAGTTACTAATGTCGTGAATAGAGTCAAATCTATCTAGTTGCCATAATGCCAAGCCTGAACGTGCAAATGACAGTAAGGCTATGATACCAATAGTAAATAGTAAAAAAGGTTTTGTTGTTTTATAAACAGAAGTAAACATCGTTTGACAATTTTTATGAAAATACGCGGTTTACTATATTGGTAAAAGCTTAAGATTAACTTAAAGTCAGTTGATCAATGATAGGCACTGTATCTCTTCCTTTAAAATATTACGGCTATCCAGACTAACACCGCAATCACGACACTCAAAAGCACAGCCGCCGAACCTAAATCTTTTGCCAAACCAGAAAGCGGATGAATTTCTAATCCAACTCTATCGACAATCGCTTCAATTGCGGTATTAATTATTTCCGTAAAGATGATAAACAGCAGCGCTACAATTAATATAATCTGTTCTTTAACGGTGATGTCTAGAAGAAATGTAACTGGCGTTGCAATGATCAAAAGGAGTAGTTCTTGCCTAAAGGCAGCTTCATGGTTTATTAACCAACTAAATGCTCTTAAAGAATTTAAACTAGCTAAGTAAATTCGACTTAACCCCCTTGGTTTATTGGTATTATCAAACATTATTTAATTGTCTTTTCTTTCATTACATTAGCTTGATGCTAAAGCGACAATCTTAAGATTTCCTTAATCAACTGAGATAACGAAAAGGAAAATGACCAGGATAATGAAAAATGCACCTTGCCTAATTTGATGAGCAAAGATGTTCAAAACGACATGCAAGGGGGAGAGTGGAGCAAAAAATTAAGATGGTGCTGCGTTGAGTGGTTTTAACATCTAGCATATTGAACTATTTTATGGAAAATACGATAGCGATTAACAGAAAGTGATCGCAAATAGAAACGAACAGGCAATCGTATTCTCAGCAATAATATTAAAAATATTTCGCAGATTTGTCTGTATCTACTCGACCTTTTTGATCGATTCCCTGATTATCAATTCAGGCGTGAATTTATTATTGACGAAAACATCCGAGTGTTTATAGACATTTTTTAATATCCATTGAGCTGACATTTTAGCCATTTCATTAATTGGATAATTCATCGTGGTTAATTCAGGGTGTAAATAATTAGCAAAGTAGACGTTATCAAATCCGATAACTGAACAATCTTTGGGAATTAACATGTTGTGATCTCTTAACCCTTTCATTGCACCAGAGGCCATTTCATCATTTGCACAAATAGCGGCAGTAAACGGTTTATTTTTTTTAAGGAGGTGATCAATCCCGACTCGGCCACTCGTTGTTAAAAAGTCACCTTCGTAAAATAACTCATCATCAAACTTTAAGTTTGCTTCATTTAAGGCTCTTTTGTGACCATCTAAACGTTCGTTAGCATCTTGTTTAAATAATGGACCTGAGATGTAAGCTAAATTTTTATGCCCTTGTTCAATGATATATTTAGTTGCTAAATAGCCACCGAGTTCATTATCAATATAAAAGCATTTATCTTTAATTTCAGGGATTAAACGGTTTAATATCACCACAGGCGTTGAGCCTTTTGATAACTCAATAACAAACTCATCCGATAGAGAATCAATTAAAATGATGATTGCATCACAATTACGGTCGATTAAAAAGTTAATGCCGTCTTTTTCACTTTGTTCAACACTGTGACCTGCGGTAACCACTGCATGCTTGCCTGCTTTTCTTAATTCTATTTCAATACTACTGAGCATTTCACCGTAGAAAGGACCATGTAATTCAGAGACTAAAACCCCAATGCTATTTGAACGGTTCGAAGCTAATGAGCGGGCCACACTATTGGGGCGGTAGCCTAATTCGTCCATCGCAGCCATGACTTTTTGTTTAGTTTTTTCACTCACATGCTCATGATTGTTAAGCACCCTAGAAACGGAAGATAGTGAAACACCTGCTAATGCTGAAACTTCGTAAATGGTCGCCATTATTACCCTTTAGCGTATTATAATTTTTTGCTAGTAGACTTTAACATGAAAGTTAAATGCTTAACTAGTAAGAGTTAGTGTTGTGATGAATTCTGCATACGCATTTAATATGGCATAATAATCCAACAATTGGAAGCGCTTCCAAAAAATTGTAAAAATCATTGCATTTTTTATTATTAGCAGACAGAATGGAAGCGCTTCCAGTTTTATTTGAATAAATTGAAAGTGACTTAATTAAATATAAAAGCAAGCTGAGTCTGCATCAGTGATAACAAAAATTATGTGAGAAGGGCGGGGAAATGTTAGGAGAAAACAATGGCTAGTGTATCCATACAACCAGGTGAGCTTGAGCCTGTTAAACAAAGTGGTAATGACAATTATGTTTTTGCGTTAACGTCTTTAACGTCATTATTTTTTATGTGGGGTTTTATAACCTGTTTAAATGATATTTTAATTCCACATTTAAAAGGGGTGTTTGACTTAACCTATAGTCAGGCAATGTTAATCCAATTTTGCTTTTTTGGTGCCTATTTCTTAGTATCCATTCCAGCGGGCAACATAGTAAAAAAAATAGGCTTTCAAAGAGGTATTGTATTAGGGTTGATTATCGCGGCGGTTGGCTGTTTAGCTTTTTATCCTGCCGCTTCAATGCACAGCTATCCAGTTTTTCTATTCGCGTTGTTTGTACTTGCGAGCGGTATTACCATTTTGCAAGTGTCGGCAAACCCTTATGTCAGTATTTTAGGAAAAGCTGAAACTGCTTCATCAAGATTAACTCTTACCCAAGCATTTAATTCTCTAGGGACCACCATTGCACCATTTTTTGGCGCATATCTTATATTAGAACAAGTTGCAGAAAGCATGTCGGCGAGTCAACAAGCAGAATCTGTACAATTGCCTTATTTAATTTTAGCGGGAATGTTGTTTATGCTTGCGGCGGTCTTTGCTTATATAAAATTGCCTACCGTTGAATATGCACAAGATACTCATGAAAACCAATCTCTTTCTGGAAGTGCCTGGCAATATCGTCACCTTGTGTTAGGTGCGATTGGAATTTTTGTCTATGTTGGCGCAGAGGTAGCAATTGGCAGCTTTTTAGTGTCATTTTTACATGATCCTAATATTGCTGGATTAGAAGAAGCCCATGCTGCTAAATATATAGCGTATTTTTGGGGGGGCGCTATGGTTGGCCGGTTTATCGGGGCGGCGGTTATGCAAAAATTACCGGCAGGGAAAGTATTAGCGTTTAGCGCGATTGTCGCTGTGATCTTTATTGCTAGTGCCATGATAACTTCAGGACAACTTGCTATGTGGTCGATGTTATTGGTTGGTTTGTGTAATTCAATCATGTTTCCAACCATTTTTAGTTTAGCGATTAGCGGATTAGGAAAACATACCAGTCAAGGCTCAGGCATATTATGTTTGGCAATTGTCGGTGGTGCTATTATCCCGTTAATTCAGGGGATGTTAGCGGATAATATTGGTCTGCAAAATTCATTTTTCTTACCGATCATTTGTTATCTGTTTATCGCTTTTTATGGTCTGTCAGGCAGTAAGCCTGTATTAAATAAGGCTTGAGGTTATTATGTCAATTAAAATTAATATGAAACATCGTTGTATCCGTTCACTCTTGTTGGTCGCTATTACTTCTTCACTCGCGGCGTGTAATAGTGAGCAAACGCCAACGTCGGTTGAGCAAAATGAAAATCAACAACCAGAGAAAAACAGCGCACAACCATTGCACGAAAATTTAGCTATTTGGCCAAAATTAGATATTGCGGTTAAACCAGATCCAAGCGTTGAAGCGAAAGTGTCAGAAATTTTATCAACGATGACATTAGAGCAAAAAGTTGCACAAATGATCCAGCCAGAGATACGGGATATTTCGGTTGAAGATATGCGTAAATATGGCTTTGGTTCATATTTGAATGGTGGTGGTGCATTTCCTGAAAATAACAAACATGCAAGCCCTGCAGATTGGATCAAACTTGCTGAAGCTATGTATCAAGCCTCAATCGATGATTCACTCGATGGTTCTACTATTCCTACTATGTGGGGAACTGACGCGGTACATGGCCATAACAATGTTATTGGCGCGACGCTCTTTCCTCATAACATTGGTTTAGGAGCGGCGAATAATCCTGATTTAATCGAAAAAATTGCTGCGATCACCGCTAAAGAAGTGATGGTAACAGGCATTGATTGGGTGTTTGCCCCTACCGTGGCTGTTGTTCGCGATGATCGCTGGGGTAGAACTTATGAAGGCTATTCTGAAGATCCTGAAATTGTCAGAAATTACTCGGCGGCAATTGTAAAAGGTCTTCAAGGTGCTGCAGACCAAGACTTTTTAGGTGATGAACGGGTAATAAGCACCGTGAAACATTTTCTAGGGGATGGTGGCACTGAAGCAGGCGATGACCAAGGGGATAATATTGCTAGCGAACAAACGTTATTTGATATCCATGCCCAAGGTTATGTTGGCGGTTTATCAGCTGGTTCACAATCGGTTATGGCGTCTTTTAACAGCTGGCATGGTAAGAAAAATCACGGCAATAAGTACTTACTAACCGATGTGTTAAAAAACCGTATGGGTTTCGATGGCTTTGTTGTTGGTGATTGGAATGGTCACGGGCAAATTAAAGGGTGTACGAATGAGAGCTGTCCACAATCTATTAACGCTGGCTTAGATATATTCATGGTGCCAACTAACGCATGGAAACCATTATATGAGAACACCATTGCACAAGTAAAAAGTGGTGAAATTAAACAAAGCAGAATTGACGATGCGGTGAGCCGAATTTTGCGCGTGAAAGTCAGAGCTGGCCTCTTTGAAAAGCCTAGTCCAGCAAAACGTAAATTGTCGGGAAAAACCGCACTGATTGGTGCTGACGAACATAGAGCCATTGCACAGCAAGCGGTGAGAGAGTCTTTAATTTTATTGAAAAATAACGAGAATCTTTTGCCGTTGTCTCCACATCAACATATCTTAGTGACCGGTGATGGTGCGGATAATATTGGTAAACAATCAGGTGGTTGGACAATTACGTGGCAAGGTACGGGTAATAACAATGCCGACTTCCCTGGCGGTACTTCCATTTATGATGGGATCAAAGCAAAAGTCGCCATGGGTGAGGGAAGCATTGAACTAAGTAGTGATGGTTCATTTATGCAGAAACCTGATGTTGCGATTGTTGTTTTTGGTGAAGAGCCTTACGCCGAAGGAAATGGTGATTTGGATAACCTTGAATATCAACGAGGCAATAAACAAGATCTAGCTTTATTAAAACGCATACAAGCGCAAGGCATAAAAGTGGTCTCGGTCTTTATTAGCGGTCGTCCAATGTGGGTAAATGCTGAATTAAATGCTTCTGATGCGTTTGTTGCTGCTTGGTTACCGGGTTCAGAGGGCAAAAGCGTAGCTGATGTGTTATTTACCAAAGCTAATGGCGATATCAATCATGACTTTAAAGGTAAGTTATCATTTTCATGGCCGAACGCAGCAGATCAAACCACGGTTAATCGTTTTGATAAAAACTATCAACCTTTGTTGCCGTATGGTTATGGGTTAACTTACCTTGGAAATGATCAGCTTGAAAATGGCGATCAAGGTTTCATTTTAGCAAATGATCTCAATGAAACTTCTGTGGCTACTTCTGATTCATTAACTGAATTAAAAATCTTTGAATTAGCGGTGAAAAAGCCATGGCATGTTGCTCTGCAATCAGGTGATAAATCAGCAACGGTGACCTCTAATATTCAATCGTTAGGTGCTATCTCGTTAAGAACGTTAGACAAGGTAGTTCAAGAAGATGCAAGAACGGTATCTTTCAATGGTAATGAATCGGCAAGCTTACGTATTTTTAGTAGTTTCCCCGAAGATTTTAGAGCTTATCATGAAGCAAAATCGGTACTATCGTTTGAGGTTCGTCTTGAGCGAGTGCCAACTGATGCGGTCAACTTAGCAATGAATTGTAATGGTGAATGCCAAGACTCAATCGACATAGCGCCGCTATTGAAAGCCGCTAACTTAAACGAATGGCACACCATTAACATCGATTTCGCTTGCTTAAAAAGCTCAGGAGCTGAATTTGCTCAAATAATGTCACCGTTTACGTTATCAACGAAAGGTAAAGTGACATTAAGTTATTCTGGCATTAGTGTTGTTCCTAACACTGCTGAGCAAGCCACAATGAGCTGTCAGTAAGTGAATTAGTATCTACTGCCGCGTGATTACTTTTTAATAGGAAGTAGTTGTGCGGCAGTTGTTTTGAAAAATCATTCAAAACTGGATAAGCCTGATTGTTTCAGGAAGAAAATCATGAATGACTTATGTGCCACGATTGCGGACACAACATAATATCTATCCTAAAGATAAATAGAGCTAATTTATCTTGCAAAAAAGGATAGTATATTAGTTCAATTCGGTTTATATCACTACTTTGCTTTATAGTGTTTGATGATTTTCTGAATAGTTAATCACATCACGATAAATCAACCATTGCCCATCAGGTTGCATTTGCCAAACGACTAAGTAATTACCTAATATTTTTTCATTAGATTTTTCACCTTTTATGGTGACTTCCCAAACACCGACCTCTGTTGCCGTTCTATTGTCACGCTTTAGTTCAACAGTTTTTAAAGTTATTGTTGCTGGACCTGCTGACATTTCAAGTTTGAGTTGTTTGGCTATGTCTTTACGGCCCTGAATTAATGCAAAACCATCATTTAGATATAATGCATCTTCTGTAAACATTTGGGATAACTGCTCAGCCTTACCTTCATTGAACAACGCTATGTATTTATTATTATTTGCTTCGATTGTTGCACTTAAATCATCGGCCCAAGCAAATGATGACATACTCATTAGTGCAACCAGACTGTAATAAGAAAACTTTTTCATAATAAAACTTTATATTGTTAATGTATTGCAAACATTATTGCAAGCTTACAAGTTATGCAATGTAATTATTCACGTTCAAGCAATCTTCCAACGGAACGATTGAGTTTATTACAGACAACCGACTATGTAATAAGGTAAAACACGCTTAACAACAAAAAAGCCACTAATTGCTTAGTGGCTTTTTAATATTCAGTTTATCTTGCGATAAATGTTGTGCTTACATTGCGCTATTTAAAGCTATAACGCATGCCTAAGGTATATCGAGAGCCATATTGGCGAGCAAACAAGAACTGCTCTTCATAACGACCATAACCTTGTTCTGTTTCGTTATTAAGGTTTAACCCTTCAAAAAATACCGTGAAGTTTTCATCGATATCATAATTGATACTCATATCGACTTGACCAAACTCTTTAGCAAACTGAGGAGGGTTGTCAGACGACCCTTGCGCTTGTCCAACACCTATTAAGTATTCATCACGCCATGCGTATGTCACCTTGACCGACAATGCTTCTTTTTCATAAAACAATTGGAAGTTAGCGGAATCACTTAAGCCCGTTAATGGCGTTTGTGGTTCTAATTCAGACACTGAATCAACTTTCGTTATATCATCCACATCAAATTCGACATCACCATCAACAAAAGTAGCATTGGCGCCAAAACCAAAGCCGGTATCACCAAAAAAGTGTTGTATTGCCAATTCAAAACCATCGACAACTTTGTTATCTGGGGTATTGAATGGACGAGTAATATCCCATTGCATTAATGGATCATCACTTGCTGGTGTTAAATAACCTTGCTCATTTAATGTCGCGCCATTAAGCTGCATTTGAGCAAATATTTCATCGTTGGTTGGGTTACCGCCTAAATCAGCAACAGCTTGATTCCATCGAGCCCCTTGATAAATTTCACGCATATCTTCAATTGAAGTAGTGACAGTTTGGCTACTGATAAAATTCTCTACATCTTTTCTAAAATATCCAACAGCAGCATAACTACCTTCTGCGTAGTAATATTCTAATGAAAGATCGAAGTTGGTTGCTTCATATGGCAATAAGTTTGTATTACCTTCACCACCAATACGAGAATTAGGTCGAGTACTTGCCCCTAAAGATCTGCCACCGGCTAAAGCACCTAAAGGCGCACGAGTGATTGTTTTCCCCCAAGAAACACGGGCTACAATGTCCTCGGTAATATCGACTTTAGCATCGAGCATAGGTAGAAAGACATCATGCTTACCTTCGAGAGATAAAATGGTGTTGTCACCTGACTGATATTGAGTATGCCATTCACTTCCCCCTTTCCACCACACTTCTGTAGGAATAGGTTGTAATACATTACTCGTGACATCAGTTTCTTCATATCTAAACCCAATATTGACTTGTACGGGAAAATCAGCAACTTCAAATTCCCAGAATGACGAAGCATAAATACTGGTGGTGTCTTCATCAACTGAGCCTTGAGAGAGTACACTGCCATCTCGATAAGGGTCAGTACTAAAATAATCATCCCCCAGTAAGTCACTATTTAAAAAAGCTTCTGAACGGGCAACGGCTTCATCAAAGTCAAAACTATAGTAATAACCCGCACCTATTGAATTATCACCATTGGAAAATTGATCCAAAAAGTCCTCGGTCGTGTTGTATTCAAACATACCGTCAGGGAAAGCCGCAGAATAATTCGGGTTAAATAAGAAACCACCAATTAAACCACTCCAGGCGCTAGAGCCGCCAATAGATTGCTCGGTACGAGCAAGGCCAACTTTAACCGAAATTAATGATGAGTCATTTGGGTTTTCCCAAGTGCCGTCTAGTTGTAATTGCTCTATTTCAGACTTGCCTGGGCTATGAATAAATTGACTAAAATGAGAATCCATTTCACCTGGCGATAAAGTTGTGGTGCCATTTTTCCAAAAAATTGTCCCTTGTGGAATATCTCCGGTTCTAAAATCATAATGTTTACTGACTAATTGATCTGAGCCAAACACTAACGAGCCTGTGCCATCCATGCCAGAATCTTTGCCGTTATCTGCTTTGTTTTCTGAATTGTGATAATCAAGTGATACCGATATATCGTCAGTTGCAGCCCACTCAATATTAAAACCAATGGATTCTTCATTTGTTTCTGTTGTGTCGCGATTAGCTGTGTATGAACCATCATTACCGGCTAGATCAGCGAAGAGAACGGTACCATTTTCGTCTAGCTCATATGCTTTAATATTGCCACCGTAATCGTGCCATTGTCCCCAACTAATTCCGTTATTTCCCGTGATTGATTGGCCCATAGTGTAATCAAAAGTTAAAATAACACTGTCTATTGGCGCGTACTGAAACGTGACATTGGCATTGGTTCTTTCTCGTTCAACATCCGTTATGCCATAGCCCATATCTCTTGGAAAGAAAGCACCTGCGGCAGCATTGGCATCACGATTATCAATCACTTTGTCAGCATCTAACGTAGGTAACTGCGCGTTTGACTGATATTGCCAGCCTTGTATGCCCGCCCATTGTTGTTGAAAGTCTCGTTCTTGATGAGAAAAGGCGATGGAAAAACCTAATGTATCATCAGCATAGGTATTGCTATACATACCTGAAAATTCTGGTGTTAAATCATCGCCTTCAACATTTGATGAGTCGTAAATGCCTTTACCTGAAAGTACAAATTTCTCACCCGGACTTTGAAAAGGTTTCATGGTGACAATATTGACCGTTGCGCCTAAGCCGCCACTGGGATTTTCAGCTCGCGCTGTTTTATGTACTTCAAGTGAGCTGACACCATCTGAAGATAAGTTCTCTAAACTGTATGACCGCGAATTACCCGTACCTGGCATTTGACGGCCATTTAAGGTAATTAAGTTAAAGTCAGGGCCAAAACCACGAACCGTAATTTGACTACCTTCACCGTTAGAACGACTAACCGACACGCCCGTAATACGCTGTAATGATTCAGCAAGGTTAGTGTCAGGAAACTTACCCATATCTTCAGCTGAAATCACATCCATGACGCCAGAAGCACTTCTTTTTAATGCCATCGAGCGCGTTAAACTGCTCATGATGCCGGTAACTTCAATAATTTCTATTTCTGAGTTTGTTTCTTTATTGGTTAATTGTTCAGCTTCTGCCGCAGATAACTGGTGGGTTAATCCCGTTGCTAAAATGGCTGATATGCAAGTAGCTAAACGCTTTTTAGAGTATTTTGAATGTTTCATTTTAACCTACTTTCTTAAAATTAGTTTAATTAACGTCGGCTATACTCGCCGAACAGTTATTTTTAATTACGTGTTTACGGAGCTGTTATCGAAACATTATCTATACGATAGACAGCGCCATCACCCGTTCCCCAAGCAGGGAAAACCATCAATACATCTATCGCGCTAATATCTAAGCCGGCGTCAAACAGTGCTTGTAAAGAAAAGGTATAAGTTTGCCATTCACCAACCACAGGCGTTTGACCTTCTTGACTGGCAGATAATGCTAATTCAACAGCTGATGAGGCATCTCCGGCTTCAATTTTAAATAACCAGGTTGAACTTGAGTCGAGCGGAGCTGTAACGACTTTCATATCAAAGGTTACGGTGCCATTTTGTAACAATGAACTAGCGTCATAATAAACGTCGTCATTCGCTAAGAAACCCATAACGGTTGGCGCTGAGCCAATGACAAATTCGGCCACCATGCCATGGCTTGCATCGTCTTCTTCTTCGGTTGGCGTAGAGCCACCACAACAGTCCCAAATAGGCCATTGTTCATGTTGGGCATTATCGTAAATTGTTAATCCTTTTGGAGCTGGAACACTTGTTGGATCATAAATCATGACATTATCAAGACGGTAGGTTGCGCCATCGCCGGCTCCCCAAGCAGGGAATACCATCAGCACATCTATTTGACTAATATCTAAACCAGCATCAAAGAGTGACTGTAATGAATAAGTATAAGTTTGCCACTGACCAACAACCGGATCTGCGCCTTCTTGACTTGCCGATAGTGCTAGTTCAACGGCTGATGAGGCATCACCTGATTCAATTTTAAATAACCAAGCTGCGCTTGCATCAAATGGTGCGTTAACAACTTTCATTTCAAATTGCACAACACCGTTGGCTAATAATGCTGAAGCATCAATATAAACATCATCGTCTGCTAATAATCCCATTACCGTTGGTGATGCACCAATAACAAATTCTGCAGTTAAGCCATGTTCTGTATCATCGTTTTCAACTGTTGGAGTACTGCCACCACAACAATCCCAAATGCTCCATTGCTCTTTTGCTTGGTCATCAAATAATACAAATCCTTGGAAACCACTTGAAGCATTTGGATCATAGATTTTTACATTATCAACACGATAAACAGCGCCATCACCTGCGCCCCATGCTGGAAAAATCATCAAGACATCTAAGGCACTAACATCAAGCCCTGCATTTGCTAAGTCTGCTAAATTAAAAGTATAAGTTTGCCATTGGTCGGCTACTGGGCTTACCCCTTCAACACTATCCGATAAGGGTAATTCTACTGCCGATGCAGCATTATCTGCTTCTATTTTGAATATCCAAGCTGCACTTGCGTCAGTTGGCATAGCGGTGACTTTCATTTCAAATTGCACAACGCCATTTGCTAGAATGCTAGTCGCATCAAAAGGGGCAGGCGTGCTGGTATTCTCTTCACGTGAAATAAAGCCCATTACCGTTGGATTTGCACCAATTGAAAATTCTGCGACGTTGCCGTGCTCATCATCATCCATTTCTACCGTTGGTGTAGAGCCGCCACAACAATCCCACATAGGCCAACTTGTGTTTTCATTATCACTAAAGATAGTTAGTTCAGGAGCGGCACCCACATCACCTTCAATCGATAAATTACTAATTTGGAAGACGGCTCCTTCACCGGCGCCCCAATCAGGGAATACCATTACTACATCAATAGCACTTAAATCTAATCCTTTGTCTGCGAACGCTGATAATGGAAAGGTATAAGTTTGCCATTGACCAACAACAGGGTTAACACCTTCAAGGCTTTCATTTAATTTAAAATCAGCTGCGGTGCTTGCTTCATTACTTTCTACCTTAATATTCCACTGTGCATTTGCTGCCGGTGCGGTAATTAATTTCATGTCAAAAGTAATAACACCATTTAAATCTACTAGTGGTGAAGCGTCAAAAGGTGTTCCTTGACCATTAGCATCAGTGATAAATTCTTTTCTTGAAATAAAACCGACTACTGTTGGAGTTGCGCTAATGACAAATTCAACGACCTCTCCTTTTTCAGCGTCAGTAATCATGCTTGGCGTTGAACCTCCACAACAATCCCATGCTGGCCAGTTAGGGTTTAAAGCCCCTGAAAAAATAGTTAGGTTTTTTGCTTCACCAGTTGAAGGTGGAGTAGGGACAGGTGCTTTACCTTCAACTAGGGCATCTTCTAGATCATCGTAACCAGCTCTAACTGTTTCACAACCTTTGCCTGTATCTGGGTTTTGTTGACATTGATAAACACGGATATAATCAATTTCAAAAGTTTGTCCATCAGCAAATGCACTTGCATCAATCCCTAGGTTATTGGTATTTTCAGCCCAATCACCGCCAACAGCGTTGTTTAAAATCATATAATATTGTTGATCGTATGGTGCATTATCCCAATGAGTCGTTAACTCACCGGTTGTTTGATCAAAGTATTCTGCAAACCAACCTTTGTGCGCTAAACCAACAGCTTCATCTTTACTGTTGTAACGAACTTCAGATTTACGTTGTGTTGCATATAAATAATCATCTACATACCAACGAATTTCACCTTCTTGCCATTCAATGGCATAAACATGGAAATCGTCAGCAGGGTTAATGCCATCAGGTAAACTATAAGATTTACCTGAGTGAGAATTATTTGGCCATTCTTTACCGTAATGTAACGTACCGTGAACGTTATTTTCTTCAACGCCTTCGTCGTTCACTGTTTTTAAGTTCACTGTTTCGAGGATGTCAATTTCGCCTGACTTTGGCCAGCCGCCATAAACTTCATCTGTTGGCATCATCCAAAACGCAGGAAAACTTCCTTGGCCATAAGGCATTTTCGCTTTTATTTCAAAACGACCATATTTAAAATCTGCTTTATTTTTGCTGATCATTCGAGCCGAGGTATAAGGTAATTCAGCACCTTCTGCCGCAGGTAACGCAACTAATTTCAGCGTACCATCACTAACATAAGAATTTTCAGCGTTTTCGGTATAACATTGTTTTTCATTATTACCGCCACCCCAACAATTGACTTCATGGGTCCAGTTTTGAGTATCTATGGCTTCACCATCAAATTCGTCACTCCAAACCATTTGCCAATCACTGACAGGTTGTTGTGGATCTATTTTACTTGAATCAGTTTCAGTTTGAGCACCACCACATCCTAGTAACGACATTGTCGATACTAAGATAAACAATGGTGTAAAACTTTTTGAAATTTTTATCATTATGTCTCCCCCAGTTAATCTAAGCACTTTTTGTTATTTTTGGAAGCGCTTCCAGTTTTACCTAAAAAAATAGTCGCTATTTTCTGGAAGCGCTTTCGTAAATTATGTTAGTTTTATATTTAGGTCAAGTATAAACTGCCAAAAACCGCAATTATATTAGAGCTTATACTCTTAATTGAACGTGTAAAATTTTAGAATCTACTTAATTATTATTGCTTTACTTGTCTGTTTTTACTCCTCTTCGAATAGAGCAAATCAAAAGCGAAAAGAAAAGCAATGACTCTGGTAATTTTTAGGATCACAAAGTCGCTAATTTTAGCTACTTTATGAGGTTAATACTCAAGAAAATACTGCTATGATGTGCTTTGCTGTAGCGCATGATGGATCTTGTCAACTTTATCATTGTCGAGCGTATACCAGCGCATTACAAACGCAACTAATACAGAGCCTAAAGCGGCGAATAAAGTGAATGAGATTAAGATGCCATGCTTTGTCGTCTCACTTTGTTCCATGTCCGCTTGATAGCCATAAAAGGCTAATAACCAGCCTGCTAATGCCCCTCCTATAGCTACGCCAAGTTTGATAAAGAACACAACCGCAGAATATACCATTCCGGTTATTCGTACTCCGGTTTTCCAATGGCCATAATCAATGGTATCTGCCATTTTAGCCCAAAGTAGTGGTGTTGCCATTTGCAAAAAGAAACTCCACAGAAAAAATAGGCTTAATGCGAGGGTGATTTGATGGGAACTTACAAAATAACTGATCACACATATGAAAGCTGCAATGGATTGTAAAGCGATATAGGCTTTAATTTTACAAAATTTCTTTGCGACCATTTGTGATAATGCACAACCTAAAATACTGCCGATCATGCCTAACGTCATAAATGGGGTGATTAAATCAACTCGAACTAAATAGTATTTTACGTAATAGACAGCTAAAGTACCTCGAAGTACTTGACCACTAAGTAGTAGGAGTCCGGCTAAACACAGAATGCGCCATTGATCATTTTGCCACAAGCAGATCAAATCCTGCTTAAAGGTTGAGTTTTGTTGCGGCGGAGGGCTAATGCGTTCTTTGGTTCCTGCAAAACACAGTAAAAATAAAACGACCCCTAAAGCACTCATCGCTATCATAGTATATTGATAACCTAACGCTTTATCGCCTTCACCAAAATATTCAACTAACGGCATGGTACCAGCTGCCACTATTAAGCCGCCAAGCATGCCAAAAACAAAACGATAAGATTGAACTGAAACTCGTTCTTTCGGATCCGCCGTTAATACGCCTCCAAGCGCAGAATAGGGGATGTTTATAGCGGTATAAACAATCATTAGTAAAGAGTAAGTTGCAAACGCGTAGATGATTTTACCATTATCTGAAAGATCAAAAATGGTAAAAGCTAATATGCTGATCAATCCGAAAGGCAAGGCTAACCAGAGCAGGTAAGGCCTAAATTGTCCCCACTTGGTTTTTGTCCTATCAGCCATTGCCCCCATTAAAGGGTCAGTTATCGCATCAAATATTCGAACAATTAAAAAAAGCGTTCCGACTAATGCCGGCGAAAGACCAACCACATCTGTATAGTAAATCAGTAAAAACATCATCACAGTTTGAAAAATGATATTACTAGCGGTATCACCTAAGCCGTACGCTATTTTTTCTTTCATTCTAAGCATGTTACTTTCTCTTATTTTGATGCTTTTAAAGTGATAATGGTATTATTGGCGTTGTTGAATAAAATCTCGATACGCATAGCCACTGGCTTTTATGGTTCTTTTTTGACTGTGATAATCCACATAGACAATCCCAAATCGTTTTAAGTAACCTTCAGCCCATTCAAAATTATCCATCAAACTCCAAGCAAAATACCCTTTTATATCAACGCCTTGCTCGATTGCTTGATGGACTGCATTTAAATGACTGTGATAATAGCTAATTCTAGTCTGATCGTTTACTTCGTTATCAATCAATTCATCAGGCATTGCTGCACCATTTTCGGTGATATATATCTCTGGTAAGTCATATCGGTTATTAAGATCGACTAATAAATCGGTAAAGCCTTGCGGATAAACTTCCCATCCCATATCAGTTAAAGGTACATCATCTAAATTGATTTGCGAAAATATTTCTTGATTATCAGCTTGGTATACTGCTCTGGTATAATAATTTACCCCTAAAAAGTCAATGGGATGAGCGATTATCTGCAGATCACCTGCTTGAATTTCTGGTTGTGCAATTGCAGGTAAACTTGCCAGAATATCGGGATATTGAGCGTCAATAATCGGCTTTATATACCATTGATTAAAGTAATCATCGGCGTACTTTGCAGCTGCAATATCATCGGTATGGTTAGTATTGGGGTAACAAGGCGTGAAATTTAACACAATACCATTTTGTGTGTTTGGACTAAGTTTGGTTAATGATTGCATGGCTAAGCCATGAGCAAGTAATAGGTGATGTGCCGCTTTTTTCCCGTATTCTTTGCCTTTAATCCCTGGTGCATGAATACCAATTTCGTAACCTAGATAAGCGCTACAAAAGGGTTCGTTTAACGTTGCGTAAGAATAAACACGATCACCAAAAGCTTTAATAACCAGTTCGGCGTATTTTTTGAATTTATAAGCGGTTGCTCTGTTGAGCCAGCCGCCTTCGTCTTCTAAATACTGAGGTAAGTCCCAATGGTAAAGCGTTACAAATGCTTTGATATTTTTCGTTTGTAACGCATCAAGCAATTTTATATAGAAGTTGAGGCCGTCTTGATTTGGGCTACCATCTTGATTCATCACTCTGCCCCAAGAAACAGATAAACGATAAGCATCAACGCCTAAAGCACTTATCATCTCAATATCTTGTTGCCAAAGATGGTAATGATCACAAGCAACTTCACCATGCGATTTATCTGCAATAGCATTTTCCGTGCGACAAAAAGTATCCCAGATACAAGGTAAACGGTGATCAGCACCGCCTTCTATTTGGAAAGAAGCAGTGGCAACGCCTAACGTGAATTGTTTCGACAGTAAACGCGAATTTTTAGGTAGAGTAATTTTCATAGTAGGCTTTATTATTAATATAATCGATTGTTGGTAGCGCTTCCAAAATAACGCACTTGCTTTCTGGAAGCGCTTTCAATTTAGCTTGGTTAAGTTAAAAGGTCAACACCTTTCAAAAGAATAAGAACGTTTCTTAATGGGACAATGCATGATTTTTTAATTTTTTCGTTATATCATCAAATGAATATGTACTGATCATTAACAGCTAAAGATACTCTTTCCATGGCATTAGCGGGCAAAAATCAAGTAGTTACACGTTATAAGCTTTCAATAATAGGCGTGTTTATCGCAATAATGCTCGTAGCATTAATATTGGCAAGTTTTCGATATTATGGTGAATTACGCTCTATGGAGCAAAATGAGCTAACTGACTTAATTAGTCAAACCAATGATATAAATCGTCAATTTAATCAGGCAGCAAGTTCAGTGCAGGCGATCCAAGATTATGCCAATCATACTATTAACTTTCCCGAAGAAGTGCCGTTGAAATTGCCTTTGTTTGTGCAAGAAAATGAGCGATTTTATTTACAAAAATCTCGTCACGATATTCTTAAATATCGACAAGAACTGAGTGTAAATATAACGGGAATTGGCGATATCAGTGAGATAAAAGACACGTTTGAGAATGAATTAGCGATGGCTCATTCTTTAACTCCTGCGTTTATGGCGGCGCAAAATGCGATCGAAACAGCTAATTGGTTTTATTATGTTTCTGAGAACCAATTTGTCAGCATTTACCCTTGGGTAAATAGAAATAATTGGCAATATTCTAATAACTTGATTGAAAATGAGCATGTACAAAGATTAAGAAACACCACTAGCAATTTTGACGGATTGCTTTGGTCAGCACCTTACATTGGTACCTCAAGCAAAAGTTTATATACCGCGGTAGGGGGGCCGGTATTTTTTCAGGATAAATATATCGGTGCAGTGATTATCAATATCGATTTATCAAGACTTCATCAAAAAGTCCTGTTAGACATTAAAGAAAATGAAACCTATGTTCTTATTAATAATAAAGGACAAGTTTTATTGAATCGCTCGAAACATGGAGAGCCGCTTAAAAAGCAAGTTTCTTGGAAAAATACCCTACCTGAGTCATTAGCTAATTTGACGCTTGAAAATATTCACAACTTACCTGCATCTTCTCAGTTTAACGCTTTACTTGTTCAAAAAGCCGAGTTAGCGATTGATGGTTGGTTATTATTAAAATATAAACCTTTTCAAGCGTTTACTAATCCAATCTTTGAAAGATTTATGGGTTTGTTTTTCTTATTGTTTTTTGGCCAAATAGTGTTGTTAGCTGTGGTCTATACCGTGACGAGTAAAACCTTTATTAAACCTACTCAGCAATTTATTAGTCATATTGCTTATAGTGCAAAAGGTGATCATGGCAAAATTAAACCACCTAGTGGTTGGCTACATTGGTTTAATTTAGTAGGAGATATTTTCAGTCAAAACAGAAGCTTAATGCAGCAGCTCAAAGAGCAAAATAATATTTTAGACAGTAAAGTCAATGATAAGACACAAGCGCTGCTAGAAAAAAGTAAACAACATCAGCATGATTATGCCATTTTGCATTCGGTGATGGATGCGATCCCAGATTATTTAATTTTCAATGATCCCCATGGATTATTAATTGGTTGTAATTTAGCGTTTGAAACTTTTATAGGAAAAAAAGAACACGCTATTTTAGGTCGTCAAGCAGGGGGATTAATTCCTAATGAGCTAGGTACTGCCTTATTAGAAGCCGCAAATAAAAGCAAAACGCAGACTAAGCATGCTCAAGGTATTTTTCAGGTAATTGAAACGGTTGATAATACGTATGAATTATTTACTTCTGAGTTTTTTGATCAAGAACAACAAGTGCTTGGCACCATCATTATTATTCGAGACGTAACGGAACAATATGCTATTAATGCTGCGTTAGCGGCGGCTAAAGAACAAGCAGAATTAGCTAACCAAACGAAGAGTCAGTTTTTGGCGAATATGAGTCATGAAATTAGAACTCCGATCAATGCGATTCAAGGCATGCATTCGTTACTAGAAAAAACGCCTATTTCTAATCAACAACGCAAACACTTAGCTAGTGCTCAAAATGCTTCCGGAGCATTATTGCATTTAATTGATGAGTTACTCGATTTAGCTAAGATTGAATCGGGCAATATGTCGATTATGAAAGCAGAATGCCGCTTAGACCGCATTGTTAGTCAAGCGATTAACTTAAATATTGGCAATGCGAATAATAAAGGCATCGAGCTTATCGTTACAATTGAGTCAAATGTACCTGTGATAGCCATCACCGATGAAATGCGTTTAGTACAAGTACTTAGTAACTTATTGAATAACGCAATAAAATTCACTCATGAGGGAAGCGTTACAATTCACTTAGCCGTGATCGCTATTAGTGATATTGATACTTTAGTGAGGTTTCGCATAATCGATACGGGCATAGGAATAGCTAAAGAAAAACAAAGTCATTTATTTGAAGCATTTATGCAGGCAGATGAATCGATGACACGCGAATATGGTGGCTCAGGACTTGGTTTATCCATTTGTCAGCGTATTATTAATTTGCTAGGCGGAGAAATTAAGATTATTAGTGAAGAAGGCGTAGGAACTGAATTTAACTTTGTCTTACCCCTGAAAATTAATAATGATAACCCTTATGCGAAATATAATAAAAATGTACAAATATTTTGTTTAGATTATCAATTGCCGGCATCGTTTAATGCGCTTATTGAAGATTATGAATTTCAATATCATCTATTATCATCCCCTGATGATATTAATCATTACTCAGCATTAAAACTGAATATATTGTTTATTGATGCGAATGAAGTAGATGAACACTTATGTAATGTACTTGTTGAGCAGCTTTGTCATGCTGAAACACTTAACTCACAGGAAAAAAAGACACAAGATCAAGACAAAGAAAAACAATGCATGTTGGCAGTTTGTCTACCCGATCAGAGCCAAGATTACAGTGTTTCGTTTGAATACTTAGATAAATACCAATTACCTTATATAGTTTGTGAAGCGCCGCTATCACGTAATGATTTATTTAATGTTATTGATTCGAGCTCAGGCGCCAATCGGCAAAAAGTTGAGCCTATTCAACATGGCAGCTCCTCAGAAATCATCACTGAGGTAGCGCCGCAAAATTTAGCGAATGTAAGTATTTTATTAGTAGAAGATAACTTAGTAAATCAGTTGGTTGCTAAAGAATTATTAAAGAGCATGCAAGCTGAAATCACTGTGGTTGAAAACGGTCAATTGGCGATAGAAAGCCTTGAAAAATCATCCTTTGATGTTGTGCTAATGGATATACAAATGCCGGTAATGGATGGTTTAACGGCAACTAAAATCGTGCGTAAAAACGAAAAATTTAAAGACTTACCCATTATTGCAATGACGGCACATGCGCGCCAAGAAGATATCGAAAATAGTTTAGCCGCAGGCATGAACTTACATATTGCCAAACCTGTGAACGCTGAATTACTGTTAAGTAGTATATTAAAAGTGTTAAAGAAAGCCTAATGACTTACTCTTTCTCTTAACGTTTATGCTCATTAAACTATCGGGAACATAGTGCCAGCCCACAATTGATTGGTTGTATCGAAGACAGGCTAATAAGCTAGGGTGAGTGACCTATTACCATGATTATTTGGGTTGTGTTGAAATTTGCTCGGTAATTTTTTCAAGTTTCCTAAAAGTCTCGTTTAATGTTGCACGTTCTTGAGAGTTTAATACTGACAGTATCTCTTGCTCTCGTGCTTTTACCAGAGGGGCCAGTTGATTAAAGAGTGTTTGACCTTTTTCGGTGAGTGTCAATAAAGTTGAACGTTTATCTTTAGTATTACTCACTTTTTCTAAGAGTTTGCTCTGGACTAATTTTTTAATTGCTCGACTGGTTGGCATTTTTTCAAGATTGGTTTTATTTCCTATTTCTTTTGCATTGAGTGAACTTTCATTCGCTAGAATAGCTAAGACACGCCACTCTTGTTTCGATAAATTAAATTCTCCTAGGTATATTTCAGCAATTGAATCACTGATCATCGCTTGTAATTTTGCTAATTGATAAGGAAAAAATTGCGTCAAATTAAGTAGGTTATTCATAGCTGAACATCAGTTATAGGCGTGAATCGATTTTGATAATGGTTATGATTATATCGGTTGTGATTGGGCAAGCAACTTGTATGGATAAATAGTTATTGGCACTTTGGCTGTCTAGGCTAAAAAAAGGCAAAAAAAACAGGCCTGGGAGAGCATGGCCTGTTTTTAAATTCGAGTTATCTAGTTAACGTGTTTAAGTTAAATTGTTCACTTAAATCGGTTAAATGAATAATGTAAGCTCATTATAACTCGTGTTATTAAGCTTTGTGGTCAAACAAAGCTGTAATAAGTTTAGCAGAGATTTCACATAACATTATTGGCTAAAGCTGATTTTAGGATAGCCAACTTGATCCGCATCTAAAATAAAGGTTACTGTCACCGTTGATGGTACCGGCAACTGAACATTCCCTCCCGTGGTAGATAAGGTTAACGCTTGTGCTTCGAGTAAAGTTTCATTTACGCCATAGGCGATAGAAAAATCTTCATTCGCTATTTTAAATTCATGATCGGCAGCTTCTACATCAACCATTGCATGATACAAACCGTTGCCTTGGTAAACGAAAGGTGTATTTATACCCCAATTGTTCATGCTGCCACGTAAATAAAATGTTGTCCCCGCGAACGGCTCTATTGCTCTAATGGTTAACCGTGGCGAATTTACATTGTTCGCATCTAAAACAAACACTAACTCTTGCTCAGCGGTTAAAGATAACGATAAGTTGTCGTTGGATCCTGGTGTTAACTCAAACGTAGTGCCAACAGTTGCATTGATACTGCCACCTAAATTTGGTCCACCGGTTCCTCCCCAATCGGCATCTGCAACTTTCAATGAATGATCCCCTGCTGCAATTACATAACTACCTCGATAAATACCATTTCCGGCATACGTTAACGGTCGGTTAGTTCCCCAGTCGGCCATTAAACCTCTTAAATATACGGTTGACTCTCCATAAGGCGCTGGAATGGCATTAGGATCATCTGGTGTGATCATCAAGGTTGGGTTATCAGCATTACTGGCATCTAATTCAAATATATAAGTGCCGTCAGCAATTAAATTT
The DNA here is from genome assembly GCF_031846185.1 of Thalassotalea castellviae. NCBI lineage: Bacteria > Pseudomonadati > Pseudomonadota > Gammaproteobacteria > Alteromonadales > Colwelliaceae > Thalassotalea > Thalassotalea castellviae. The sequence goes on from NZ_JAVRIF010000003.1 coordinate 157,978, forward strand.
AAGTAAAGGTTATTACCACCATTGGTTAAGTTTGCTGATTGACCAATAGGCATAGAAAAACCACCACCAATATTAGCGTGTGAAAAGTTCTCACCAGCAATTTTAAACTCGTAGTTACCGGCTAATAAGCTCACTTCAAGTTGGTATTTATCATCGCCAACGTATGTGAAGGCATCGGAAGTATCCCAAGCATTCATGCCTCCACGTAAGTAAAGGGTATTTTCACTGTACGGTGGACGCGCCGATAAACCATAGCCTTGTGTTGCCCCTTGCGGTTTAACAAAAACAGCGGTGGTGTAGGCAGGCACGGTAAAAGTCCCTTGATTAAATGAGGCTGTTTGCACCGTATTGTCTATCGAGTTTAATTGCTTGGCATGCAAACTAAAGTCACTTGCTTTGGCAATATAAAATGATTGTTCCTGGTTACTACCATTAAATAGTACTACGATGGCATCGTGATTTTCATCAATGTCTGTTAAGCCAATACCATCATCTAAGCTCATCACTACTAAGCCTTGGGTTTGTTCACTGCCGGTATTATGGAACTTGATCCGCGCAGAAATATCTTCAGCACTGTTTAACCTAAATAGCTTGCTTGTTGCCCTGATATTAATAAACTCTTTAAACACTTCACTACTAAATTGAATGTCTTGTGAGGCAATTGCACTGTTTGGATTAGCACTAATTCCACTAATAACAGCCCATTTGTTTTCATTGTCTTGTGCTAAAGGTAAACCGATATTCCAGTTACTTTCCAATTGAGTAAAATCTACTCGGTTAAACCAGTCGCCAGCGTCGTAAGTGTTTCTATCCATAGATTTCGAACGAATTAAGTCTGAACCCATATGTAAAAAAGGGATCCCCTGACTTAACAGTGGTAAAGACAAAGAGATATTATGAATGCGAACTCTATCTGATAAGCTTAAATCGCTAGGCAAGTTGTATTGCAGTTGATCCCAAAGCGTTTCGTTATCATGTTTAGAAACGTAATTAACGGTATCAGCTGGGTCGCTACTGTAACCAGCCGGTTGACCATTCCATTGGTAATCATACGTAGAGAGATAGGCGCCACTGGCTGCCGTAAAGTGATAACTGCCAACATTGCCGACTAAACCAACACGAATGGTATCTTGCTCGTTTAAACTGCCGCCACTATTAAATAATGCAGCACTGCGAACGGCGTCACGTTGTCTATCTGAAAATGTGCCAATTTCACTGCCGGCCATATTCAGTTGTGATGCTTGTTCAAATCTACGGTTATTTACCACTTCACCGAAATTCCAGCCTTCGCCATAAAAATAGGTATCGGCATCGACAGCTCTAACCGCTTCTCGTGCATCAATAACCGCTTGCTTAGGAAGGTGGCCCATTAAGTCAAAACGAAATCCATCATAGCCAAAATGTTGAGCAAAACTAACTAATGAATCACTCATTAATTTTGCCATCATTTTATGCTCTGTCGCGGTATTTTCGCAACAAGTCGAATTTTCTATCATGCCACTAAATTCATTTAATCGCTGATAATAACCGGGTACAACTTTATCAAGTACTGATTTGTCATATAAGCCAGAAGAAGCGGTATGGTTATAGACAACATCTAACACTACTCGCAAACCAATTTCATGCAATGCTTGGTTCATTGCGCGCATTTCTATGATACGAGCGACGCCATCGGCATTTGATGCATAACTACCTTCTGGTGCAGCAAAATGTTGAGGGTCATAACCCCAGTTAAAACCGTCAAAAGCTCGCATCGACTCAACTAAAGCTTGTGCTTGTGTACTACTTGGATCGTAACTATTTAACACGTCGAGGAGCACTGCATTGTTATCTTCAACACCACAAACAGGGGCATTGCTATTACGTTGACATAATTGTGCGACAGTATCGGTAACATCTACACGTTGACTTGGCGCTTCTTCAATTGAGGCAATATCATTGGCAGGTAAAACATGAAAATGAGTCAAACCGGCATTTTGCAATGATTGAAGGTGCTGCATTGGCGCAGAACTTAATTCAGTAAAGGCTAAATATTTACCGCGGTTTGCTTCACTGGTACTTTGATCAAGAATACTAAAATCACGAATATGACTTTCATAAATAATGCTATCTTCTGCATCGGTTACCGTAGGTACAATGTGAGTATCCCAACCGATAGGTTTTAAGTCACTATCATCTAAATTAACAAACTGGGTATAAGCACCATTGGTCGAAAGTCCAACCGAATAAGGATCGGTGCTATTCAGGGTTTCTATTTGCCCGGTTAATGGGTGGTAAACTGTTAATTCATAACGATAAAATAAACGGTCAACGTCGTTTTTATTGCCGGTATATGACCAAATACCAGTGGCTGAGTCTGGGCTCATCACATGTGAAGCAACGAGTTGTTTAGCGGCATTGTAAATATTTATCTTAACTTGTGATGCGGTAGGCGCCCAAACTGATGCGGTAACTTGTTCACCTTGATACTGCAAACCTAATACGGCTTCGTCGGCGTCGTTCGTATTTCGAGTATATAAATAATCCAATAGTCGTGGCGTTTGAACGCGAGTAGCATCGAGCAAATTACCTTCAGCATCTAAGGCGACCACTAAAAGTTGCTCTTTGATAAATTGTTTGGCTTCTTGTTCTAAAAGATCAATTGAAAACCCTTGAAAGCCTGTAAGGTGTGGATTTTCGCTAAAATAATGTTCATTTATTGTTGTTGGGTTTATTGTAACAAACGGCAGTGCTGAAAGTGTATGTTGATTTAATTCGGTAACGTTTGCTTCTGCGGCATGATATAAACGATAACTATCGGCATTATTCGCTTCTGTTGACCATAGTAAAGCACTGGTATCTAACCAATGCGCTCTGGCACCATCAAGGAAAATAGGGCGTGAAGTAACGGGTGTATACCAAATGTCTGGATAACCGTTAAAAGTAAAACCTTGTTGTCCATTTTCTGGTTCAAAACGGCTGTTATTATTGCCTAGCGCTTTTTCATTCCCTTTATGAATTATAAAGTTATAGCATTGTGCTTCTGGCTCAACCGTTAAAATGTAATAACCACCAAAATCAGGGTGTACACCATCTACAGGGTAAGGATCTCCCCAATTAGCAAAATTAGGGCTGTCGGTAGTTGGGGCTGCATAGTTACCACAACCTTCGCCATTCCACAGATGTAATCCCCAGCCATCATAATTCCCGTCGGTACGATTATAGAAAACAGCAATTTGGTCACTGGCTAAATCAAGACCAGTGCTAAGGGTTTTAATGTCTACTTCAGCACTTAGATCGAGAGCAACTAAATCGCGTTTTAACTCAAGTTTTAAGGTGAAATTATGGCTCTCGCCAGCGGCAAGTTCATCAATTGCTAAGTTAATATAAGGGATGCCTGAGGTTTCACCGTCGGTATTAAACACTTGATGACTGCTTGCTCGTATAAGTACGCGCATTGCGCCTGAAATGCTAGCATCACTGAGGTTCGTGATAGTTACCACTGAGGTATATTGTCGATTAACACGGTCATATACTGGACGGGAAGAATAATTAAATTCAGTGTCGACGGTTTCTTGCCAATCGGCCTGTACTAGCGTTGATGTTAAGAGCATCAACCCTAGTAGTAAATGGGATATTAGCTTCATTATTATGCTCCTTTATTCGCGACACGAGAGCGTTGAAGACTAAGTGCGATTAAGGCAAGCAATAAAATAGCGAAACTTTTTGGCTCTGGTACTTCTGTCGAATTAGCTGTCAACGAGACATTATCAATCGTTAACATAGAGCTATAAGATTCTTGATTAAAACCTGCTTGAACCGTGAAATCTAGAAACCAATTAGTTTGATTATTAAAGCTTGAATTTAAAGCGGTTGTAAATGTACCTGCGCCTGAAATACCACTTGGCGAGATTAAAAATCCGGCATTGCCATCTGCGCCAAATAAATTACCATTGCCATCATTTAAGCTGACAAAAAAGAAATCTGAGAAATCATTATTGATATCGAAGCTGGTAAAACTCCAATCAAAGCTTAAACGTAACTCGTCACCGCTGGTGGTAAAATCGAGTGCAGTGAATAATGTATTGGCATCAAAAGCTGTCGCGCCATTGAAATAATCTATACTGATTTTTGCCTGACACTCTCCGGCATTGTTCATGATTGAAAAATCCCCTGTTGAGCCGGGATCACCCGAACCATCAGTATCTTTTTGCCAATGATCAAAATTACAGTTTTGAAAGTCCCCATTGGTGATAACGCTTGCTTGAACTTGCCAGTTCAGCAAACAGGTCACACAGAAAGTTAGTAATGCTATTTTTATTCTCATTATCGCAATCCTTTATATATTTTTATAATTATGGAAGTTATGAATACCAAGGATTGATTTATTCAAGCGAGTAAATCACTCAGTATTCAAGCCTGACTTTCATTAAACGAAAATTGAGCAATTTATGGTGATGAATACGTATTCATGAATACGTATGCATGATTTGATGGCAGTTAAAAGCGAGGTTTTTAATGGTTGAGTAACAGGCTTATATTTTTATATAAGCCTGTTCTTGCAAGCGGTGTGATAATTCAATAACAGGCTATGTAGAGTTAGGTAGGGTTATTTATGAAGTTTTAAAATGCTTCATTAAAGTTTCAAGCTCATCGGTTAAAGTAGTTAATACTTGTGTGGCATTTTTACCTGCATGGGCTAATTCAACCGCTTCATGCGAACTTTCGGCAATCATATTTATGCGACGTGAAATATCATCACCGACTTTATTTTGCTCATCGGCGGCGGTTGCGATATGGCTATTCATATCAGTGATTGCACTTAATGATTGAGCGATTTGATTTAACGCTTCCGCCGCTTCTTGAGTTTGACTCACGGTATTGATGCTCGAAGTTTTACTCATACTCATAGTTTCAACACCACGATGAGAGCCTGACTCAAGACGTTCAATCATATTTTGAATTTCTGTGGTACTGTCTTGAGTTCTTTTTGCCAAGTTTCTAACTTCATCTGCGACCACAGCAAAACCTCGCCCTTGTTCGCCAGCGCGAGCAGCTTCAATGGCGGCATTCAGGGCTAATAAGTTGGTTTGATCAGCAATGCCACGAATTACATCTAATACCGAAACGATATTTGAAACATCATTACCTAATTCAGTGATAACCGTACTCGCTTCGTCAATTTGAGTCGCTAAATTTTCGATTGACTCTACCGCTGAATCAACAATTTCATGTGCTCTTATACCTTGTTGATCGGCTTCGCTTGTAGATTGTGCCGCTGCGCTAGCATTGTCAGATACAGTTTGCGAAGAAGCCGACATTTGCGTCATTGCAGTGGCAACCATATCAATTTCACATCGTTGTTCTTCAAACGTGCGATCTATTTCAATGGTGCGATTATTGGCATCATGGGTTTCATTTCTTAATTTGTGTACTGAACTATCTATACTGCCTAAAATGCTTGCCATCGATTCTCTTAATTGGATCATAGAACCAAAAATTGAATCAGGTCTAGCAGTGCAGTTTTCTGAGGTGGTTGAGCCGGTTAAGTCACCCGCAGCTACTCTTTGTACTAGGCGTAATACTTGTTTTGGCTCACCACCTAAATCATCTAATAACTTGCGAGTTGACCAAAAAAGTAATACCCCCAAAACACCGGTTAATATTAAACAAATCAAAACTTGCCATTTTGCGCTAGCCCAAAAACGTGCCTCTACCTCTGTAAAGCCGATGCCAGTGCCAACGTACCAACCCCAAACAGGCGTCTTTTGAGCTATGGACAGTTTTTCTTCAATAGAGCCATCTGCTTGTTTTTGGCTCCACTCATATTGTGCAATACCCGTTGGATTATTACGTACGGCATTTTGCAAAATTTTACCCACGCTGTTGCCTTTACTGTCTTTAAAATCATTAAAACTGGTGCCGTGGAGTTGAGGATCTAAAGGTGTGGCAATAAAGTTCATGTTCTCATCTGCGACATAAACGTATTCTGTTTTATGGTATTTATTTTCGCGAAGTACTTGGGTAGCAAGCTCTTTTGCTTGCGCTTCAGTCATTTTACCACTAGCGACATATTTTTCGATTTCAGAAATAACATTAAAAGTGGATTTGAAAAGCTGTTCAACTCTTGCTTGATTATCATCACTACTCGCTATTCTTAATGTGGTTAAACCAACAATCATGACCATAAGAAATGACGCCAGAATAAGCCCAATTAATGCCCCAACTTTTAAACTTAACTTCATATTACATCCTCAATAAAGGTTGATTGATCTTGAATGAATAGCTATTTCAGCAGAAATGCTTAGTGGTATTTTGTGCAAAGAATTTAACTGATTAACCCGCATAAATTTTTGTAAGCTATGTTTTTAATATTACCTTACAAGATTAGCACTAAATGGAATATTTTTTGTAGTAAATTGATAAGAAACAATACTTAAGCACAAGTATAATTTCTAAATGGGAAATCGGCGTTTCTCATTCTCTTAGATCTTTACCTTGGTTAATTGGCAATATTTACTTTTTGCTAAAGCGCAAGGAATAATATTAACGCGTAACTATGCGCGTTAATTTATCTTCAGCAGCATGAAGTAAATGGAAAAAGTGTAATTGATTTTTGGCTCTGTCAAGATTATGACTGGTATGCTTAGTGTGAAAATAATTGTCGCCATCTATATAGTCCGTGAGGAAACGAATACCAATCATAAAAGGTAATAATTGTGCCCCGATAATTAAGCTTTCTCGTTCTGTTTGTGTGATATTGCCAGCGAAACTATTAATGTAAGACTCTGCTAAGGCTTCGAAAATATCCATTCTTATTTGCATATCTTCTAGTGCCACACCGTCTTCGGGTAAAGTTGAACAACAGGTTCGAACCATATCGCCAAAATCATGCATGATAAAGCCAGGCATACAAGTATCTAAATCAATAACGGCTATCGGTTTTTTAGTGTCACTATTAAATAATAAGTTATTAATTTTAGTATCGTTATGAGTTACTTGCACAGGAAGCACAGCAACTAACTCGGCAACTTTTTTGATAAAACTGACTTGTTCAAAGCAAAAATCAACCAAGTGTTGGCAATCACTTAATCGTTTTTTCGGATCTTTTTCTACAACCGCTTTTAATTGCGCTAAGCGGGAATCAAGGTGATGAAAATTTGGAATTATTTCCGCCAATTGATTTGCCGGAAAGTCACTTAACGCTGAGGTAAATTGACCGAATGCAGCAGCCACTTGATGCGCTTGCTCTGTGGTTTCAACCGCTTCAACTGTGTAACAATTTGGGATAAATTGAATTGCTCGCCAATAATTGTCGTTTACTATTACCGTAGGAGAATGATGTTTAGCCGTTAATTGCCACATTGGCTCTAACGAATATTGCTGACGTTCTTTTTTTTCTTGTAGATGCTTGTTAATCAGCTCAGCGTTGTTTATTACCTGAGTAGGATTTTTAAAAACATGATGATTAATTTTTTGTAGAACAAAGTTTTGTTTAACGCTTTTCACTAAATAGGTTTGATTTATTAAACCATTGCCCAGTGCTGAAACTTTGCTATTTTCTATCGAGCAATGATAAAAAGGCAAAACTTCATGCAAAGCGTTATTTTCTACAAGGTTATTCATGAAAGGCAAATGTCCAATGATTAGCTTTTATTCTTGATAATTTGGTTTTCAGATAAAGAGGCGAACCAACCTTTATCAGCCAACTCAGAAAGTTTGCTATTCACATTCTCTGAATCGGCCGCATATGTTACGCCAAACCACTCATCGTGTGAAGTTAAAACCTTGGTTGGCTTTGCGCTTTGAGTATTTAACAAGGCAATAGCGTCTGGTAAGTAGCATTCTTTTTCATTGCTTTGTGTGGGGTTCAACTCTTTAGCATCAAAAGTGTTGAGCAATAATTGACGTAATATTGGAAATATCTGTTGGTCAAAATACCAAAAATTCATCGAGACTAAGGTGTTTTCAGCTAACGTTTGTTTAGGGAGATGAATCGTTTCACCGTATATATTTTTACCTTCTTGGCGAATATTCTCGTACTCAGTTAAGGTTAATAATTCATGGGTATTTGCAAGCTGGCATATGCCTCTATTGACGCCACCATAATCAGATAGCGTTTTTTTTAGTTGATAGGCAACCATAGCTGGTGAGTCACTTTGAGATAAAGTCGACACTAAATTAAACGCTTGCTTTCCATAATAATCATCAGCATTTATGACGCAAAAGTTACCAGAAAGAACTTCTCTTGCACACCATAATGCATGAGCGGTGCCGAGCGGTTTTTTTCTTGTCGGTGCTATTTCACATTCACTGGGTAGATCGGCGTTTTCTTGAAAAACAATGTTGTATTTAATGTTGTCAGGTAAGTAATTAATCACTTTTTCAATCAGTTGTGCTTGATGATTGGCTTGCGTAATAAATACAACATGTTGACAACCATTGTCTATGGCATGACAAATATTATAGAGCATTAAGGTTTTATTTAAGCGCCCAAACGAATGGAACTGTTTAGCACCGCCAAAGCGAGAACCTCTTCCCGCTGCCAATATCACTAAGCTAGTTGTTGAAAAGTTTTGCGTCATATCGTTAACTAATAATGCCAAGAGGTTGTGCACTTTGCCATACACCACGCGTGAAATCAGGGATATCTTTACTGTTACTTCTATCTGTAACTGAGTCTGCGCTTAAAGGTGCGATCACCGACCATGCGGCGGCATCATAAACATCTTGGTCGAGTGCTTCACCATGGCGTAAGCAATAAATCATTCGCCATAACATTAAAAAGTCCATGCCGCCATGACCGCCATTTTGCTTGGCCGCTTCGCCCATTTTTAACCATAACGGGTGGTCATACTCGGCTTGCCATTTTGCTAATTGATGATCCCAGCGATGAAAACTTGGCGATGAAGGTTTACGCCCTTTTTGGCCAAAGTCTTGCCATTGTTTAAGTGCTATTTGGTAATCACGTTCATATTGCTCTGCTATTTTCGTCGGCGGTGTTTCTATCGCAATTCTACTTGGAAAGCCAGCAAAGGCGCCATTCGTTCCTTGAATATAGTTATGACGAGAATAAGGCCTTGGCGTTGTTGTATCGTGTTGCACCATAATACTGCGACCGAGTTTGGTTTTAATCACAGTGGTGTTCATATCACCGTTAATATAATTTAACTGGTTGCGTTCATGATCAGCAGGAAATTCCCGTTGAGCGTAGGCTTTTCTTCCTAATGCAGGAGAACTAGTAGAGGTTAAATAATCAAAACGATCGCCACGATTAATATTCATATATTGTGAAACGGGGCCTAAACCATGAGTTGGATATAAGTTGCCTTGCATTTTTGTATGCCAGTAGGTACGCCAAGATCCTGTTTTTCTATCTGTTTCTTTCATTTGCCAGCGTAACTCGTGAATATAAGCAGCTTCCCCGTGTAACAGTTCGCCAAATAAACCATGGCGTGCCATATTTAACACCATTAATTCATCACGCCCGTAACAAACATTCTCCATCATCATGCAATTTTTTTGCGTACGCTCGGCGGTGTCTACGAGTTGCCAACATTCTTCAACCGTCGTTGCTGCTGGAACTTCAACAAAAGCATGTTTGCCACTTTCCATGGTGTCGACAGACATGGGAGTATGCCAACGCCAAGGGGTTGAAATAATCACAATATCAATATCTTGTCTGTTGAGCATATCTTTATATGATAAGTCCGAGCCAGTATATTGGTCAGGGGCTGATAATCCTTGTGCTACGACATATTGATTGGATTTATCTAAAACATCTTGATGAATATCACAAATTGCTTTTATTTCAACGCCTTCTATATGACAACAATGTTTGACATGCCCATAACCACGTTCACCAACGCCAATAAAGCCAACTCTTACTACAGGCATTTTTGCGGAGGTTAACCCCATTACTGTTTTATGTTTTGAAATTGGCGATTTTTTAGGAACCTGAGTAAAGGTATCTGCAGTTGCTTGGCTAGCGGAGATAGTCGCGGCGGTGACGGCAGCGACAGATTTTATAAAGTTGCGACGATTAAATTTACTCATGTTTAAATGCTTTTTTAAAATTGCTAAGGTGGTGAATAAGTTACTTGTCGATTACGGCTATTGCAAGATGTGGACGTTGAATTGTTGTCGATTAAAAGTATACATACCTTTAACACTGACACACTTGAAACTAGCTTCGTGAAGTGCTGATAAAAGCGCTTTTAGTCATTTATGCCCTTTCATTTTGAATAAACGCGTGTTTAACGTCTTGTTTTAAAGTAAAATTCATCCTCTTTGATTTTTTCAACTTTTATAGTCGCCACTTGTGATGTCAAATCCCGCCCCTAAATGACAAAAAACCGTTAAAAAATTAATTTTTTCATCATTTTTGGGGATAGAGATCCACAAAACCCCACAAATTCATCACCTTCGCTAAATCCCTTAATTTTATTAGTGATCGTCGCGATCGAAATAACAATTCTTTGCTTGACATAACTTTGCATTTCTCACTAAACTGTATAAATGTGGAGAAAAGTGGGAAATTGTGGATCTTAAGATTCCATGACTCATTCTAAAAAATAAAAATAGGGTTATGTTTAGAGGCACCAGTTCAATTACGCTTGATAGCAAAAATAGAATCACGATACCAACTAGGTATCGCGAAGAGCTATTTGCTGATTGCCAAGGAAAAATGGTGTGCACTGTTGATATTCAACACCCTTGTTTATTGCTTTATCCACTTCCTGAATGGGAAGAAATTGAATTAAAACTTTGTGGGTTATCCAGTATGAATCCACAAGAAAGATTGTTGCAACAAGTTTTACTTGGCAATGCGTCAGATTGTGAAATTGATAAAAGTGGTCGTTTATTAATTAATGGTCCGTTGCGTCAACATGCCGGCTTAGATAAAAACATTATGCTAGTAGGGCAGTTGAAAAAGTTTGAAATTTGGAGCGAGCAAGCTTGGCAAGGTCAAATGCAGCAAGGCATTGCTAAAATACAATCAGGTGAAATTGAACTTACAGAACGATTACTTGATCTGTCTTTATAAATAGAATTATTAGCTAACGGCGTTTACAAAAATGCATACAGATAAGTCTCATATTTCTGTGTTGCTTGACGAAGCAATTACAGGACTCGCGATTAAACCAGACGGTATCTATATCGACTGTACGTTTGGTCGCGGCGGCCACTCGGGACTTATTCTTTCTAAGCTCTCTGACCAAGGGCGACTAATAGCCATCGACCGAGATCCTACTGCAATCTCAGCAGCGAAGAAATTTGCTGATGACTCCCGTTTTAGTATCGAACATCATGGCTTTGCTGATCTTCAGCAAATAGCGGAAAAACACCAGCTGTTAAGTCAAGTAGACGGCATTCTGCTCGACTTAGGTGTTTCTTCTCCGCAACTCGATGAAGCTGAACGTGGCTTTAGTTTTATGAAAGATGGCCCTCTTGATATGCGTATGGATACGTCACGTGGCCAAACCGCTGCTGAATGGCTAGCAACTGCCGATGTGGAAGATATTACTTGGGTGTTGCGTACCTTTGGGGAAGAAAAACATGCTTGGCGTATTGCTAACGGCATCGTTGATTCGCGCGAAGAAAACCCGTTAACCCGTACCGGCGAACTTGCGGCATTAATCAAAAAAATTGCGCCGCAACGTGAAATTAAAAAGCATCCCGCAACAAGAAGTTTTCAAGCGATTCGCATGTATATCAATAGCGAACTTGAGCAAATAGAAAAGGCATTAAATGCCTCATTAAATGTCTTAAAAGAAGGCGGTCGCTTAGTTGTGATTAGCTTTCATTCTCTTGAAGATCGTCTTGTTAAACAATTTATGAAAAAGCATTCACAAGGAAAAAAAGTACCTCGGGGTATGCCGATCAGTGAAGCTGAGTTAAATAAAGGCAAAAAATTAATGTTAGTCGGTAGAAAACATAAACCGAGTAAAACGGAAGTAGAAGAAAATGTCCGCTCGCGCAGTTCCGTGATGCGAGTGGCGCAGAGATTGGCTGAGTAATGAAAACCAGTACAAAAGTCGTGTTGGCTTTTGAATTGTGGCGCGATATTAAACAACACATGGTTGTTTATATTTTATTAGCAATGGTCGTGATGTCGGCTTTTTCAGTGATTTATTTCACGCATTTAAATCGACAAAGTACCAGTGAGTTAGAAACATTATTAGCACAACGAGATGAGCTTGATATTGAATGGCGAAACTTATTGTTAGAACAAAATAGTTTAGCTGAACATAGTGCCATAGAGAGTAAAGCAGAAAAATTACTGAATATGGTGAAACCGAATGCAAAGTCTGAAGTGATTGTGACATTAAAATGAAGGGCAGTGTGAAGAAGCAAGCAGATAAATACAAACCAACAACGGTGGCATGGCGTTTTTACGTCGTGCTAGGCGTGATTGTGCTTGTATATTTTGGTTTAGCGGCTCGCACAGCATACATTCAGGTGGTTGAACCTGAAATGTTAAAAAAACAAGGTGACATGCGTTCTTTAAGAACTGCGTCAAGCAAAGTACACCGTGGTTCAATCGTTGATCGCAATGGTCGAGAGCTTGCGGTTAGTGTTCCGGTAGAAACCGTCTGGGCGGATCCAAAAATCGTCATGCAAAATAATGCGTTAGCAATGGTTGAGCATTGGCAAGCCTTGGCTGATGTGCTTGATAAAGACGTCAATATCATTAAAGAAAGAGTGACACGCAATCCCGCCAAACGTTTTGTGTATGTAGAACGTCAGGTTTCGCCTGCTATGGCTGCCTATATAAAACAGTTAAAAATCCCTGGCATATATTTACGAAAAGAATCTAAACGCTTTTATCCTACGGGCGAAATAAGTGCACATATTGTAGGCTTTACCAATGTTGATGATAAAGGAATTGAAGGCGTAGAACGCGTTTATGACCAATTATTAACCGGCGAAAACGGTAAAAAACAATACCGAAAAGATGCGAAAGGAAACCGTATCGAGGTGTTAAAAGATGTTGAGTCGACACCACCAGAAGATTTAACGTTAAGTATTGATCAACGCATTCAAGCACTTGCCTATACCGAGTTAAAAGGTGCCGTGAAAGCGTTTAAAGCAAGTTCTGGCTCAGTGGTGGTGACCAATGTTCATACCGGTGAGATTTTAGCGTTAGTCAATAGTCCTTCATATAACCCGAACAATCGTCGCAATGTGGCGATTCATCGTTTTAGAAACCGAGCTATTACCGATTTTTATGAGCCTGGTTCTACGATGAAACCGCTAACCGTATTGTCTGCGTTAGAGTTTGGCTCGGCAACAACAAAGACAGTAGTTGATACCAACCCTGGCAGAATGCGCATTGGTGGTCGACGAGTCAGTGATCCTCGTAATCATGGCGAGCAAACCTTAACTGACATTTTAGTAAACTCATCAAATATGGGCACGACTAAATTGGCGCTTGATATGCCAAAAGAGTTTTTCTTGGATAAGTTTTTTGAAGCAGGCTTTGGAGAATCAACGGGTACAGGTTTAATAGGTGAAAGTTCTGGCATTATGCATGACCGCCAACGTTGGTCACAAATTGAATTAGCCACCTTATCTTATGGAATGGGCGTTGCGGCGACACCACTTCAACTGGCGAGATTTTATGCCACGATTGCCAACGGCGGTATTAAACGGCCCTTAACTATCCTTAAAAAGTCAAATACGAAAACCGCACCGCCAAGTTTATTTGAAGCACAACGTGTTTTTTCAAAAGAGTACAGTCGTGAAGTGGTCAGTATGTTAGAGCATGTTGTAAATGACCATCCTGTTGAACAAGCTAAAGTAGATGGTTATCGAGTAGGCGGTAAAACGGGGACGGCGTTTAAAGCGATGGCAGGTGGATATGGGAATGACTATGTCGGACTTTTTGCTGGAATCGCACCCATTTCAAATCCAGAATTAGCCATTGTTGTTGTAATTAATGAACCTGGCGGTGATTTATACCATGGTGGAGAGGTGGCCGCACCAGTCTTTTCAAGAGTAATGAAAGGTGCATTACGTTTATTGAATGTTGCGCCAGATGCCAACACCACTACCGTAAATCAAACAACAGAACAAAAGGAGCCAAACCATGTTTAGTTCCACTGCTCAGTTTGTTGAAAAAGTATTAGCTGAATTTGAAATGTCGGTAAAACTAACATTTAGTCAGCAAGTTCGTCATTTAGTGAATGATACTCGTGAGATTAATGCGGGCGATATTTTTTGTGCAGTAAATGGCACGGTGCAAAAAGGTCGTGATTTTATTGACGATGCATTAGCCAAAAACTGTGATTTAATTCTAGTGGAATGTGAGTCTGCTAATGAGCATGGCCAAAATACTACGCAATTAAATGCTCGAGGAAAGGCTGTTGCCATTCTTGAGTTTTATCAATTGAACCAACATTTATTTGAGTTGGCAAAAGCCTTTTATCAAGCGCCTCAAAATGCTTTAACTATGATAGGTATTACCGGAACAAATGGTAAAACGAGCACAAGTCAAATGATTGCTCAATTGTTAGATGCTTCGCACAAAAGTTGTTCGGTCATTGGGACTAATGGTGCAGGAAAAGTTTCGCAATTATCACCAATTAATAACACCACACCCGGTGCGTCACAACTTCATCAACTTTTACAGCAGTTTACAGAAGCAAAACAAACCCATGTTGCCATGGAAGTATCTTCACATGCTTTAGAGCAAGGCAGAGTAACCGCCCCGTTGTTTGATACCGCTATTTTTACTAATTTGTCGCGTGATCATCTCGATTATCATCAAACCATGGAGAATTATGCGAAAGCTAAATATCAAATTTTTACCCAATCGGCAGCACAAGTTGCCGTTGTAAACGGCGATGATGAGCAAGCAAAACGTTGGTTAAATGTTTGGCCAATTAACCAAACTGTAGTGGTTTATGGCCGTGGCGATTCTGTTAGTCATCATGACTTATTTGTTCAAGCCAAAGCGATAAAACATCTGCCACAAGGAGTTGAATTTCAGTTACATACGCACCTTGGCGATATTAGGGTAACCAGTAAAATAATTGGCGATTTTAATATAGATAACCTACTTGCTGCGATTTCAGTGCTAATGATTGAAAAAATTGCCTTGTCGGATATTGCAAAAGCCGTGCAGTCTTTAACTGCCGTTATTGGTCGTATGGAGGCATTTTCTGCGGCTAATCAACCGGTTGCAATCGTTGATTATGCCCATACACCTGATGCGTTAGAAAATGCTTTGCAAGCATGTCGTCAACATTGTCATGGTGCACTTTGGGTCGTATTTGGCTGTGGTGGTGACAGAGACAAAGGTAAACGTCCATTGATGGGGAAAATTGCCGAAGCAAATAGCGATCATATTATTGTTACTAATGATAACCCTCGAACAGAAAACGCAGAAAGTATTGCGCAAGATATTCTTGCAGGGTGTCATCAACCAGAGAAAATTACTGTGCTACTTGAGC
The DNA here is from genome assembly GCF_031846185.1 of Thalassotalea castellviae. Taxonomy (NCBI): domain Bacteria; kingdom Pseudomonadati; phylum Pseudomonadota; class Gammaproteobacteria; order Alteromonadales; family Colwelliaceae; genus Thalassotalea; species Thalassotalea castellviae. Next base: position 173,415 of record NZ_JAVRIF010000003.1, read on the forward strand.
GCCAACAGGCGGTGATGTCAGCACTGAAAAAAGCTAAAAAAGAAGATGTGGTATTGCTTGCCGGAAAAGGTCATGAAGATTATATCATCATGGGCGATCAACACATTCCCTATAACGAGAGAGCGCTAGTACGCTCATTTTATGCTCATGGAGCAGCATCATGATCCCTTTACATTTATCTGAAATAGCGCAAGCGTTGGATGGTCAACTTATTGGTGAAGATAAAGAGATCCATCAAATTGTTACTGACAGCAGGGCGTTACAATCAGGTGAGGTATTTCTTGCGTTAAAAGGTGCCAACTTTGATGGCCACCGTTTTTTATCGCAAGTACAAGAAGCAGGTTGTTCGGCGGTGATTGTTGATCATGATTGCCAGTTAACGGTTCCACAAATTATTGTCGCGGATACCCATAAAGCACTCGGTAAAATAGGTGCGTATGTAAAAGCAAAAGTTGCTCCTAAAACTGTCGCTATAACAGGCAGTAGCGGTAAAACTACCGTGAAAGAAATGGTTGCGGCAATTTTATCGCGATTAGGTCATGTTTTAGCAACGAAAGGCAATTTTAATAACGATATTGGCGTACCACTTACCTTACTACGTTTGGAAGAAAACCATGATTTTGCCGTGGTTGAATTGGGGGCGAATCATATGGGAGAAATCGCCTATACCTCAGCACTTGTTCAGCCTGATGTTGCGGTGATTAATAATATTGCGGCTGCTCATTTAGAAGGGTTTGGTGATTTATGTGGCGTAGCGCGAGCAAAAGGTGAAATCTTTGAAGGCATGAAAGAAGATGGCGTTGCGCTTTATAACCAAGATTGCAAATTAGCCAATAAATGGCAATGGCGTTTAGTGGATAAAACGGTGCGCCGTTTTTCTTGTTTTAATCAAGCCGATTGTTACAGCGCGGATGTTGTGCTTGACGAGAATGGCTGTGCCAATTTCACATTAAACAGTGCGTTAGGTAGCGCATATATCGAATTAACGGTTCCAGGTAGACACAATGTCTGCAATGCCGTTGCCGCCGCCTCTATTGCCATTGAGTTTGGTGCCAGCATTGATGATATCCGTTTAGGTTTAGCGGAGATGGAGCCTGTGAATGGTCGATTGAATCTGCATCAATTAACGGAACATTTTAAACTTATCGATGATACCTATAACGCGAATGTTGAATCGATCAAAGCGGCAACCGATCTATTAGCCAGTTACCCAGGTCGTCGAGTATTAATATTGGGTGATATGGGTGAATTAGGTGCGGAAGCACGTAGTTATCATCAAGAAGTCGGTGAATATGCTAAAGAGCGTGATATTGATGATCTCTTAACCTTAGGTGTCTTGAGTCAAAACACGTCAGATGCTTTTAACCAAGGTAATAGTAGTAAAGGTAGTCATTTTAGTGAGCGAGAAAATTTGCTCGCGAAACTACAAGAATTATTGGCTGATGAAAGACAGCAAATTTCTATTTTAGTGAAAGGATCACGCAGTGCACACATGGAACACGTGGTAACCGACATTATTAATTGGCAAAACAGTCAATTAAAAGAGGAATCAGCTTAATGTTACTTTGGCTTGGCGAGTATCTCACTCAGTATTACAGTGCGTTTAATGTATTTTCCTACTTAACTTTTCGGGCGATTATTTCTACGTTGACAGCATTGGTGATTTCTTTGTACTTCGGGCCGAAATTGATCCGCGGATTACAGCGCATGCAAATTGGCCAAACGGTACGTGATGATGGCCCAGAAAGTCATTTATCAAAGTCAGGTACGCCGACAATGGGGGGGATTTTGATTTTAGCCTCAATAGTCGCAAGTGTTTTATTGTGGGCAGATTTATCAAATACTTATGTTTGGGTTGTCCTTTTTGTTGTGGTCAGCTTTGGTATTATTGGTTTTGTTGATGATTACCGTAAGGTGATCCGCAAAGATTCTAATGGCTTGATTGCTCGTTGGAAGTATTTTTGGCAAACCATTATTGGTTTAACTACGGCTTTATTTTTGTTTTACATTGCCCAAGGCCCTGAAGAAACTTCACTGATTATTCCGTTTGTAAAAGACGTATTACCGCAATTAGGTATTTTTTATGTAGTGATGACGTATTTTGTCATTGTTGGAACCAGTAATGCCGTCAACCTAACTGACGGCTTAGATGGTTTAGCGATTGTTCCCACGATCATGGTGGCCGGCGCTTTTGCTCTTTTTGCCTATGTAACAGGTAATGCCAATTTTTCTGAATATTTAAATATTCCCCATATCGCAATGACGAGTGAGCTGGTTGTGGTTTGTACTGCCATTGTTGGTGCCGGTTTGGGATTTTTATGGTTTAACACTTATCCCGCACAAGTATTTATGGGCGATGTTGGTTCACTTGCTTTGGGGGCTTCATTAGGTGTGATTGCCGTATTGGTTCGCCAAGAGTTAGTGTTATTTATTATGGGTGGCGTGTTTGTCATGGAAACTGTGTCCGTTATTTTGCAGGTTGGTTCTTATAAATTAAGAGGGCAACGTATTTTTAGAATGGCACCGATCCATCATCATTATGAATTGAAAGGTTGGCCTGAGCCACGCGTGATTGTCCGCTTTTGGATAATTTCCTTAGTGTTAGTGCTTATTGGCTTAGCCACGTTAAAACTTCGTTAAAAAATACTAATAAATAGTGATATGAAAAGAGAGAAAAGATGTTAGAGCGAGTTATCGCACAGTTAAAAAACAAACAAATACTGGTATTAGGTGCAGGCCTTACCGGTATGTCGTGTGTGCGTTTTTTGACTAGTCATCAGCTTGCTTGTCATGTCAATGATAGTCGCGAAACGATTATTGAAAACGAAGAATTTAGCCAAAAGTTTCCGGCCTGTTCATTGTCATTAGGGGCATGGGATCACCAAAAAATACATGAGGCGCAAATCATCTTAGTTAGTCCTGGCATTGATTTAGCCGCTGAAGGCTTGATTGACCATATTGCCAATGATTGTCAGGTTATCGGGGATGTTGAACTTTTTTGCCAAATAACCGACAAGCCAATAATCGCAGTAACCGGCTCTAACGGTAAATCAACATTAGTGACACTCTTAACGCATATCGGCACAGCGCTTGGTCACAAAGTTGCCTTAGGCGGAAATATTGGTGTTCCTGTGCTTGAGCAATTATCCAATCAAATAGATTGCTACATTCTTGAATTATCGAGTTTTCAGCTTGAAACCTTACAGAGTATGAATGCGGTTGCGGCATCGGTACTGAATGTCAGTGATGATCATTTAGATCGACATAAAACACTTGAAAATTATAGTGAGATTAAACAGCGAATTTATCAACAATGCGAAACCGCTGTGATCAATCGAGATGATCCCTTAAGTTTTTCACAGGTCAATAGACAATCAAAACCAGTTATTTCATTTGGAAGTGATGGTGGAAAAACGGGTGAATTTGGCTTGATTCATCAAGATTCGAAACTGTATTTAGCGCTGGGCGAAGAAAAATTAGTTTCACTCGAAGCTTTGCCATTAGCAGGCGTACACAATGCATTAAATTATTTAGCCGCATTAGCACTAGGTCATTGTTTAGGTTGGCCTATTGAGGAAATGATCAGTCATTTATCTTCATTTGAAGGCTTAGCGCATCGCTGTCAACGTATTGCTACCAGTGACAATATCACGTGGATCAATGACTCCAAAGCCACTAATGTAGGTGCGACGTTAGCGGCAATTAACGGTTTATCGTCAACCTTAATTGATAATAAGTTAATTTTAATTGCTGGTGGTGATGGCAAAGGTGCTGATTTTTCACCATTAAAAACGGCAATTAATAATGCGGTAAGTTACGTTTTTACCTTAGGTAAAGATGGCGAAGAAATCGCAAAACTTACTGAAAATAGCCAACAAGTAGGTAGCTTAACGGAAGCCGTAAGTTTAGCCAAACAACAAGCAAATGCCGGCGATATTGTGCTACTTTCACCCGCGTGCGCCAGTATTGATATGTTTAAAAACTTTGCACAACGTGGTGATATGTTTACTGATGCGGTCATTGCATTACAGGAGGCTAGTTAATGTCAGCAACTAGTTTATCGTTTATGCAATTAAAATTACCTGACTGGATGCTGATGCAGCCGTCAGCCACATCTACTTTTGACCGTAGTTATTTAGTCTTAGCTGTTGCTATGTATGCGATAGGCTTGGTAATGGTAATGAGTTCATCAATGCCGGTGGCTGAGCGATTATTTGATAATCCGTTCCACTTTTTTATTCGTCATGCCATTTATATTGTATTAAGCATCGGCATAGCGGCATTTGTTTTACAAATACCAATGAGTCGCTGGCATCAACATAGTGGTCATTTATTGATTTTAGCCATTAGTTTATTGATTGTCGTTTTACTCGTTGGTCGCACGGTAAATGGCTCCACTCGTTGGATTGTTATTGGACCTATCACTATTCAAGCGGCAGAGCCTGCCAAGTTATTTTTCTTCTGTTATCTATCTGCGTATATGGTAAGGCGTCGTGATGAAGTCATGGAAAACGTGAAAGGCTTTATTAAACCTTTAGTGGTTTTTGGTGCTCTAGCTGGCCTACTGTTATTCCAACCTGACTTAGGCACAGTAGTTGTAATGTTTGTAACTACATTTGGCTTGTTGTTTTTAGCGGGGGCGAAACTATGGCAGTTCATCTCCATTGCTGGTGTTGGTTTAATGGCCATTGGCGCACTCGCTTATTTTTCACCTTACCGATGGGCTCGTGTTACTGGCTTTTTAGACCCATGGGCTGACCCTTTTGGCACGGGATATCAATTAACACAATCGTTAATGGCTTATGGTCGTGGTGAATTATTGGGCCAAGGTTTAGGTAACAGTATTCAAAAATTAGAATATTTACCAGAAGCACATACCGATTTCGTCATGGCGATTTTAGCGGAAGAGTTTGGCTTTGTCGGTGTTTCAGTTGTATTGATTTTGAGCATGATTTTAGTAGTTAAAGCGTTGATGTTAGGTAGAAAAGCAATTCAAAAAGAAAAGTATTTTGAAGGCTTCTTTGCCTTTTCAATTGGTATTTGGTTTAGCTTTCAAACGGCAGTGAATGTTGGGGCAAGTGCAGGAATTGTTCCGACTAAAGGGTTAACTATGCCCTTGATCAGCTCAGGTGGTAGTTCAATGATTATTATGAGTATGGCCTTAGCTGCTTTGATTCGTATTGATCACGAAATTCGTTTGCAAAGTATTCAAGCTACGGCAGGTTACGGCAAAAAAGGGGGGCGCAGTAAATGACAACGGCTAAACGTCCCACGTTATTAATTATGGCTGGTGGTACAGGTGGGCATATTTTCCCAGGTATTGCTGTGGCCGAATATTTACAACAGCAAGGTTGGGATATTCATTGGTTAGGTACAGCAAAAAGAATGGAAGCTGAAATTGTACCGAAACATGGTTTTGATATTTCCTTTATCAATATTGCTGGATTAAGAAATAAAAACTGGCAAGCGTGGTTGAAAACACCGTTTAAATTAATGCAGTCGGTGATGCAGTCAATGGCGGTTATTCGCAAAGTAAAGCCGGATGTTGTGTTAGGCATGGGTGGGTATGCCAGCGCTCCTGGTGGTGTTGCTGCTTGGTTACTAAGAAAACCCTTAGTATTGCATGAACAAAATGCGGTGGCGGGTATGAGTAATCGTTTTTTAGCCAATATAGCCACAAAAGTGTTAAGTGCATTTCCGGGGGCATTTAAGTCGCGGGTTAAGCATCAAGTGGTTGGTAATCCTTTGCGTAGTGGTATTGTTGCACTAGAGCAAAATACTTCTGACAAACCCGCGAGCAGTAAAAAAGTGCTAGTAGTGGGTGGTAGCTTAGGCGCGCAAATATTGAATGAAACAGTGCCGCAAGCAATGAAACAAATTAAATTGCAAAATATTACCGTGTGGCATCAAACCGGTAAAGGCAATCAAACTTCGGTACTAAATAGTTACCAAGCATACGGTTTGCCAAAAGAGAACATTAAAGTAACTGAGTTTATCGAGGATATGGTACAAGCCTATGCTTGGGCTGATGTGGTTGTTTGTCGTGCAGGTGCGTTAACGGTTTCAGAATTAGCAATGGCGGCAAAACCTGCGATATTTGTTCCTTTGCCGCACGCGGTTGATGATCATCAAACAAAAAATGCCATGTATTTAGTCGAAAGAAATGCCGCAAAACTTATCACACAAAAAGAATTTAATGGTACTAGCTTAGCGCAAATGTTGAACAGTATATTTGTCTCCGATTCAGTAGTTAAGTCAATGTCTAAAGCGGCACATGATGCCTCACATGCTGACGCCACTATTCGAGTCGCTCAAACGTGTATTGAGTTGGTATCACCATGAGTAATGAAATGAGAAAAACGATAACTAAAACGTCGAGCAATGCGATGAACGCTTTGATAAAAATACCTGAAATGCGCCGAGTAAAGTCAATCCATTTTGTTGGTATTGGTGGTGCAGGTATGGGAGGTATTGCCGAAGTTTTACTGAATGAGGGTTATCAAATTACCGGTTCTGATATCGGTGAAAATCAAGTGGTGGCACGACTACGTAAACTCGGCGCTACTATCGCGATTGGTCATCATCAAGATAACGTTAAAGACGCTAGTGTTATTGTGGTATCAACGGCAATTGATCAAGAAAACCCTGAAATAAAACAAGCCGCAATATTACGTATTCCGGTAGTACGCCGTGCGGAAATGTTGGCTGAATTAATGCGTTTTCGTCATGGTGTCGCTATTGCTGGTACGCATGGAAAAACGACAACCACGAGTTTAATTGCCAGTATTTTTGCTGAAGGAGGGTTAGATCCAACCTTCGTTATTGGTGGTTTATTAAATAGTGCCGGCACGAATGCACGCTTGGGCACGAGTCGTTACCTTATTGCTGAAGCCGATGAAAGTGATGCGTCATTTCTTCACTTACAGCCTATGGTTGCGGTGATCACCAATATTGATGAAGACCACATGGAAACTTATCAAGGTGATTTTGAAAAGTTAAAAGATACCTACATCGAATTTTTACACAATTTGCCGTTTTATGGCCTTTGTGTGGTGTGTATTGATAATCCTGTTGTGCGAGAAATTTTACCTCGGATCGGTCGTCAAGTGATCACTTATGGCTTTTCAACCGATGCAGATGTCGTGGCAACAAATTATCAGCAAAATGGCGGAGTTAGTTACTTTACCGTTGAAAGAGAAGGTATGCCAGAACTTGATCTAAGCGTGAATTTACCGGGCCAACATAATGTTTTAAACGCGTTAGCTAGTATTGCAGTTGCCACCGATGAAGGTGTTGATGATGAAGCCATTGTTAATGCGCTGGGCAAATTTGCTGGCATCGGACGTCGCTTCGAACAATTAGCTGATTTAACGACCGATAAAGGAAAAATGGTCTTAGTTGATGATTATGGTCATCATCCTCGAGAAGTGGCAGCGACCATTAAAGCAATGCGCAATGGCTGGCCTGACAAACGTTTAGTGATGATTTTTCAACCTCATCGTTATTCTCGAACCCGTGATTTATATGAAGACTTTGTAGAAGTGCTGTCTCAAGTTGATTGTTTATTATTACTCGATGTATATGCCGCGGGAGAAACACCAATATTAAGTGCAGACAGTAAAAGTTTAGCACGCAGTATTCGTCAACGAGGACAGTTAGAACCTATTTACGTTGGCGATGTTGCTCAATTAGCAGATTTATTAAAAGCCCAGTTACAAGATGGAGACATGGTCATTACTCAAGGTGCTGGGAATATCGGCAGTATTTCGCGTCAATTAGCGGTTAACCCTTTATTTATGGAGGGTGAAAATGACTAGTACACCGATACATTGTGAAAAAATAGCCGTGTTATATGGTGGTGACTCTGCAGAGCGCGAAGTGTCTTTACGTTCGGGTGAGGCGATAGCGAAAGGCTTGAAACAGTCGGGTTATGATGTCGTGCTGGTTGATACAAAAGGTTACTGCTTATCACAGTTAAGCCAATTAAAAATCGATAGAGCGTTTATTGCGCTACATGGTCGTGGTGGCGAAGACGGTTGTATTCAAGGAGCTCTTGAGTTTATGGGGATTCCTTATACTGGCTCAGGTGTTCTAGGCTCGGCACTATCAATGGATAAAAATCGTAGTAAGCAAGTGATGCAAGCCGTAGGTTTGCCAACTGCACCATTCGTTATTGTTGAACAAACAGATTTTCACTCAGAAAACGTTAGCGAAATCCTTAAGCAATTAGGCGGCAAAGTTATGGTTAAACCCGCTCATGAAGGCTCGAGCATCGGCATGGCGATGGCGGAAACTACCGAGCAATTAAGCGAAGCTTTAAACGAGGCATTTGTTTTTGATGATGAGATTCTTGTTGAAGCCTGGATTAATGGCCCTGAGTACACCGTAAGTATTTTAGGTGATGAAGCCTTACCCGCGATACATATGGAAACTCCTAACGAATTTTATGATTATGATGCGAAATATCAAGCCAATACCACGCAATATCATTGTCCTTGCCATTTATCTCACAGTGATGAATCAACATTAAAGACATTAGCATTAAAAGCGTTCAAAGCAACGGGTGCGAAAGGTTGGGGACGCGTTGATGTAATGCGTAATGAAAAAAATGAATGGCAAATTTTGGAAGTGAATACTGTACCGGGTATGACAGAAACGTCATTGGTACCTAAAGCGGCTAAGGTACATGGATTAAATTTTTCAGAACTGGTTTGTAAGATTATAGAACTGAGTAAACAGCAACGTAATAGTGCGAAAGAGCATTAAAAGCTAATACATATGACTAAGAAGAAAGAGCAATTAGCAATCACTAAAAACAATGAAGAAACATTGCATTGGAGCTTTTGGCTAGGTGTTAGTTTTTTTGTGTTAGTGATTGTTGCGATTTGTTCTTTAGGCTGGTTTGTTACCGATAAAATGTCAGCAGACGAGTCAGCTCCTGTTACCTCTGTGGTGATCAGCGGTGAAATGGTTTACACCCACAAAGCGGATATAGAACAAGCGATAGAGAGCATTAATTTAAGTAACTTTTTTAATGTGGATGTTAACCAAGTACAAAATGAAGTGGCTAATTTACCTTGGGTATTTTCGGTTTCTGTACGGAAAAAATGGCCAAATGAGTTAAAAATTTATGTGGTGGATCAAACGCCAATTGCTTATTGGAATGGTGATTTTTTGATAAACCAACAAGGTGTTGCTTTTCAGGCAGATATCACTCGAATTCAACATCCTTTACCGGCATTTTATGGCCCAGAAGGTACTGAACTAGTAGCACTGGATAATTATATTAATTTAAGTGAATTACTTAATTATCGGGCTTTAGGGATAGATGAATTAGTGTTGTCGGAACGTTTTTCTTGGCAGTTAACCTTGAATGACGGCGTTACATTAAATTTAGGCAGAGAAAAAAGAGTACAACGTATTCAACGATTTATGGATGTATACCCATTAATCAAAAAGAATAAAAAAGCAGATCAACAAGTTGATTATGTTGATTTACGTTATGACACAGGGCTAGCCGTTGGCTGGAAACCCTCAACAGAAAAAGAAAGAGTTTAACGTTAATGTCAAAAGTACATGAAAGAAACCTCGTCGTAGGTCTAGACATTGGAACATCAAAAATATCTGTGGCTGTTGGAGAGATTACCCCTGACAAAAAATTAAGTATTGTCGGTGTAGGAAATCAACCAGCGAGAGGCATGGATAAAGGTGGCGTTAATGATCTTAATTTAGTGATTCAGTCGATTCAACGAGCGATTAATGAAGCTGAATTGATGGCAGATTGTCAGATCACCTCAGTGTATTTAGGGATTTCAGGCAAACATATCAGTTGTCAAAATGAAAACGGTATGGTGCCAATTAATGATAAAGAAGTGATCCAAGAAGACGTTGATAATGTGATTCACACCGCGCGTTCAGTACCTATTTCTGCAGAGCGTAGAATGTTGCATGTGCTTCCTCAAGAATACTCAATTGACTGTCAAGACGGTATCAAAAGCCCTATTGGTATGTCAGGGGTAAGAATGGAAGCAAAAGTTCATATTGTCACGTGTGCCAATGATATGGCGAAAAATATCGTCAAATGTGTTGAGCGATGCAACTTAAAAGTGGATCAACTGATATTTTCTGCCCTTGCCTCTAGTTATGCCGTGGTAACAGAAGATGAGAAAGAGCTGGGTATTTGTGTCGTTGATATTGGCGCTGGAACTATGGATATTTCCGTGTTTACTGGTGGTGCACTTCGCCATACAGCAGTGATCCCTGTAGCGGGTAACCAAGTAACGAGCGATATAGGTAAAATTTTTAGAACACCATTGAGTCATGCCGAAGAAATTAAAGTGCAATATGCCTGTGCGTTACGTCAATTGGTAAGCATGGAAGAAAATATAGAAGTGCCAAGTGTTGGTGGTCGTGTTGCTCGTTCTATGTCTCGTCATACCTTAGCTGAAGTTGTTGAACCGAGATATCACGAATTATTTGAACTGATCCAAGAAGAATTAAGAGAAAGTGGTTTAGAAGATCAAATTGCTGCAGGTTACGTGTTAACCGGTGGTACGTCAAAAATGGAAGGTGTCGTTGAGTTTGCAGAAGAAGTCTTTCAAATGCCGGTGCGAGTTGCTGTGCCACAAGATGTCTCAGGATTAAAAGAATACGTTAACGATCCAACGTACGCCACGGTTGTTGGTCTATTACATTATGGCATGCAAGCAAGTGAACAAGTGAATAATGAAACAAAATCAACGGAAGGCGTGGCAAGTATTGGTGCACGAATTTTAGCTTGGTTTAAAGGCGAATTTTAATTGTTGTTGAGTGGATATTTGGCTTAACGCAATTTTAACGAAAGAAGTAAAAAGAAGTACAAAGAAGTATTTTTAAAAAAGAAGTTTTGGTGGAACAAAACGATAATAATCGGAGAGAGAAAATGTTTGAATTAATGGAAGACCATAACGAAGAAGCAGTAATTAAAGTCATTGGTGTTGGTGGAGGCGGTGGAAACGCTGTTGAACACATGGTGTGTCAAACCATCGAAGGTGTAGAATTTATAACTGCCAATACTGACTCGCAAGCGTTACGAAATTCTTCAGCTAATGTCACCTTACAAATGGGCGGTGACGTGACTAAAGGTTTAGGTGCTGGAGCTAACCCAGAAATTGGCCGTCGTAGTGCTGAAGAAGATAGAGAAACCATTAAAGAAACCTTACAAGGCGCAGATATGGTTTTTATCGCTGCTGGTATGGGTGGTGGTACAGGTACTGGTGCTGCTCCCGTGGTTGCTGAAGTTGCGAAAGAAATGGGCATTTTAACGGTTGCTGTTGTTACTAAGCCTTTCCCTTTTGAAGGTAAGAAGCGAATGAATTATGCCGAGCAAGGTATCGAATTCTTATCAAAAAATGTTGATTCTTTGATCACTATCCCTAATGAAAAATTATTAAAAGTACTCGGGCCTGGTACTTCATTATTAGATGCTTTTAAAGCCGCAAATAATGTTTTATTAGGAGCGGTTCAAGGTATTGCGGAACTTATTACGCGTCCTGGACTCATAAATGTGGATTTCGCCGATGTTCGCACCGTAATGTCTGAAATGGGCACTGCCATGATGGGGTCTGGTTTAGCATCAGGTGAAGATCGTGCTGAAGAAGCTGCAGAAGCCGCTATTTCAAGTCCATTACTTGAAGATGTTGATCTTGCTGGTGCTCGCGGTATTTTAGTCAATATCACAGCTGGTATGGATATTAGTATTGACGAATTTGAAACAGTAGGTAATGCAGTAAAAGCATTTGCTTCTGAAAATGCGACTGTTGTTGTAGGTGCGGTGATTGATCCAGAAATGACTGAAGACTTACGCGTAACGGTAGTTGCAACGGGTATTGGTGCTGAACGAAAGCCTGATATCACTTTAGTGAATCCAGCGCCTGCTATGGAACCCATTGCGGTAGGTCAAGAGTTTATTGCTAATCCACAAACGGAAGTGAGCTCTCAACCAGTAACAATGCAAGAGGCAAATGCACAAGCACAAAAGGTGCCTGCGGCGGATCTAGATAATTACCTAGATATTCCTGCATTTTTAAGAAAACAAGCGGATTAATTTATTTTTTAAATTAATAAATGCTGAAGTTTTGATTTTGTTATGCTTTTTTGCTATATTATGCGCCCGTCATTATTCGACGACGTATTATAAGTAAAATATAGGCTTAAGAAGGCTGTTTATGATTAAACAACGTACCATTAAAGAAAGTATATCGGCAGTAGGTGTTGGTTTACACAAAGGCGAAAAGGTGCAGATCACTCTCCGACCTGCGCCAGCAAATACGGGTATCGTATTTCGTCGTGTAGATTTAAAACCTGTCGTTGATATTAAAGCGACACCTGAAGCAGTAGGTGAAACGACTTTATGTACATGTTTAGTGAATGAGCAAGGCGTTCAGATTTCCACCGTCGAACACTTGCTTTCTGCTGTTGCAGGTTTAGGAATTGATAACTTAGTTATTGATGTTGATTCTCCTGAAATTCCAATTATGGATGGCAGTGCACTACCGTTTGTTTATTTAATTCAATCGGTAGGCATCGAAACCTTAAATGTTGCTAAGCGCTTTATTCGTATCACGAACACCATCCGTGTCGAAGAAGGTGACAAATGGGCAGAATTAAAACCATATCAAGGTTTTAAGGTTAATTTTGCTATCGAATTTGAACATCCTGTTATCGCTAATACTTGCCAAACAATGAGTATGGATTTATCAAGCTGCTCATTTATTAAAGAAATTAGTCGCGCACGTACTTTCGGTTTTATGAAAGACATAGAATTTTTACGTTCTCATAATTTAGCCTTAGGTGGCAGCTTAGAGAATGCGATAGTACTGGATGAATATCGTATGTTGAACAAAGATGACTTACGTTATGATGATGAATTCGTAAAACATAAAATCTTAGATGCCATTGGTGATCTATACATGTGTGGTAGTAGTATTTTAGGCGAATTAAATGCGTTTAAATCAGGCCACGGTTTGAATAACTTATTACTGCGAGAAGTATTTAAACAAGTGGATTCATGGGAATGGGTTACTTATGAAAACGAAGTAGAATCTCCTATTGAATTTCAAGAAATAAGTGCCAATCAATTTTAAGAACTAAGTGTCTTACTAAAAAACTAGCGAATAAAGCTAGTTTTTTTATGTCTGAAAATTAACGAGATTGTAAAGTTAATTGGGTTTATTCGCTAAACGGGCGAGCTTTTGTAATTTTTTCTTTAAGCTTTCTGGCGCATTTTCTGCAATTTCATTTAATTGATTTGCGGTTTTTTGTGAAATATTCCTGACAACAGGAGGGTTAATTGGTTGTTTAATCGGCTGTTGGTTGCGATAAGGTGAAACTTTTATTTCAATCTGATTAAATTCCCCTGCAGACACTTCCGATAACTTTTGACTGATTTTTACCCGTTCAAACTGTAATCGCTGGCCCCAAGTAGCAGAAATCACCTCAATAACGATAGAATTTTGTTTGAAATTGGCAATATGCCATACTTCTGCTGGCAGGTCGGGGCATGTTTGTCGTACAATATCTGCTAAGATAGTTAAAGAGTTGGTTTTTGCCGCTATTTGTGCCAAAGTGCCCGATGAAGATTTCATCAAGCTTGATGTGTCGAGTGGTTTTTTAGTTTTTCTAACCATAAATCAACCAGTTATATTTTATCATTCTGAATGACAAGAGTGATACTAAACGAAATAAAGAGAGTTATGAGTTTAACACTACTATACCGTGGAAAAAATGTTAGATTTTCAATGAAATTAAATAAATTTCATTGGTTATCAGCCATTGTAATTTTTTCTATCGTATCAGGTTTTGTTGTACACCTGCTTATTTCTTCAGACGCCAAACCTAATTTACCGCTTTATAGTATCAAAGATAATACTCACCAAGTCGAAAAACCTAGTGAGATTAACGATCAACAAGTGGTTGCTTTAACCATGAAGTTGGCCGAATTACAAAGCCAAGTTTTACGGTTAAATGCATTGGGCGATCGCCTTGCAGAGCAAGCTAATATTCCTGAAAATGAATTTAATTTTGAAGCCTTACCGCCTAGTGGCGGTCCAATGGTTCAAAGTCAGGGCAGTGAAAAAAGAAGTTTAGTTGAGTTATTAGCCGATATTTCAAAAGTTGAATTAGCACTGTCATTTGAAGAAAAACAACTTGAGATGCTTGAATCTATTACTTTGGGTCACCATATAGAAAGTATGAGCTATTTATCGGGTAGACCAATTAAAAAAGGGTGGCTTTCATCTTATTTTGGTACCCGTAAAGATCCGTTTAATGGTCAACCTGCAATGCACAAAGGTATTGATTTTGCTGGTAAGGAAGATGCTGACATCATTACTACTGCATCAGGCGTTGTCACTTGGGCCGCAAAACGTTATGGCTACGGAAATTTAATAGAAATAAATCACGGTAAAGGGATAAAAACCCGATACGGTCACAATAAAAAAATATTGGTAAAAGTGGGTGATGTTGTCAGTAAAGGGCAAGTCATTGCTAAAATGGGAAGCACAGGTCGTTCTACAGGCCCTCATGTACATTATGAGATTCTCCGTAATAACACTCAAATAGACCCAATTAAGTACGTTTATCGAAAAGCTAAATAGTTTTTTGTATAATATTTTTTCTGTGATCGGCCTTGGCCGATCACTTTTATTTTGAAGCAAACAATATGCTTCGCGATTTTATAAAATGGTTAAAACAAGATGTTTGTAAATTTAATGACAAAACTGTTTGGTAGTCGTAATGATCGATTAATCAAACAAATGCAAAAAGAAGTTGTAAAAATAAATGCACTAGAGCCAGTTTTACAAGCACTGAGTGATGAAGAATTAAAAGCAAAAACAACTGAATTTAAAGAACGTATTGCTAAAGAAGAAACATTAGACAGCATATTGCCTGAAGCATTTGCCGTTGTTAGAGAAGCAAGTAAACGTGTTTTTGGTATGCGCCATTTTGACGTGCAAATGATCGGCGGCATGGTGCTTAACAATGGTAAAATTGCTGAAATGCGTACCGGTGAAGGTAAAACGTTAACCGCTACTTTACCGGCATATTTAAATGCATTAACAGGCAAAGGTGTTCACGTAATTACCGTCAACGACTACCTTGCTAGTCGTGATGCCGATTGGGCTAGACCACTATTTACATTCTTAGGAATGACCGTTGGTTGTAATATTCCTGGCATGTCTCCACAAGAGAAGCAAGCGGCTTATCAATCAGATATTACTTACGGAACCAACAATGAATTTGGTTTCGATTACCTACGTGACAATATGGCGTTTTCGCCAGAAGAACGCGCACAAAAGCCATTAAACTTTGCCATTATTGATGAAGTGGATTCAATCCTGATTGATGAGGCGCGTACACCACTTATTATATCTGGCCAAGCAGAAGATAGCTCTGAACTTTATAAAATGATCAATACCGTTGTTCCTACATTAGAGCAACAAAATGAAGAAGATAAAGACGAAGAAACAGGCCAAAAAGAAGACTTTGTTGAAGGTGACTTCACTATTGATGAAAAAGCCAAACAAATTTACTTAACCGAACGCGGTCAAATTCGCATTGAACAAATCATGCAAGAAAAGAATTTGATTGAAGAAGGCGATTCATTATTCTCCGCCAGTAATATCACTTTACTTCATCATGTCATGGCCGCTTTACGTGCTCATAAATTATTCCAAAAAGATGTTGATTATATCGTTAAAGACGACGAAATTATTATTGTAGATGAGCACACAGGTCGAACAATGGAAGGACGTCGTTGGTCTGAAGGTTTACATCAAGCGGTAGAAGCGAAAGAAGGTGTTAATATTCAAAATGAAAACCAAACACTGGCCTCTATTACTTTCCAAAACTTTTTCCGTTTATACAATAAATTATCTGGTATGACAGGTACTGCCGATACAGAAGCTTTCGAATTTAATCATATTTATGGTTTAGAAACGGTTGTTATTCCAACGAATCAGCCGATGATCCGAAAAGATTTACCTGATCTAATTTATTTAACCGCAGAAGAAAAATTTGAAGCCATTCTTGAAGACATTCAAGATTGTGTGAAGCGTGGTCAACCTGTCCTTGTCGGTACTATTAGTATTGAAACGTCAGAATTCTTATCTTCATTTTTGAAGAAAGCTAAGATTAAACACAAAGTACTAAACGCTAAATTTCACCAACAAGAAGCCGAAATTGTTGCCGATGCCGGTAAAGTTGGTGCGGTAACTATTGCTACCAATATGGCCGGTCGTGGTACGGATATTGTCTTAGGGGGTAATTTTGATGCCATTGTTGATAAGTTAAAAAATCCTACAGAAGAAAATATCGCGAAAGCGAAAGAAGCTTGGCAAGCCGAGCACGATAAAGTACTTGAATTAGGCGGCTTACATATTGTTGCCACGGAACGCCATGAATCGCGTCGTATTGATAACCAATTACGTGGTCGCTCGGGTCGCCAAGGTGATGCTGGTTCAACACGCTTTTACTTATCGATGGAAGATGGCTTAATGCGTATTTTCGCATCAGAGCGTATTACCAACATGATGCGTAAGCTTGGTATGGAACGTGGTGAAGCTATTGAACATCCTTGGGTGACGAAAAGTATTGAAAATGCGCAACGAAAAGTGGAAGGGCGTAACTTCGATATTCGTAAACAATTATTAGAATTTGATGACGTTTCTAACGATCAACGTAAAGTTATTTACGAACAACGCAATGAATTAATGGATGAATCTGATATTAAAGAGGTTATCTCGGCAATTCGCGCTGATGTTGTTAATGGTATTATTGATCAACATATTCCACCTCAATCGTTAGAAGAGATGTGGGATGTTGCTGGCTTGGAAGAGCGTTTTAAAGGTGACCTAACCATTGAAATGCCGATAGCGCAATGGTTAAAAGAAGACACTAAGCTGCACGAAGAAACACTCAGAGAGAAAATTTTAGCGACGGTTGAAGAGCAATACGAAGCTAAAGAAGCTATGGTGGGGCCTGAAGTTTTACGTCAGTTTGAAAAAGCCGTTATGTTGCAAAGTTTAGATTCTCATTGGAAAGAACATTTAGCGGCAATGGATCATTTACGCCAAGGTATTCATTTACGTGGTTATGCTCAAAAGAATCCGAAACAAGAATTTAAACGTGAGTCATTTGAATTGTTTTCTGAATTATTAGAGAACTTAAAATATGACGTCATCGGGATTTTAAGTAAAGTGCAAATTCGTGCTGAATCGGATGTTGAAGCAGTAGAAGAGCAACACCGTAAAGCGGATGAAGTGCCAAAAGAGTTTTCTCATGAATCATCAGAGGCTGCCACTTCACCAAAACCGCAAACTCCACGTGTTGGACGAAATGAACCTTGTCCGTGTGGCTCAGGTAAGAAATATAAACAGTGCCACGGTAAATTGAGTTAATTAAAATTCATCTTGTCGTTGTAAAACTTAATTTCATTGTTAGCAGTACTCATTGACGAGCGTCAACTCCGTGCTTCTTCCTCGAAATTAAACCATACAACTTAAAGTTGAATATTTAATGGAACAAATAAAGAAGCTTTGAAAATGCCAATCACATGATTGGCATTTTTGTTTAAAGAAAGTGATTTATCACAGCGTGTGAAAAATTAAATTGAGAGAAAATATGAAATTAGTACATGTTGCCGTTGGTGTTATCGTTTCCGAGGGTGAGGTTTTTTTGACTAAACGCTTAGAACACGTCCATCAAGGTGGAAAATGGGAATTCCCAGGTGGTAAGGTTGAAGCAGGCGAATCTGTCGCTCAAGCGCTTCATAGAGAGCTAAAAGAAGAAATTGCTATCGATGTATTATCATGTATGCCTTTACTTGAAATCGTCCATGATTATGGCGATAAGGCGGTGAAGTTAGAGGTTTTCTTAGTCGATAACTTTCAAGGAGAGCCTACGGCACAAGAAGGTCAACAACAAGCTTGGTTTCATGTTAATGAATTGAGTGAAATTGACTTCCCTGACGCGAACATTAGCATTGTTGAGAAACTTAAAGCATTGTACGCTCAACGTTAGTTGAGCATACTCGCTATGTCATACTATTCTGGTTCGACAAAAAATTTATTATGTTGTAAAAATTCATCTTCTAATGCATCTAACATTTCTTCGCTAATTTGCACATCTTTTTGAACGGGTTGAGAAATTTTATGGTTTTCATCAGCCCAATCGCCTAAATCAATCAATTGGCAACGTTTGCTACAAAATGGTCGAAATTCATTTTCTGGTAACCATTGAACTTGTTTATCACAGGTAGGGCAAGGGACTTTTAACGTCATAAGAATATTTCTTTGGAAAAATAACAAGGATTATAAAAAAAACACCACTGGGTTACTAGCACTAACAACGCGCTAATTGAAATAGCACTTGTTGATCAAAATATTTTCGTCCGGTTTCATTACATGGCAGCATGAATCGAATGGAATAACGGAATTTATTGCCACTGACTGTCGGGTAATAATTAGCACCTTTCGCTACTTTGATGCGTAGTAGCAAGATCCCTTCACCATTGTCTTGATAAAAGCCACTTTGACATTGAACATCTTCAAAATTGGTCCGTTGTCTAATAAACTTTAAAATCAGGGCTAATGATGAAAAAATTTGTGCTAATAATGATAACCAATGATGAATATCTTTTTCGATGTCAGCGTGTGGACGATTAAGCCATAAAGTCAGTTGTGGCAAATCAAAACTACAACTACCGCCTTGCATGGCATAACGTTGCTTTAAAGTAGAGAGAAACTTATCTTCTTTAAGTTGCGCCCATTGTGGCGTTGGGTTTTTTAGTTGGCACAGTAAAGAAACAGATTGTTTTAAATTATCTTCTAAAATGCTGTTATCTATATTTGGTGCTCGCGACCAAATGACAAGATTTTGTTCTAATTTTTCCAGATCTTTGATTAACTCGCCTCGAATATCATTTCGTTCTAAAGTGTCTAAGATGGCAAAGAAAGAAGAGAAAAAGATTTGATGGCTAAGGTTGATATCGCATTGCAAACAATCTTTTGCTTGAGAATATAATTGCTCAAGTTTTAAATAGTTTCTAATACGCTCATTGAGCGGATGTTCATACAATACAGACGACATTTTGAAACGCTTTAGCTTAATGATTTAACAGAGTATTATTTCTATACTACCTATAGACTTAACAAATGGCTAATATTTTTACTTTTTGAAAGATTGTTCAGCTAGATCATCTGTTTTGGCTTGGTTTTGGTAATGTTTATGTAAAGTTGTCACCTGAGCTTTTACTTGTTGTAAATCCGCTGATTCATTATCAATCACTTGATTCGCTAACCCTATGCGTTTTTCCCTACTAATCTGACTATTGATAATGGCGTTAACTTCTTGTTGATCACTGTTATCTCGCCGACAAGTTCGCTTTAGTTGTGTATCGACAGAAACATCAACCACTAGCACAGTATTGACTAAAACGTGTAAGTTATTCTCTAGCAATAATGGGGCTGATAAGATGCAGTAATCTCCTGAAGCTGCTGCTAATGCCGATAAAATTGATTGTCTAATTAACGGGTGTAATAAAGCGTTTAGCCATTGTTTTTCGTCATCATTGGCAAATACTTTACTGCGTAAGGCGCTTCTATTTAATTCACCGTTTTCAAGTAAAATTTCTTGGCCAAAATGTTGCGCGATTGCTGTTAAGGCTGCGCTGTTAGGGGTTACGACTTGACGCGCGATAATGTCTGCATCTATGATTTCGATTCCTAAGTCAGCAAACATATTTGATACGGTTGTTTTACCGCTACCAATGCCACCTGTTAAACCAACAATGTACTTTGCCATTATTAAACTCGTTAGATGTATTTAATCGTTTTTATTTTGTTATAGGCTCATTGGCTTTAAGGCATGATGAAACTTAAATAACTTTGCCAAATCCCTTCACCCCAAAGCAAACAAATCCAACCCGCAATGGCTAAATATGGGCCAAAAGGAATGGCTTGTTCGCGTGCGTGATTTTTAAAAATCATTAATGATATGCCAATAATGGCACCGACAGCAGAAGCCATGAGTATTAATAAAGGCAATAACTGCCAACCCATCCAAGCACCGAAGACAGCCAATAATTTAAAATCACCATGACCCATACCTTCTTTACCTGTGATTAGCTTGAATAACCAAAAAACCGAGAATAAACTCATATAACCTGCAACAGCACCAATAACAGCTTGATCTAAAGGAACAATCAAGCCATCAATATTAATGAGTAAACCCAGCCACAAAAGAGGATAAGTAAATTGATCTGGCAGTAACATATGATCGAAATCAATCATGGTTAAACAGATAAGGCCCCACGTGAGAATTAATACGAAAAAAGTAATGGGAGCAACGCCATAATGCAAGGCTACTACTAAACTTAATAATGCCGTAACACTTTCAACAATAGGATAACGAATAGAAATAGCGGTTTTACATTGACTACATTTACCTTTTAACATTAACCAGCTGAGCACAGGAATATTTTCATAGAAACGAATTTCATGGTTGCAATGTGGGCAAGTTGAGTTTGGTTTTGATAAGGTGATTGATTCCGTTTTCTTTGCTTTTTCCGTGGTATCTTTTAGTTCATCAGCCAGAAACTCTCGGCATTCTTTATACCAACCTTGTTCTAACATCTTTGGCAAGCGAAATATAACGACATTTAAAAAGCTGCCAATAGTTAAGCCAACAATAACAACGGTTATATAAAAACTTAAAGGGTAATACTCAAAGGCAGTAATAACATCAGAAAACACGGAGAACCTACTTGCAATACTTGAATTGAAAAGAGTGTGGCGATACGTTCTCGCCACAGTGAATTACGTGATACTTTCATTGATAAAAAGTGATTAAACGACCATACCAATTTGGAATATAGGCAGGTACATTGCCACTATTAAACCGCCGATAACCACCCCTAAAACCGCCATTATCATTGGTTCTAAAAGAGCGGTTAAATTGTCTACGGCATCATCGACTTGTTGTTCGTAGACCGTGGCTACTTTTGCTAACATATCATCAACCGCGCCTGATTCTTCACCAATAGCCACCATTTGAATTACCATATCAGGGAATATACTACAGTTTCGCATGGCTAAGTTCATTTGCATCCCTGAAGTTACTTCTGAGCGAATTTCTAAAATGGCATCGCGAAATACCGCATTGCCTGACGCGCCAGCTGCAGACTCTAAAGCATCCGGTAACGGTACACCGGCAGCAAAGGTAGTGGCAAGGGTGCGAGCATAACGCGCGACGGCGGCTTTTTCTAAAATATCACCCACCACAGGTAATTTTAAAATTTTCTTATCGACACTATCACGAAATTTTTGACTTTTTAAATGCGCTTTTTTGAAAAGGTACATCGCCGCAAAAATAGCACCGAGTCCTATATACCAATAAGCCTGCATAAAATCGGATATTCCTAAAACAAATAAAGTGAAGGCAGGTAATTCTGCGCCGAAACTATCAAAGATTTCTTTAAACACCGGCACAACAAAGATTAATAAAATAGAGGTAACAATAGCGGCAACGACTAATACCGCAATTGGATAAGTCATGGCCTTTTTTATTTTAGCTTTTAATGCTTCGGCTTTTTCTTTATAGGTAGCAACACGATCATAAATGGTTTCTAAAGCACCCGATTGTTCCCCTGATTGCACTAAGTCGCAATACAAACTATCGAAATATTTAGGATGTTCACGTAAGCACTCTGACAAGGGGATACCTGATTGTAATTTGATACTAATATCACCTAACAGTTTTTGCATATTACCATTACTGTGACCTTTACCGATCATTTCAATCGATTGCACTAAAGGTACACCGGCGCCTAACATAGTGGCTATTTGACGAGTAACTACTGCGATATCGGCGGGGACAATCTTTTTATCGCCACCTAAGCCAAATAAAGCCTTAGGTTTTTTCTTCACTCTTCCTGGGGTAACGCCTTGTTTTCTTAATTGCGCTTTTAATTCCAGCATACTCGCAGCAGGCAGCTCGCCACTTACTTTTTTGCCTTTGCGATTCACCCCTTGCCATTGAAAGACATCGAGTTCTTTTGTGGTGGCGATTTTTTGTTTTGCTGAAGCTGCAGCTGCCATATAAACCCCTAGTAGTTATACTCGATTAACGCTCATCTAATATTCGAACTTATATCAAATATTAGCGCATAGCAATTGTTGCTAACCTACTGCTTACATTTTGAACGCTAAAATCTAGTTGCAATTTTGCTTTATGAATTTGTCACGCGATTAATTTCTTCTAAACTCGTCATGCCTTGCATGGCTTTTTTAATGCCAGATTGCCTTAAGTTATCAAAACCTTCTTTTTGACATTGGGCGGCAATATCTAATGAGTTACCGCCTTCCATAATAATATTAGCCACTTGTTCGCCAATTTTTATCACTTCATAAATACCGACGCGGCCTTTATAACCACCAGTACATTGATCACAACCGACAGGTTTAAATAAAGTAAATTGGCCAATTTTATCTTCTGGGAAACCTTGTTTAAGTAATTCCGCTTCTGGAATAACTTCTTCTGCTTTACATTGAGTGCATAACCGACGTGCTAAACGCTGAGCAATAATAATACTAACAGAGCTGGCTACGTTATAGGAAGGCACTCCCATATTAAGTAAACGAGTCAAGGTTTCAGCGGCTGAATTAGTATGTAGGGTGGATAATACTAAGTGACCAGTTTGAGCAGCTTTGATAGCAATTTCAGCGGTTTCTAAATCTCGGATTTCACCTACCATAACAATATCGGGATCTTGACGAAGAAAAGAGCGTAGTGCGCTTGGAAACGTTAAGCCAGCTTTAGTGTTTATTTGTACTTGGTTAATCCCTTCTAAGTTGATTTCTACCGGATCTTCGGCGGTGGAAATATTACGCTCTTGGGTATTTAATATATTTAAACCGGTATAAAGAGAAACGGTTTTACCCGAACCGGTTGGCCCTGTAACTAATATCATGCCTTGAGGCTGGGCGAGAGCATCCATATAGATTTTTTTCTGCTCTGCCTCGTAGCCAAGCATATCGATACCAAGCATAGCACTGGAAGAGTCTAAGATCCGCATTACAATTTTTTCGCCCCACATGGTGGGTAGAGTACTGACTCGAAAATCGATGGATTTACGTTTGGATAACGCCAATTTTATCCGGCCATCTTGCGGCACACGACGCTCGGCAATATCAAGCTTAGACATGACTTTTAATCGGGCTGCCATTCGAGATGACAATGAAATAGGCGGTTTAGCAACTTCGGTTAAAATGCCATCAACGCGAAATCGAATACGATAAGATTTTTCGTAAGGTTCAAAATGTAAATCTGAGGCGCCTTTTTTAATCGCATCGAGCAGTATTTTATTAATATAAACAACGATAGGGGCATCTTCTTTACCGCCAGTAGCACCGTCGCTGTCATCTTCAGTTCTTTCTTCTTGAACATCAATGCCAGAGAGTTCTTCAGTATCAATATCACTGATATCTAATGCATCGCTTTCTTCTTCTAATACTTTATCAATACAGGCATGTAAACTTTTTTCATTGGTCAGTACTAATTCAGTGGTAAAGCCGGTATTAAATTGAATTTCTTCAAGTGCGTCTAAATTGGTTGGATCAGACATAGCAACAAATAACACTTTACCACGTAAAAATAACGGTAAGGCATTATGTTTGCGGATCAGCTTTTCATTGCGAATACCTTCTGGGACTAGGCTTGTATCGAAATGTTGTAAATCTATGAGCGCATAGCCAAAACTTCGCGATAAAATACTGGCTATATTTTGGGCGTCAAAATTTTTATCTTCAACCAGATAACGTACAAAAGGTTTTTTCTGCTGAATAAAATCAGCACTGATTTCATCCAGTTGCTCAGAAGTCACTAAATTATGCTTAGATAAAGCTGATAAAACACTAGATTGTTGATGCAGTCCTTTCATAACGCCTTGGTTGTACTCAATTTAATAGTAACGTTTTACAGTGTAACTCATTTTTGTACACAAAGAAAAAGAGTTGTTTAGAAAGTAAAAAAGCTCCCGTAGGAGCTTTTTTTAAATTATATTAATATTAACATAGACCAGCGGTTAAACAAGTGCCGCCTTCAGTCCAGACAATACCACCTTGCGCATCAACTGTTGCTGTAAGAGTGTATGTAGCATTAGTAACACCACCAGCACTTAAATCAGAAGTGATTGTAATTACACCGTCAGCCATATTCGCACCAGTTACATGTGTTGCTGCAAGAGCGCCTGGATCATCTTTGGCTGGAATACCAAACTTGGCAGCGTCTAAATCTGTTTTTGCTGCACCTTTGGTTTGAGCTGCAATACTAGCTGCATTCTTGTATATCCCTGAAGCTAATATAACTTCAGCGAATTTAGCTCTATCAGCATATGTTTGATAAGCCGGTAATGCTACCGCGGCTAAAATACCGATAATCGCAACTACGATCATCAATTCAATTAATGTAAAACCTTTGTTAGTTTTTGCTGTTGCTAAGTTTTGTAATGTTTTTTTCATAATAATTAAATCCATACTCTAATTACGGGGGCTGACTTCATACTGCGACAAAATTTGTGAAATGTAAAATTTTGTATCGACTTTTTTTGCATTTTTTTACTTTTTTTTCAAAAAAGTCCATTTTTAGGTGAAATCAGCTTGATTTTTAACAGAATGTTTACGAATTTTTTTTGCCTTTAATGGTAAAAAAATTGGTTCAAGTAAAAAGTAGTTGAAAAATAGTTAAATGATTACTGCTAACATGCCAAGAAAATTTATGATTTTGATTGAGGGAGTCAAAAAGTTAGTTAAGCAAGTATTTACTTACCGAATAAACTGTTTGGTATAAAAAAAAACGGGCCGATCGTGAACAATTGGCCCGTTTTTTTGATGATATGAATTCAATCAGACAAAACGCATTGAAAGATCAACGGCGTTGACATGTTTTGTAAGCGCACCTGACGAAATAAAATCAACGCCAGCTTTGGCATAGGTGGTTAATGTTTCTATGGTCATATTGCCGGATACTTCTAGCTTTGTTTTACCTTGAGATATATCGGCTGTTAACTTAACCGCTTGTTCTATCATCTCAGGAGTAAAATTATCTAACATAATGATGTCAGCTTGGGCATTTAACGCTTGAGTTAGTTCTTCAATACTCTCTACTTCAACTTCAACGGTAATGCTAGGGTGGTTTGATTTTGCTGTGCTGATCGCTTTTGCAATACCCCCACAAGCGGCGATGTGATTTTCTTTAATTAAAAAAGCGTCAAATAACCCAATACGATGATTAACGCCACCGCCACATTTTACCGCGTATTTTTGTGCGCTACGTAAACCTGGTATCGTTTTTCTGGTATCTAATAACTTCGTATTAGTGCCTGATAAACATTCAACATATTTACAAGTAGTTGTTGCTGTACCAGATAAGCTTTGTAAAAAATTGAGCGCGGTACGTTCACCGGTTAGTAGAGCTCGTGCATTGCCTGATAATTCAAATAAGGTGGTATTGGCTTTAACCGCTTGTCCGTCAGTAACGAACCAAGTGATTTTTGTCGCTTGTTCTCCGGTAAAACCAAAGGCGTTATCAAGTTGTAAAAAAACTTGATTTACCCACTCTACGCCACAGATCACACATTCATCACGGCAAATAATATTAGCAACTGCTTGATTGTCTGCCGGGATCAGTTCGGCAGTAATATCAAGGGTATTGGTTATTTCTGTAGGTTGAGTGACGCCAAGATCTTCACATAATGCCCAAGCAACAGTTTGCTCAATATCGTGTTGAAGTTCTGATGAATGTTGAGAAGAGGTCATTAAATTTTCGCTTAATAATTTTAAAAGGGTAAAACACTAACGCTCACGTAAAATGAGCAAGTTTCCTGATTGACTAAATTCTACCTTTTTTAAGGCACTCATGCCCAATAGAATTTCATTTGATTTCATACCTGGGTTAATACTTGCACTGATATTATATAAAAACAAATTGCCAATATTAAGTTGGTCTATCATCGTTTTATACACTCTGACATTACCATTAGCGGTTTGTGCAATATGACTTCCTTGACTAGTTAATTGTAATTTGTCAGCAATATGAGCAGGAATTGATACATTTGTCGCGCCCGTATCAAGAAGAAAGGTTACGTTTTGATTATTAATTTTGCCCTGAGTAACATAGTGACCTTGCTTATTTTGCAATAATCTCACTTCTGCTTTTCCAGATTCAGTTAGACGATACTCAGGTTGTGCATTCGGATTCCATTGCTGTTCCAAAATATCTTGAAAGACAAACACCAGTAAAGCTAACACTATCAACCATGCAATCCAGATAAATATTTTGCCCATTTTATTGGTACTTATTTCTGGTTGTGATGTCATTAGCTTTAATTTCCTTGCGATCATTTAACGTTGCGGCTGTAGCGTGTTACAGCAATTGCGTGATTTGTCGTTGCACTTTATAACCTTGGCTTTGAATACACGCATACAAACAGTATGATAGTGAGTATATCAATATTTATTGTGCGATTTGTATGCCTAAACCAACAATTTCTCAATCTGACGCAATTATGACTATCAATCAAGGATGGTTAGAGCAGGCTGAAAAATGTATTTCACCTCATTATGACCAACGTGAGCACTGTGCAAGTGACGAAATATCTTTACTTGTGATCCATAATATTTCACTTCCTGCAAGGCAATTTGGTGGTCAGTATATTTCTGATTTATTTTTAGGTCGGTTAGATCCCCAAGCTCATCCGAGTTTTGAAGAAATTTATCAATTACGCGTATCAGCCCATTGCCTTATTCGTCGTGATGGCCAGATTATTCAATATGTTTCTTTTAATGACCGAGCCTGGCATGCGGGTGTGTCAAACTATCAAGGCAAAGAAAAGTGCAATGATTTTTCCATAGGAATAGAGCTGGAAGGTGCGGATGATATTCCTTATACTAACGAACAATATCAACAACTTAGCCAGTTAACTTTATCACTGATCACCACTTACCCTTTAATAGCGGGTAATATCACTGGTCATTGTGATATTGCACCGAGTAGAAAAACAGATCCTGGTGATGCCTTTGATTGGCAAAAGTATCAGCAAATGATATTAAATAACTAGTTCACGAATAAATAACGACCGAGTGTAAAGCTTGTTACTTACTTTTTTGCTTTTTAAGCATAATAATATAATAAATACCGATAACATTAATGGATAATAAACATGAGCCTAATTAGTTTACTTATTGCTTTAGCGGCAGAACGCTATTTATCTTCTTCTGCTTGGCAGTTTTCTGCATATTATTCTCGTTATCATGCGTTATTTCAGCGCTATTTAGCCTTGGGCTCGCCTAGCAAGTCAGTGTTAGCTAATAGCATATTTTTACTTTTACCTGTTATCGGTTGTTACTTTCTATTAAGTGTTGTTGACAATAGTTTAATACACCTTGTGATCTCAACATTACTCTTAATTTTGTGTTTTGGCTGTGTAAAAACGCGAGATATTTATAAACAATATTTAATGGCTGCTTTTCGAGGGGAAACAACCACGTGTGATATGCATCATAAACAATTATTACAGGATAAAAACTTACCTGATATGGGCTTTGGGCAAGCGTTAATTTGGCTCAATTATCGCTACTTTATTGCAATCATGATCTTTTTTGTTGTTTTTGGTGCACCGGGCGCTTTATTTTACCGACTGTTAAGTCAGTTAAATGAAGCAAGCGATGAACAAGAAAGTGAGAAAAATGAAACCGATGAGCCTGAAATTAGCAATGCGGATAAAAGCGTCGATGACACTATTGAAGCGACAACGGAATATCAACGTAGCGAAGATGAACTAAAGGTCAGTGAATATAATCAGCAATTACTTTTCTGGTTAGATTGGCTACCTGTTCGGATGCTTGCTTTTGGCTATATGCTAGTAGGGCACTTTTCACGAGCCTTACCTGTGTGGTTGGAAAACTTCTTTGATGTAGGAAAATTACCACATAATGTATTAATTAGTGTTGCCGAGAAATCTGAAGATTTTATGGTTGATGTCAATGATTGTACTGCTGAGCCCTGTTTGTTGGTTCGATTAGCAAAACGATCTTTATTATTGTGCTTTTCAATTATTGCATTGCTGATTCTTACTGGGGTTATTAGTTAAATTATAATTATTTTCTTAACGTTATAGCCGTAACTTCTATCCCTATAAGTTACGGCTTTCTCACTCTTTTTTAATCTGTTTTACTCTTTTTAACGCAGTTCTTTCACTAAAAAAAGCGACTTTACTGATCAATTTACAGTTGTTTTTTTAGCCAGCTGAACTATGTTCTATTTACAAAATCAAAATATTTTGTTATTTTTACGTCACTTTTTACAATGGTAATACCAATTGACCGCGAGTTTTTTGCTTGTTTTTAAAAGAGTATTTATCAAATTAGGTAAAGATTTTACATTATGGTCCTAGCCAATATTAAACAACCAGTGAAGCAAGCAAAACTCTCAGATGTGATTCAATCACAACTGGAAGCGATGATCTTGGAAGGTAGTTTAATCGCGGGCCAAAAATTACCACCTGAACGCGAATTAGCCATTCAATTTGATGTTTCTCGCCCCTCGCTTCGCGAAGCCATTCAAAAATTAGAAGCCAAAGGTTTAGTGACACGCAAACAAGGCGGTGGCACTTTTGTCAGTGAACAAATTCTCAAAGGCTTTTCTGATCCTCTTTTTGATTTAATGGCACAAAGTAATGAGTCGCAATTTGATTTATTAGAGTTTCGTCATGGTATCGAAGGAATGTCTGCTTATTATGCGGCAATGCGTGGCACGGCCGCAGATTTTGATGAAATTAAAAGCAAACATGAAGCGATTGGCAATGCCCAACTTGAAAATGACTATTGTGATGAAGCGAAAGCGGTATATGAATTTTATTTAGCGATATGCTCGGCATCACATAATGGTGTGATTTTGCATTTAGCGAGAAGTATGTCTTCAATTGTCATTGATAATATCGAGCAGAACTTAACAATACTGGCTCAACGACCTGATATTTTTGCGAAAATTGCTGAGTATCGAACCCGTTTACTCGACGCAATTGTCAGTGGGCAACCTCAAAAAGCTTGGGGTGCCAGTCACCGCCATTTAGCTTTTATTGAAGAAGTATTATTGAATTTAACGGAAGAACAGAGTCGGATGCAACGCTCAATGCGTCGTATGCAAAAGATTTGATAAAAGAAATTGGTTTTTATTTGTTTTCTAAGAACCTAACAAGAAATAGGTAGATTAAAGAGACTAAAGTTATGTTTGAATTTTTAGCACTTTTTAATCTACACCTTATTTACCTTAACTAACGAAAGAATGGAGACTAAGTAATTATGTCTGAATTCCCAAACATTGATATTGATTCATTAGAAACCCAAGAGTGGTTAGAATCAATGGAATCGGTTTTAGAAAATGAAGGTCCAGAACGCGCACATTTTTTATTAGAAAAACTAATTGACCATGCTCGTCGTAGCGGTACACATTTACCTTTTGACGCAACGACTGCGTATGTGAACACTATCCCTCCAGGGCAAGAACCACATATGCCAGGCGATCAAACGATCGAAGCGCGTATTCGTGCGGCTATTCGTTGGAATGCATTAGTATTAGTACTTAGAGCGTCAAAAAAAGATCTGGAATTAGGTGGCCATATTGGCTCTTTTGCATCATCTGCGATGCTTTATGATGTAGGTTTTAACCACTTCTTTAAGGCCGCGTCACCAGAAGATGGTGGCGATTTTATTTTTGCTCAAGGCCATATTTCTCCGGGGATTTATGCACGTTCTTTCCTTGAAGGTGCATTAACTGAAGAACAATTAAATAACTTCCGTCAAGAAGTAGATGGTGGTGGTCTTTCTTCATATCCTCACCCACATTTAATGCCAGACTATTGGCAGTTTCCAACTGTTTCTATGGGCTTAGGTCCATTGCAAGCTATTTATACTGCACGTTTCTTAAAGTATTTAACGGATCGTGGTATTAAAGATTGTTCTGGCCAACGTGTTTACGCTTTCCTTGGTGACGGTGAAACAGATGAGCCAGAATCATTAGGTGCGATTGGTTTAGCGTCGCGCGAAGGTTTAGATAACTTAACGTTTGTTATTAACTGTAACTTACAACGCCTTGATGGGCCTGTTCGTGGTAACGGTAAAATTATTCAAGAACTTGAAGGCACGTTCCGTGGTGCAGGCTGGGAAGTTACGAAAGTTATTTGGGGTTCATACTGGGATGCTTTGTTAGCTCGGGATACTTCAGGTAAGTTATTGCAGTTGATGAATGAAACCGTGGATGGTGAGTACCAAAACTGTAAAGCGAAAGGTGGTAAATATACTCGCGAGAACTTCTTCAATAAGTATCCTGAAACGGCTGAAATGGTTGCAAACATGTCTGATGAAGACATCTGGCGTTTAAACCGTGGTGGTCATGATCCTGTTAAAGTTTATGCTGCATATGATAAAGCCATGAAAACTAAAGGTCGCCCAACGGTTATTCTTGCTAAAACGGTTAAAGGTTTTGGTTTAGGTACTGCCGGCGAAGGTTTAAATATTGCGCATAACGTAAAGAAAATGGACGTTGAGTCAATTAAATATTTCCGTGATCGTTTTAATATTCCAATTGCTGATGAAGATATTGGCGATTTACCTTATTACAAATTTCCAGAAGATAGTGTTGAATACAAATACATGAAAGAGCGTCGTGAAGCATTAGGTGGTTCATTACCTGCACGTCGTCAACAAGCGGAAGAAACGTTAGAAATTCCACCGCTTAAATCTTTTGATGCGATTTTAAAAGGTTCAGGTGAGCGTGAAGTTTCATCGACGATGACTTTTGTTCGTGTATTAAACAGCTTATTAAAAGATAAGAAAATTGGTAAGCGTATTGTGCCAATTATTCCTGATGAAGCGCGTACTTTTGGTATGGAAGGTTTATTCCGCCAAGTAGGTATTTATGCGAATGAAGGTCAAAAATATATTCCTCAAGATGCCGACCAAGTTGCTTATTATCGAGAAGATAAAAAAGGTCAGGTATTACAAGAAGGGATTAACGAATTAGGAGCGATGGCGTCTTGGGTTGCATCTGGTACTTCATATTCAACTTGTAACGCGACAACGATTCCATTTTATATTTATTACTCAATGTTTGGTTTTCAACGTGTTGGTGACTTAGCTTGGGCGGCAGGTGATTCGCAAGCACGTGGTTTCTTATTAGGGGCAACGGCAGGTCGTACTACGCTAAATGGCGAAGGTTTACAACATCAAGATGGCCACTCACATGTGCAAGCGGGATTAATTCCAAACTGTGTTACCTACGATCCAACATATGGTTATGAAGTGGCGGTTATTGTGCGCGACGGTTTACGTCGTATGTATGAAAACAATGAAAATATTTTCTACTACTTAACGTTAATGAATGAAAATTACCAACATCCTGCTTTCCCTGAAGATAGCAATGTTGCGGATGAAATCATTAAAGGTATTTATAAGCTTGAAACTGTTGCATCTAAAAAATCTGTTGCGAACGTTCAGTTAATGGGCTCAGGTACTATTTTATTACAAGTGCGAGAAGCTGCTCAGATTTTAAGTGCTGATTACAATATCTCAAGTGACGTTTATTCTGTTACTTCATTTAACGAATTAGCGCGTGACGGGCAAGAAGTGACTCGTCAAAACATGCTTAACCCTGAAGCAGAGCAAAAAGTACCTTATATCAGTACCGTTATCACTAAAGAAAATGGTCCTGCTATTGCTGCAACTGATTATGTGAAGTCTTATTCTGATCAAGTTAGAGCATTTATTGATACTGAATATCGTTGTTTAGGAACTGACGGTTTTGGTCGAAGCGATAGCCGTGCTAACTTACGTCGTCATTTTGAAGTTAATGCGGCTTATATTGTGGTAGCGTCATTATTTGAATTAGCCAACCGTGGTGACATTAAGTATTCGGTGGTTACTGAAGCGATCAAACGCTTTAATATTGATACTAACAAACTTAACCCACTTTACGCTTAATAAGGACTAGGAGAATAATTATGTCTGATATTCAACAAATACTAGTCCCAGATGTTGGTGGTGACGAAGTTGAAGTTATTGAAATTTGTTTTGCGGTTGGCGACACCTTAGAAGCTGATGAAGGTATTGTTACCGTTGAAACCGATAAAGCCTCTATGGATATTCCGGCACCCGTTGCCGGAGAACTCACTGCGTTAAATGTTGCCGTTGGCGATAAAATCAAAGAAGGCGACTTAATTGGTGAAATGAAAGTTTCTGGCGGTTCATCACAAGAAGCGCCGGCAGCTGAACCAGAGCCGGCTCCTGCAGTAGAAACGCCTGCTGAACCAGCACCAGCTGCTGAAGCGCCAGCCGAAGCACCTGTTGCTGCTGGCGGTAGTGAAGTGATTGATGTTGTAGTGCCAGATATTGGTGAAGATGGCGAAGTAGATGTCATTGATGTCTTGATTGCTGTGGGTGATGAAATTGCAGAAGAAGACGGTTTAATCACCTTGGAAACTGACAAAGCAACCATGGATGTACCTTCTTCACATGCAGGTATTGTTAAAGAAGTGTTAGTAGCTACTGGCGATAAAGTTAAGCAAGGCTCGTTAGTGATTAAATTAGAGACTAACAGTGGAGCTCCTGCAGCAATTGAACAACCAGCGGCGCCAGCACCTGCTGCACAAGCACCAAAAGCTGAAGTTACCGCGCCGGTGGAAAAGAAAGCCGCGCCAGTACCTCATCATCCTCAATCAGGGGTGAAATCTTCAGGCGCAATTTATACTTCTCCTTCTATTCGTCGATTAGCACGTGAATTTGGTGTTGATTTAACGTTAGTGAAGGGGACAGGTAATAAAAACCGTATCTTAAAAGAAGACGTTCAATCGTATGTTAAATATGAATTGTCTCGTCCTAAAGCGAGTGCTTCTAACTCAGTATCGGGTGGCAGTGGTGGTTTACAAGTAGTGGCGAGTAAACCTGTTGATTTTTCTAAGTTTGGTGAAATTGAAACGAAAGAATTATCACGTATTCAAAAGATATCTGGGCCATTTTTACATAAAAACTGGGTGACTATTCCACATGTAACGCAATTTGATGAAGCTGACATTACTAATGTTGAAGCATTCAGAAAAGAGCAAAATGTAGTTTGTGAAAAGCAAAAGCTTGGTTTTAAAATTACGCCGCTAGTCTTTATATTAAAAGCAGCGGCAGATGCACTGAAAACTTTCCCTACGTTTAACTCAAGTTTGAGTGAAGACGGCGAAAGCTTGATTTTGAAAAAGTATATTCACATTGGTGTAGCGGTTGATACACCGAATGGCTTGGTTGTTCCTGTAGTGCGTGATGTTGATAAAAAAGGCATTCATGAATTATCTCGTGAATTACTTGAAATTAGTATCAAAGCACGTGAAGGAAAATTAAAAGCGGCTGACATGCAAGGTGGCTGTTTTACTATTTCAAGTCTTGGTGGAATTGGTGGTACCGCGTTTACACCAATCGTTAATGCTCCTGAAGTGGCTATTTTAGGTGTTTCTAAATCTGAGATGAAACCTAAATGGAATGGTAAAGAATTTGAGCCTAAACTAATGTTACCTTTATCTATGTCATACGATCATCGTGTAATTGATGGCGCGTTAGCAGCACGATTTACGGTACATTTAGCAGGTGTGATGAGCGATATTCGTAAATTAATTTTGTAAAAGTAGTGATAAAAAAGTGAGAATGAGACAATCTTTCTCACTTTTTACTACTTTGGTCAAAGAAGGTACGATAAAAGATAGCGATTTGGTGCGAGTTTAAGTAAAATTCCGCCCAGAAAAATCATAAAAATTTATATTTGCTGCTTAACGTTGTAATAAAGTGGTGAGTGACAAAACAACAAGTTAATTGAGGTTAGCATGAGTAACGAAATTAAAACTCAAGTAGTCGTTTTAGGTGCAGGTCCAGGTGGTTATTCAGCAGCATTCCGTGCCGCTGATTTAGGTTTAGATGTCGTATTAGTTGAAAGCCGCGCTACGTTAGGTGGTGTTTGTTTAAATGTTGGTTGTATTCCTTCAAAAGCATTACTTCACGTAGCTAAAGTAATTGATGATGCAGCGGCAATGGCGTCTCATGGGGTTACCTTTGGTCAACCTAAAATTGATCTTGATAAAATTCGTAGCTGGAAAGAAGACGTTATTGGTCAATTAACGGGTGGCTTAGGCGGTATGTCTAAAGCGCGTAAAGTTAAAACAGTAACAGGTTATGGTAAATTCACTTCAGATAAAACGGTTGAAGTTGAAGGTGAAGACGGCAAGACTACAATCACATTTGATAATGCGATTATCGCCTGTGGTTCATCAGTTATCGATTTACCATTTATTCCAAATGATGATCCTCGTGTTATTGATTCAACGGGTGCATTAGAGTTAGAAGACGTACCGGGTGAAATGTTAGTACTTGGTGGCGGTATCATTGGTTTAGAAATGGGTACAGTTTATAACGCCTTAGGTTCTAATGTATCTGTGGTAGAATTTGCGGATCAATTAGTACCAGCTGCTGATAAAGATATCGTTAAAATTTATACTAATTTTAATAAGAAAAAATTCAACATCATGTTGTCTACTAAAGTGGTTGCAGTTGAAGCGAAAGATGATGGTTTATACGTAACATTTGAAGGCAAGAATGCGCCTGAAAAACAAGTGCGTTATGACAAAATTTTAGTAGCGGTTGGTCGTAAGCCAAATGGTCATTTAGTGGCTGCTGACAAAGCAGGCGTGAATGTTGACGAGCGTGGTTTTATTAACGTTTCTAACGAATTACGTACAAATGTAAACAATATTTTTGCGATTGGCGATGTGGTAGGTCAACCTATGCTTGCACATAAAGCGGTACACGAAGCACATGTTGCTGCTGAAGTTATTGCGGGTAAGAAACACGTATTTGATCCACGTTGTATCCCTTCAATTGCTTATACTGATCCTGAAATGGCTTGGGTTGGTGTGACTGAGCGTGAAGCGAAAGAGCAAGGTTTAAATATTGAAGTTGCTAACTTCCCATGGGCTGCTTCTGGTCGTGCTATTGCTTCAGCGCGTACCGAAGGTAAAACGAAAATGATCTTCGAAAAAGAAACTGGCCGAGTTCTTGGTGGTGCTATCGTTGGTATCAATGCTGGTGAAATGCTAGGTGAAATTTGTTTAGCAGTTGAAATGGGTGCTGACGCTGAAGATGTGGGTTTAACTATTCATGCTCACCCAACGTTAAACGAATCTATTGGTTTAGCGGCAGAAATTTTTGAAGGTTCAATTACTGATTTACCTAACGCTAAAGCCGTTAAAAAGAAAAAGTAATACGTACTTTATCAATATAAAAATAAAAGCCAGCATAACGCTGGCTTTTTATTTTTATTAACTTTAATATATTTATACATATAAATTATTCATGGAAGAATATGAAACTTATCACATACCTAATCGTAGTGATGGCGTTGATGTCAGCCGTTACGTTTGCAAAAAATCCCCCCCTTACTTATAAAGAATTCGGCCATTTACCTATGCTCGAATCACCTACTGTCTCACCCAATGGTCAGCTTATTGCGTCTGTCTTTAATTCTGAAGATGGTCCTAAAGTTGTGTTAAGTGAGTTTGCTTCAACTGAAATCACTACTTTAGTCCAATTGAGAAAGTCTGAAGATAGAATAGAAGATATTTATTGGGCGAATAATAATAGGCTACTTATTTCAGCAAGCTACTCTGAAAAAATAGTTAACAGATATTTTAGAATGAACCGTATTTTTTCTGTTGGAATAGACGGTAAAGAAATACGTGAATTGAAAACAAAAGTTGTTAAAGAGCTTGCTCCTTGGGAAAAAAGAGCGATGGCTGATATTCATTTAGTGTCATTACTAAAAGATGATAAAGAGCATGTTTTACTTCAAATGTATGATGTTAGAGATGAGGCCCAAGTTGTTTATAAAGTAAATGTATATGATGGTAAGTTTACTAAATTATTTGCGAATAGGTATAACGTTTTCAACTGGGTAGTTAATGAAAACGATACAGTAACCTTCGGTTATGGAGCGATGAAAGAAGATCCTGAAATTCGAACGATTTGGCATCGAAACAATGAGAAAGATGAGTGGCAGTTGTTACATAAACAAAAAGCTTTTGAAGGAGAAACTTTTATACCCATTGCTGTAGAAGGTAATAAATTGATCGTTTTAACGGATCATAAAACTCGACGCACGTCATTATGGGAATACGATATTGTTAGTGGAGAATATACTAAGTTAATTTATGGTCATGAAAAATACGACGTAAATAATGTCATTTATAATACTGGTCGTGATGAAATTATTGGTGTCACGTATTTTGAGCACTTTCGTCAAGATCATTATTTCTCTGAAAAAAATAACCAATTAGCAAAAATTGTAAATAATACGTTCAAAGGCTTTTATACCAATATATACAGTAAAAACAAAGATGATACTAAATTGCTTATTTTCGCTGCAAAAGATAATAGTCCGAGCAAGTTTTTTTGGTTAGATCTCGCAAATAAAAAAGGTGGCTTATGGTTCAGCCAGTTTCCATATCTTGAAAATCAACCTCTTGCTAATGTTATACCGATAAATTTTGACGCTCGTGACGGTGTTCCATTAAGTGGTTATTTGACTATGCCAATTAAGAATATGGCAACTAAACCGCCATTAATAATTTGGCCGCATGGTGGTCCTATAGGTATTCGAGATTACCAATACTTTGATCCTTATGTGCAATTTTTTACTAATAAAGGGTTTGCCGTTTTACAAGTCAATTATAGGGGGTCCGGAGGGTTTGGCTCTGATTTCCAGACTTCTGGCTATCATGAGTGGGGACAGAAAATGCAAGAAGATCTCTATGATGGTATACATTGGTTGCAAACTAAAAATTTAGTTGATGAAGATAATTCATGTTTCGCGGGTTATAGTTATGGCGGTTATGCGGCATTGACTGCTGCTTTTCAACAACCTGATAAATATAAATGTATTATTAGCATTGCAGGGGTAAGTGATTTATTAGAGCTTGCTGAGAAAGATTATAAATGGGAAGGTAGAATTAGAGCTCATATAGTTAACACTATTGGAGACCCCACCAATGATGAAATTGCAAATACTTTAAAAGAAAACTCAGCTATATATCATTTAAATAAAATTAAAGCCCCCATTTTATTGTTGCATGGAACGCACGATACGCAAGTTAGATTAAATCAATCAAAAGAATTTTATGAGAAAGCTAAGTCAGCAGGGTTAAAGGTAAAATATGTTGAATTTAAGCATGGAACTCATTACTTAGACGAGTCTGAAAATAGATTAAAAGCTTTTGGTGAGTTAGATGCCTTTTTATCAAAACATTTATTAAATAAATAAATAAATAAATTAAATCCTGAAAATAAAAGCCAGCATAACGCTGGCTTTTTAATGTCTTAGAAAGTGAGCTTGAATTATCTTTTTATCGCAACTTTCTTAGTCGTTTGTACTTTTGCTTGAATACGTCTGTTTTGAGCATGAGCCGCTGGCGTGTTAGCTTCATTCACTAATTGTGCTTCACCGTGACCAATTGCCGTTAATCGGCTTTGTTCTATAGCAAAGTTATTCACTAATACATCAACGATTGCTTGAGCACGTTTTTCAGAAAGTTGCTGGTTGTAAGCCGCTTCACCAACAGCAGAGGTGTGACCATTGATCGTTAAATCAACATGAGAATATTGCTTCATAAACTCAGCAACTCTAGCAATTTCAGATAAATACTGCTCATCAACATCACTCTTATTGTTAGCAAAGTTAACAATTAAGTTAATGGTTTCTTGTTGCTCTGTAAAAATAGTACAACCGTTAGCATCAACTTTGTCAGTCATTGGAGTATTTGAACATTGATCGTTTGCGTCAAATACACCATCAGCATCTGAGTCTTTTGGAGCAGAAACTGCCTTGTTAGTTGGCTGAGCAGCTACTTTTTTAGCGCGTTTAATAGGTGCGGGTTTCGTACCAAAATAATAAACAAAACCAATTTTAGAAGAGTAATCAACATAGTGATCATCGAATTGGTAATGACTTTTTCCTTCAATATAAAGTGCAGTGTTCTCACTTAAGTAATGACGATAGCCCATACCTAAATCAGCAGATAGATTAGAATGATTGATGTCTAAAAAGTCAGCACCGGCAACAAAGTAAAAATTTGCTTTTTTAGGGAAATATAATAAATCAAAGGCGGTACTCGTGCCTGACGGTACATCGAAACCTTTATGACCGGTATCTATGTTTAATTTTGATAATGATAAACGTGCTTCATAAAAAGGGGTGATACGGTAACCGAATTCACCACCAAATCCCGCAGCGCCATCAATAGCTGACTTACTATCCGAAGTGAATAAACGGTCTAGGTCAGTTTTGAAGTACGTTAAATGTCCACCTAGGTAAGTGTTCCCTACTAATGAATCAGCATCAGGCTGTTCGCTTGCTGAAGCGGTGAAAGATAAGGTTGCAAAACATAAGGCTTGGCAAAGCCTTGAAGCATTAAATAGACGCATTAAATATATTCCTTTTTCGTCGTCAAAATGAAGTAAATAATTATGGTGTATTTTACTTTATTCTTTATAGCAAGTGATATAAATATTTCCAAATTGCCGATAAATAGCTGTTAAATTACCGAAAAAGCAGTAGATATTAAGCAATGTGTTATATTCAATGAAGGAAGTTATGAAAACTGAGATTAGTTGAGGAGAGAAAAATGAAGAGAATATTTGT
This sequence comes from Thalassotalea castellviae, assembly GCF_031846185.1. Taxonomy (NCBI): domain Bacteria; kingdom Pseudomonadati; phylum Pseudomonadota; class Gammaproteobacteria; order Alteromonadales; family Colwelliaceae; genus Thalassotalea; species Thalassotalea castellviae. The sequence goes on from NZ_JAVRIF010000003.1 coordinate 212,229, forward strand.
GATAATTTTATGTTTACAAATTTCATCTTGTACTTTGGTAAAAAATGATTCAAATAACTGGGATTTTGATCATGATTTACAGTTTAATCAACAACAATTGTCTGAAAATGTTTACCAAGTCGTGATTCATCGCAAAAAAAATACTCGATTTACTCAGCTTTCCTCTTTTTTACTTCGTCATGCTTTAGAGGTGTGTCAGGTGTATGGTTTTAAACTTGAGCTCTTAGAAGGTGTGGAAGGTTTTTATGATAAACAAGTGGCGAAAAGTTACATTCAACCGGATTTAAAGGCAATAATAGAGTGTCCTAAAAAATAGCAAAAAAAAGGGTTACTTCTAAATATTTCCAAGAAGTAACCCTTTATTATTTTGTAGTGTAAACCTTAGATAAGTGGATTAAACTACTTTAATTGGAACCGCTTGAGCAACGTACTTAGTGCTCATTGCTTGTGTTGGCGGAGCAAAACGTGTCAAATTAATACCTTCAACAGCGGCGAGGTACTCATCCATTGTCGGGAAACGACCCAATACGGATGATAGTACTACAAGCGGTGTAGAGCCTAGTAAAGATTCACCTTTTTTCTCGGTAGTATCTGCCACAACTCGACCTTGGAACAAGCGTGTAGACGTAGCAATAACGGTATCACCTGGTTCAGCTTTTTCTTGGTTACCCATACATAAGTTACAACCTGGGCGTTCTAGATAAAGAATGTTTTCATATTTAGTACGTGCTTCGCCTTTAGGTTTAGCATCATCAAATACAAAACCTGCGTATTTCTCTAAAATATCCCAGTCACCTTCAGCTTTTAACTCGTCAACAATATTATATGTTGGTGGAGCAACCACTAATGGTGCTTTAAATTCAATCGCACCATTTTGTTTCTCAATATTACGTAACATTTGAGCGATAATTTGCATATCACCTTTGTGAACCATACAAGAGCCCACAAAACCTAAATCAACAGGTTTGCCATTATAGAATGAAACAGGGCGAATCACATCGTGGGTATAACGCTTTGATACATCTTCGTTGTTTACATCAGGATCGGCGATCATCGGCTCATCGATAGCATCTAAATCGACTAATACTTCTGCGTAGTATTTAGCATTATCATCCGGTGATAATGCCGGTTGCTCACCAGACTGAATGCCAGCGATACGCTCATCAGCTAATTTAATAAGTCCTTTTAACATGCCCGCTTCGTTATCCATACCTTTGTTGATCATGATTTGGATACGACTTTTTGCAAGTTCAATAGACTTAATTAACGTTTCATCGTTAGAAATACAGATTGAAGCTTTCGCTTTCATTTCTGCTGTCCAGTCTGTGAAAGTAAATGCTTGGTCAGCTAATAAAGTACCAATATGAACTTCGATGATACGACCTTGGAATACGTTTTCTCCGCCAAACTGCTTAAGCATTTGTGCTTGTGTTGCATGAACAACGTCACGGAAATCCATATGACCTTTCATATCACCTTTAAAAGTAACTTTTACAGATTCTGGGATAGGCATTGCAGACTCACCGGTGGCAAGCGCAATAGCAACCGTACCCGAGTCAGCACCAAAGGCAACACCTTTAGACATACGAGTATGAGAATCACCACCAATAATAATAGCGCGATCATCAATGGTAATATCATTTAATACCTTATGAATAACGTCAGTCATTGCATGGTATTCGCCTTTTGGATCACGAGCTGTGATTAAACCAAATGCATTCATAAAGCTCATTAACTTAGGGATATTCGCTTGTGCTTTGCTATCCCACACTGAAGCGGTATGACAACCAGATTGATAAGCACCGTCTACTAATGGAGAAATAGTTGAAGCAGCCATTGCTTCTAATTCCTGACAAGTCATAGGGCCAGTTGTATCTTGAGAGCCAACGATATTTACCTTAACACGCACGTTTGAACCTGAATGTAGAGGTGTTTCTGAAGCAACCCCCACAGCATTTCGGTTAAATATTTTTTCAACAGCCGTTAAGCCTTGTCCTTCATGTGATATTTCTTTCGAAGGTGCATATACTTGAGGGGCTTCAATTCCTAATGTTTCAGCAGCAAAGGTTTGTAATTTTTTACCAAAAGTAACCGCGTAAGAGCCACCAGCTTTCATGAATTCCACTTTTTGCGGAGTGAATGCTGAAGAAACATCGACTAATTCTTTATCGCCGTTATATAATTTTTTCGCTTTTGTATCGATCGTAAGCACAGTGCCTGTGGCAACTGAATATGCTTCTTCTAATACTGGGTCGCCATTTTCATCTGTAACCGTATTACCGTTCGCGTCTACTTTCTTCACCCAATTTTTAAGGTCAAGACCAATACCGCCCGTGACATCAACGGTAGTTAAGAAAATTGGAGCAATACCGTTAGTACCAGCAACAACCGGTGCGATGTTAATAAAAGGCACATACGGACTTGCTTGCTTACCCGCCCAGAGTGCAACGTTATTGACACCAGACATACGTGATGAACCTACACCCATAGTACCTTTTTCAGCAATAAGCATAACTTTTGCATTTGGGTGCTTGGCTTGTAACGCTTGAATTTCTTCTTGAGCTTCTGGAGTGATCATACATTTACCATGCAATTCACGATCAGCTCGAGAGTGGGCTTGATGACCAGGAGAAAGTAAATCAGTTGAGATGTCACCTTCACCAGCAATGTATGTTACTACATCAATTTTCTCTTCAATATCAGGTAATTTAGTGAAAAACTCTGCTTGAGCAAAGCTTTCTAAAAGTGCTTTAGCAACAAGGTTGCCTGCTTTGAAAGCTGCTTCGATACGCGCCATGTCAGCGTCGTATAAGAATACTTGAGTTTTTAACACGTCAGCAGCTGGGTTTGCAACCGTAGGGTTATCGCTTAAGGCAAGATCAAGTAATACTTCAATTGAAGGACCGCCTTTCATATGTGAAAGTAATTCAAATGCGAACTCAGGCGTGATTTCTGCTACTGATTCTTGACCTAAGATGATCTCTTTTAGGAATTTTGCTTTGACACCAGCAGCACTGGTTGTGCCTGGTAATGTGTTGTAAATAAAGAAGTTCAGTGAATCTTGGCGATACTGATTTTCTTTATCTTTAATTTGCGTGATAATTTCTGATAATAAATCTGCGCTATCAATTGGTTTAGGAGCTAGGCCTAGCTCATTTTTACGATTTTCAATTTCTTTGATGTATTCCAAATAAAGACTCATTTAATACTCTCTTTAGGATTGATATGCTAATGTAAATTTAACGAGGGGATAATTAATCTCCCTAGTTTACCTTATTTCCTATCTGACATAAATCATTTGCTTTAATACACGTTATTCACGATATTTATATTAATAACAAAATGTAGTCATGCAATTTATATACTCTTGACTTTAAAATAAGAATAAAAAGCAATAATTTTTATCAGTTACTTTGCCATTATTAACTCTTTAGTATTGATGAAAATTGTCTGGGATCAAATAAATCGTACAAAAAATCATCAAGGTGTTTTTACTTTAAACGTGACTGCTTGAAAGTGGCTTTAACGTAAGAATATATAAAGGGTTTGAAGCATGATACCGTCATCATTTTATTGGCCATAAAAAACCACTGATAACAGTGGTTTTATGAAGATAATAAAAAGTAACCGATAAAAATTAATCAGTTCTTTTCGTTACTTCGACTAAATGATAACCAAATTGCGTTTTAACGGGTCCTTGTACTTTATTGAGTTCAGCGTTAAATACCACCTCTTCAAATTCTTGCACCATTTGTCCTTTTCCAAATGAACCTAGCGCTCCGCCTTGCATTTTTGACGGACAGTTAGAATGCTCTTTGGCAACTTCAGCAAAATCGCTGCCTGATTCTATCTGACTTTTTAATGTTAGACATTGTTCTTCTGTATCGACAAGAATGTGTCGGGCTGATGCTGTGACCATTATTCACCTTTAATTTGAACTAAAATATCGGCTAACAATATCGTATTATTCACGTAAGGAATACTGGTTTTTCATTATAATTTATTCTTAAGTTAGTTTGTTGGTTTTTTGAACTAATTGATTGTTATTTATGATAATTATCGTTTTTAATCGGCTTAATTAAATACCTGTTTTTTAATTGCTTGATATCTAAAGAAAATGTATTCACACTTTTCATAATTAAAGTATTTAAAAATTAATGTAAATATTTTCAAACTATTTTCACTTCGTACTCTACTTTAATAATAACGAACAAGTTATTTAACTAAAACAATAGGACATTGCGTGTTTGAACGAAGCGATGAAACGCTAGTAAAGCAAGCGCTTAACGGGAAAAAGTCAGCATGGATAACGCTGGTTAAGCGTTATGAAAAGCATTTATTTAATTACACCTTGCGAATGGTCAGTAATAGAGAAGATGCGATGGATCTGATGCAAGATGTGTTTGTCGCAGTCTTTCGTAATTTGTCATCTTTTCGTGGAGACAGTCCATTTAAAGGTTGGCTCTTTAAAATTGCTCATTACCGCTGTATTGAATTTTATCGCCGGAAAAAACCGATGCAATCTCTTGACGATACACCGGAACAAGAAGAGGTAGATGATAGTACATGCCCAGAGTTTAACTTTTCATCTGGACAACAAGCGCAAGATATTCAAAAAGCGTTACAACATTTACCTTTTAATCAAAAAATAGTGGTTGAGTTAAAGTTTTTTCAACATGCAACATTTGAAGATATTTCATATCAGTTAGGAATTTCGATAAATACCGCTAAATCGCGACTTTATAGCGCGCTAGATAAATTAAAAGATCATTTGGAGTTGGATTATGTCTGAAATTAAAGATACCGACCTTGAACAAAATTTTGCTCAGTGGTTAGCCAGAAAAACGAGCGATAAAAATAAGCAAATCGATGATGTAGAGTTCGAGCAAGATAGCCAATGGCATGACAGAATGGCCACCGTTAATAAGCTTGCGCATTATGTTGATATTGCGAATGAACACAATGTGCCTCATTGGGACAGAGGCTCAACATTTACGTCTGATAAAAAGCCTTGGTGGCAATGGAGTGCTTTACCTGCCATGTCATTTGCTTTTTCGTGTTTTGCCATAGCGTTAGTGTTATTAAAAGTAGAATTAATTGTAAAACCGGAAGGTGTGATGTTGAGCTTTGCCGACAATTACCAAGCAAGTCATCAAGCGAGTCAGGATGAAAGAATTGCTCAACTTGTTGATCAAAAATTACAGGCATTTGCCAGCGAACAACAAGTGATTCTTGCGAATTATGCTGCGGATATCAAGGTAAAACAGCAAGAGAGTAATTTACAATTGGCCAGTTATGTTATTGGCGCATCGCGTCAGGAACGTAAAGAAGATCTGTCTGATTTTATTAAATATATAAACGAGCAACGAGCTGACGAGCAATTTCAGCAAAAAATGAAATTTAAAGAGTTAGAGCAAACGATTAACTATCGCACAACTCAATTAGATAAACGTTTAGATAGAAATTTATCAAATTTAGGTTTGCAGCCGACACCTGCAGACTGGACAACAGAGGAATGATCATTATGAAAAAATTAACACCCGTAGTTTCCGCGTTAGTTTTAGCTTTTTCTGGCAATGTAATTGCTAGTGAATTTGAGACTATGCACAAACAACTCAATATTATGAGCAAGATTATTACCTCATCAGTTGCAGTTCAAGAAGGACGGAAAAGTTCGAAAATAAACAGTGTAGAAAGTACTTATTTGAAAGGCCAGGGCGTTGTTTTTACCATAAACTCAAGCTCACGTTCAAATAACTGGGGCAACTATAAATTTGATTTTGTCATGCCTGATCTACTGCCGGTAGCGCCATTACCACCTACGGCTGAAATAGCCAGTTCCGTGATAGTTGAAATGTCACAAGACGAAGAGTTTCAAGAAAATATCAGTGAACAGGTTTCAAATGCTATGGAAATAGCGGCAGAAAGTTATGAACGTGCCATTGATTCACTAAATAACGATAGAGAGCTTTCCCGAGAATTACGAGATCAGCAACGTGATATAGCTTATCAAGTAAGAGATCTTGAACGTGAGAAGCGTGACTTAGAATATCAGATGCGTCGAGCTGATGAAAATTCTAAAGAAGAGTTAGCCGAAAAAGTGAAAGCGCTAAAAGCAACGGAAAAAGAAATCGAGAAAGAGCGTTTGAAGTTGATTGAAAAATCCAATGCTTTAAGCAAAAAACAAATGGAAAAGAAATTAGCGCAAGAGCAAGAACGTGTTAAATATTATCAAGGATTAACCGCTTCTTTAGTCGATACTTTTTGTTTATACGGGAATGGTTTAAGGGCTGTACCAAAAAATGAAAACGTCAGTTTGATTATTAAATCAGCGGGTGATAAAGAAGCTCGTCGTTATAAAGATAAAATTTATGTATTTAGTAAACAAGACATAAGTGATTGTGCTGCGGATAAGATCAACGTGGCAAAATTGCTAGAAAAGGGCAAAGGATATCAATTTTAAATCAATAGGTTAATTTATGAACCTGGAGAAAAAAGCCGTTCATTGAACGGCTTTTTTAGTATTCGATTTTGTGTATCTAGGCGACATAAAAAACTAACAGTGTTAATAAATTCGAACGTTAGTGTTGATATTTAAATCATCCGTTGAATCTTTTTTTTCGGCGATTGGATAGTCTTTAGCATTATCAATATACGATAAAAACATCTGTAACTTATCGTTAAATATGGCAGAAAGTTCGTAAAGTTCGTTTTTCTTCTTTGACTGACAGCTTTTATAGGTGACTTTTTTCGATGAAATACTCGGTAAAATAAAGTTTTTATGAGAATACGCTATTTTTTTGGTTGCAATTTCTACTGATTTTTTAGCGTTGTTTTCTACGTTTACCACAAACATGAGTAAATCGTCTTGTTGAATAATTTTCTCGTTCACCGTAGTTATTTTATGGTTTGTTGCATTGGCAACAGTACATGCAAGCGTAAATACGCCAGTTATCAGTAGAGTTTTCCCCAGTGATATCATTGTTCCATCCTCGCCCAAGTTTCACTATCTATTGCTACATTTATTTAACATATGAAACAACAGTAGTTGCATTTTAACTGTAAATGCAAATTGATGCTATTGCTATTTTTATGGGATAAGAGGTCAGTTTTATGGGATTAAATGCTTATAACGATGTCTTTCTTCAGCTAAAAAGCGTGGATTGATATGTTTATAGAGTGTTAATTATAGATTTACTTTGACATCACAAAATGTAAAAAATCCGTTTTTTACATTTTGAAAGTCAGTTGGTCAGCTGTTATATCGAATTGCTTTGCTTTTTCTTTAGTCTAAATTGATGTAACAGAGGCTCTGTGTAGCCGTTAGGTTGAATTTCACCTTTAAAAACTAAGTCACAGGCTGCTTGAAAAGCAATGCTGTTGTCTAAATCGTCAGACATCTTAGTATATAGAGGATCTGTACTATTTTGTTCATCAACGATTTTTGCCATTTTGCTAAGGCTCGCCAAGACCATTTCTTTGCTACATATATTATGTTTTAACCAATTAGCCATATGTTGACTTGAGATCCGAAGTGTTGCTCTATCTTCCATTAAACCAACATCGTTTATATCTGGCACTTTTGAACAACCAACACCTTGGTCTATCCATCGTACAACATAACCTAGAATGCCTTGGGAGTTATTATCTAGTTCATGTTGAATTTCACTAGTAGACCAGTGGGTATCTTTGGCTAAAGGTATAGTTAAAATATCATCGACATTGGCAGGTGTACGTTTTTGAATCTTTTTCTGTAAATCAAATACATTAACCCGATGGTAATGCAGTGCATGAAGCGTTGCTGCTGTCGGTGAAGGAACCCAAGCAGTATTTGCACCAGCTTCAACATGATTAATTTTCGTCGCTAACATATTTGCCATTTGATCTGGTATTGGCCACATACCTTTACCTATTTGGGCTTTGCCACTAAAACCGCAGGCTAAACCTACATCAACATTATTATCTTCGTATGCATTGATCCAAGGTGTTAGCTTTATGTCGGCTTTACGTTCCATAGCACCGGCAGACATAGACGTATGTATTTCATCTCCTGTTCTATCTAAAAAGCCTGTATTAATAAATACCACTCTTTCTTTTGCGGCAAATATACAAGCTTTTAAATTCACACTGGTACGTCTTTCTTCATCCATAATGCCAATTTTTATGGTGTTTTTGGCTAAAGATAAAGCTTGTTCAACTTGTTCAAATAGTAAGTTTGCAAAGGCAACTTCTTCAGGGCCGTGCATTTTAGGTTTAACAATATAGATTGATTGTTCGGCACTATTGCTTAATTGAGTTTTTTCTTGAATATCGTAAAGGGCGATTAATGAAGTGATCATCGCGTCTAGAATACCTTCAGGTACTTCTTCGCCAGTTGATGTTAAAATGGCATTATTCGTCATTAAATGGCCAACGTTTCGAATAAACATTAAGCTTCGACCTTTTAACTTCAGCTCGTTGCCGTCAGTTGTTTTGTAGTAACGATCTGGCGCCATGGCACGAATAAAACTTTGACCGTTTTTAGAGATGTTTTCAGTTAACTCACCTTTGTTTAAACCTAGCCAGTTTTTGTAGGCAAGTACTTTATCTTCGGCATCAACCGCTGCAACTGAGTCTTCACAATCCATAATGGTGGTTAACGCAGATTCTAAAGTAATATCACTGATTCTTGCTTTATCACTTTGGCCAATAACACTTTCTTTATTGAAATTTATTTCAAAATGCAGGCCGTTATTCATAAATAACAGGCATGAAGGATCACTGGCTTCTCCTTGAAAAGCTAGGTATTGTTGAGCTGATTGTAGGAGAGTTTCATCACCATTATCTAAGGTAATGGTTAACGTGTTATTCTTTAAACCATAATGTTTAGCTTGATGATGTGAGCCAGATTGTAATGGTAAATGTGTGTCAAGAAAGTCGCGTGCGAAAGCAATCACTTTAGTGCCGCGAACCGGATTATAATTGCCTTGTCGCTCTGCACCATCGTCTTCTGAAATGATGTCTGTACCATATAAAGCATCATATAAACTTCCCCAACGCGCGTTCACGGCATTGAGTGCAAACCTTGCATTCATTATAGGTACGACTAATTGTGGTCCTGCCATGGTTGCTAATTCTTTATCAACATTTTCTGTTGAGATGTGAAAATCTTCTACCTGAGGTACTAAGTAACCAATTTCAGAAAGGAAGGCTTTATATTCTGAAAAATTAAATGCTGGCCCTTGATGTGACTGATGCCATTGATCAATTTGTAATTGCAATGTATCTCGTGTGGTAAGCAATTTTTTATTTACCGGCATTAAGTTTTCTATAATCTTGGCAAAATTGTGCCAAAAGTTATTAGAATCAATAGATAAACCAACCAGTACGTCTTGCTCAATAAAATCATAAAGGCATTGTGCTACTTGTAAATTGGCTATGTTTTTTCTTTGAGACATAAATAATTCCTTTAATGATTTGAATTGGAAAGTTTTCATTATTCGTTACAGTTTCTAGCGATGAATGTAAAAATTTTCTGGCAAACAAGCAATAGCTCTAACTAGTCAAAAAAAATTATAATGAGTATTTCCAAGTAAGTGATTTTTTAAAGTGTGTATAACTTATTGTAAAATATGTGTTTATCTTTGGTGTTTTTATTTTTTGTGCTTCATTGAGCATTGTATTGTCATTTTCAATATCTACTATTGATTTTGTGAATATTGATGGTTTTAACGGTTTTTCATATGAATATGAGTTTTAAGAAAGGGATAAATTAGAACAACAATAAATCAAGCTGATGGATCAATGAAGGAGAAACGATAGCTGTGATTGTTGCTGAAATAATTAACGCTAACGAACTATAAGCGGCATGTTGATAACTTAATTGACTAACGGTTGCTGTGCCTAGAGCGTGACTTGCCGTTCCTATCGCTAATCCTTGTGCTTTTGGAGAAGATACCTTAATAAATGTTAACCATTTTATGCCAAAAATAGCGCCAAAAAGCCCGGCTAAAATTATTGCAAATGCGGTGATCGCCGAGTTGCCATTGAGTTGTTCTGTTAAAGCTATACCTACAGGTGTAGTTATAGATTTGAATGATAATGACACGGCGATTGACGGTGATTTTATCAATAGCATGGTCAATATATAGCTTATAGAGAGTAATAAACTGATTGATATGGTTAAAAAACTGACTATTTGTTTCCATTGTGACTTCATCGAATTTAAGTGTTGATAAAGTGGAAAACCAAGGGCAATTACAGCAGGTTCTAATAAATTACTCAAAATACTGGTGGATTGGCGATATTGTTGAAAATCTATTTCAAAGGAAGTGATCATGAAAATAAGCACAAATATACATAACAACATGGGGTTTAGCCATATTTTTCCGGTTTTCTGTTGCAGTCGAACAAAGCTGTGATAAACCGCTAATGTAAGGCCACTATATAGAAGTACATCAGTGAGTAATGATAAATCAATCAACTGTATTACCTTTATTTTCAAGGTGTTGAAATAACAATCCAACGAAAGTTAATACCATTAAGGTGCCGATAAAAGTAATGGTGACTAGCATCAAACCATGAGTTTTTATTAATTGATAATGGTTGATAATACCTACCCCTGCCGGGACAAAGCATACCCCCATATTTTTAATGCCCCAGGCAATTGATGCTTTAACTCGACTGGCTTCACAGACACGAAAATGTAGCAATAAAGTAAAAACTACCATGCCATATAAACTGGCCGGTAAACCGCCTAAAAGATGATTAAGGAAATATCCAATTAATAGACAAATTGAAATGAATAATACTGTATAAATAGAGTTAAACATAAGTAGGCGCTAACTATTTTCATGTTCTTTAGCCGCTTCTATCACTAACTGTCTGAACCAGATATGACTAGCATCGTGATGTAATAAAGGGCTCCAAATCATTTTTAATTCGATATCTGGGATCTCAAAAGGAGGCTTTAAAATAGTGTAATTTGCATCATCTTTATGCAACATGGCGGCTTTGGTGGGTAACGTGGCTACTAACCCGTCTTCGTGGGCAAGCTTCATCGCAACATGGTAATTACGTGTAAAAACTTTAATATCACGTTTTTTACCTAAGCGCGCTAAGGCTTCATCTACCCAACCGAGTTTTTGAATATCTTTGGGATCCATACCAACGCCAATGCCAAAACCAGTTTTTGACACCCACACATGTTTAGATGCTAAGTAACTATTAAGGTTAAACTTAGTTACTACTTCATTATCAGCACTGAGTAAGCAGGCAAAAGTATCGCGCCAAATTGTTTTCTGATGAAAAGACTGGGGTAAATCATCAAAGCGATTAATGGCCATATCAATTTTTCCCGCCTCTACGTCATGAAAATTAACATCACTTGGCGTCATAATATCGATGATCACATTTGGGGCTACCTGATTTATTTTTCTTAATAAGCCAGGTAGAAGCGTTGATGCCGCGTAATCACTGGCCATGATTCTAAAGACACGTTGACTGTGTTGTTCATTAAATTCTTCTTCGCCTTGCAGAGCTTCTTCTAACTCTAATAGAATTTTTCTGATGATAGGTGATAAAGCACGCGCACGTTCGGTAGGAACCATGCCATCTGACGTTCTAACCAAAATAGGATCATTAAAAAGCGTTCTTAAACGTTTTAAGCCATTACTCATGGCCGGTTGAGTAATATTCAGTTGGCTAGCTGCACGGGTAACATTTTTTTCTCTTAATAAAACATCCAAATAAATCAACAGGTTTAAATCGATCTTAGATATATTCATGTACTAAATGCTCTTTATAAAAATCATAAATTTAGTATATGTCATTGTTGACTGACGTTTGCAAGTAGAAATTAGTACTAGAGCGGACTAATTGAGGTAAATTAAATTTTTTTAAATACTAATTGTGTCTATTACTTATTGAATTAAAAGCATTAAATTAGCATTGTTAACCTCACTATTTATATTGTGAATACTGGCGATAGGAAATATATATTTCATTAATGTTGTTTAGATCGATTAACCTTTTTGTTGTTCGGTATGACAACTTACCAATCGAATTACAAAAACTGGAAAGCTTATTGATAGCGCACTGAAGTGCCGGGAGAAATGAAATGACTAATTACCGCGAAGAAATAGCAACAATAGAAAACCAAATTAATTCACAAAATAACTGGCAAGCCATTGACGCTGAATCAGTAGCGCGTATGCGTTTACAGAATCAATTTAAAACCGGTTTAGACATTGCAAAGTATACTGCGGCAATCATGCGTAAAGATATGGACGCCTATGATAAAGATTCGAGTAAATACACGCAATCACTTGGTTGCTGGCACGGTTTTATTGGTCAACAAAAAATGATTTCTATTAAGAAGCATTTTGAAAATACTGATCGTCGCTATTTATATCTTTCCGGTTGGATGGTCGCCGCATTACGTTCTGAGTTTGGTCCATTACCTGATCAATCAATGCATGAAAAAACATCGGTTGCGTCACTTATTGAAGAATTATATACCTTTTTACGTCAAGCAGATGCTCGTGAATTAGGCGGTTTATTTAGAGAATTAGATGCCGCTAAAGAAGCGGGTGATCAAGTAAAAGAAGCGGAAGTGCAAAGTAAAATTGATGGTTATGTAACACATGTTGTGCCAATTATTGCTGATATTGATGCCGGTTTTGGTAACGCAGAAGCAACATATTTGATGGCCAAACAAATGATTGAAGCGGGCGCTTGTTGTATTCAAATTGAAAACCAAGTGTCTGACGAAAAACAATGTGGTCATCAAGACGGTAAAGTAACGGTGCCTCATGCTGACTTTTTAGCAAAAATTAATGCTGTACGTTATGCCTTTATGGAGCTTGGTATTGATGATGGTGTTATTGTAGCTCGTACTGATTCTTTAGGAGCCGGATTAACCAAGCAAATCGCTGTTACTAAAGAGCCAGGTGACTTAGGTGATCAATATAATAGCTTTTTAGATTGTGATGAAGTCTCTGAAAGTGAGTTAGGAAATGGCGATGTAGTTATTAAGCAAAATGGTAAGTTAGTTCGTCCTAAACGTTTACCAAGTAACTTATTCCAATTTAAAAAAGGAACCGGTGAAGCACGTTGTATTCTTGACAGTATCACTTCTTTACAAAACGGTGCTGATTTAATTTGGATCGAAACAGAGAAGCCTCATATTGGTCAAATTGGCGGCATGATTGACGAAATTAAAAAAGTAGTGCCGAATGCTAAACTCGTTTATAACAATTCACCTTCATTTAACTGGACGTTAAACTTCCGTCAGCAAGTATTTGATGCCATGGCAGAAGCAGGAAAAGATGTGTCTTCTTACGATCGTGACCGTTTAATGAGTGAAGAGTATGATAATACAGAATTAGCGAAAACCGCCGATGAAAAAATTCGTACTTTCCAAGCGGATGCAGCTAAAGATGCAGGAATTTTCCATCATTTAATTACCTTACCTACTTATCATACTGCAGCATTATCAACCGATAATTTAGCCAAAGAGTATTTTGGTGACCAAGGCATGTTAGGTTATGTGGCAGGTGTTCAGCGTAAAGAGATACGTCAAGGGATTGCATGTGTTAAACATCAAAACATGGCGGGCTCAGATATGGGAGATGATCATAAAGGTTACTTTGCTGGCGAAGCAGCTTTAAAAGCTGGCGGTAAAGACAATACAATGAATCAATTTGCCAATATTGCTTAATTGAAAATTAACCAAAATAAAAAGGAAATACACCTTTTTTGATAAAGAACTTTGTTCTTTTTAATGGTCACTTGTTCTCTTTAAAGTCGATTGAATATAAATTCAATCGACTTTTTTATTATCATGGCTTTTCAATACATGAGACTTAACCATCAAAAAACTTTACCGTTTTAATAATTTTTTATTGTATTTATGTATAAAAGAATCTGAAAAATCGCGTTAAATCAAATACAAAAAATATCATAGATGCTATGTTAATTATGTGGATGTTAATTTATCTACCCACCTTTCATATTTACCAGCTTGTTTAATTTTGTATACAACAATTATTCTTCATTTAGGGATGAATCATGGCGCTTTCAGATGTTTCTTTTAAAAATAAAATTCTATTATTACTTGCTTTACCGTTAATTGGTTTTGTTTGGTTAAGTATTTCTTCAATTTCACAAAGTTATTATGTGAACAAGGAAATGGCACAACTTTCACAATTAACTGAGTTATCAGTAACCTACAGTAAATTGGTCCATGAGTTACAGAAAGAGCGGGGCATGACGGCAGGTTTTCTTGGCTCAAATGGATCGAAATTCACTTCAGAGATAAAAAGCCAGCGCATTGAAACTGATAATAAACATGCTATTACTCAACAATTTCTCAATAAGAATGAGTTTGAGCAAGCTGGGGTGATTCAGTTAAATCAACACATTCAAACCGAATTAAATCAACTGAATCGGATCAGACAACAGGTAAGTAGTTTAAATATAGCTGTTGGCGATGCGATTGGCTTTTATACTGGTTTAAATGCAAAGTTATTAAAAGTGGCTAGTTTAATTGCTGAGTCGAGTTCCGATGCCGATGTGACAAAATCAATCACAGCCTATTATAATTTTTTACAAGGTAAAGAAAGAGCGGGTATAGAAAGAGCAGTATTGAGTAACACTTTTGCAAAGGATGAATTTTTACCAGGAATGTTTGTTAAATTTATTGCTTTAGTGACCCAACAAGATACTTACTTTGCTAATTTTATTGCTTTTTCAAACGAAGAAGAGATTGCACTGTACGAGCAAAAGTTAGCACATTCTTCCGTGTCTGAAGTGGATAGAATAAGAGAGGTTGCGAAGAAAACACAAAGCAATTTTTCTATCGATGCACTCTATTGGTTTAAACAGTCAACCCAGCGTATTGGTCAACTTAAACAAGTAGAAGAAGGGTTAACAAACCGCTTGTTAACCATGAAAAAAATGAAAAAAACAGATGCCTTTAATACTTTAATTATCAATATATTATTCAGCTTTTTATTAATTACTTTTGCCGCAATTATCAGTTTTTTTACTATTAAAGACTTATCGTCAAGAGTTAGCGCTTTAACGCAGGTCATGACGAAAGTGAGAGTTGATAATGATTTAACGGCACGAGTTGACGGTGAAAGTGACAGCGAGTTAGGACGAATTGCTTCAGGGTTAAACTTAACCTTAAGTACATTTTCTGGGGCAATTAATGAAATATCTTCATCAAGTTTAACCTTAGCCTCTGCTGCCGAAGAAACGTCACAAACTTGTGAATATAACTCTGCATCTATGTTAGATCAGCAAGAAAGAATTGGACTTATCGCCACTGCGGTAGAAGAATTATCCGCGTCAGTAAAAGAGGTGGCAAGTAATACTCAACTAACGGCTGATTCCGCGCGAGATGCAGATTCCCAAGCACAAAGTGGCTTGGCGGTTGTGCAACAGTCGTATCACTCTATTGAAGATCTAGCGCTTGAAATTGACGGTTTAGCGAAACAGATCACCAGTTTACATGAGAGTAGTAAAAATATAACTAACGTGGTTGATGTCATAAAATCTGTTGCTGAACAAACGAATTTACTGGCATTAAATGCTGCTATTGAAGCGGCAAGGGCTGGCGAGCAAGGACGAGGTTTTGCCGTTGTTGCGGACGAAGTAAGAACCCTTGCCCAACGTACTCAACAATCAACTGCTGAAATTGAAGGTTTCATCACTTCACTACAATCAGACGCAAATGCCGCCTTTAATGTTATCGAACACAGTCAGCAAAAAGCAGCTGATGCGGTTGAAAACTCTAAAAATGTTGAACATACCTTAGAGGGAATTTCCGAAGCGGTTAGTCATATTTTCACTATGACAGAACAAGTGGCGACGGCGATAGAAGAGCAATCGGTGGTGACTGAAGATGTCGCGCAAAATGTTGTTTCAATTGAAGAAAAGTCAACAGAAACGACAACAGGTGCTGCTCAAATTGCTGCAACAGCCAAAGAGCAGGCGTTACTAGCCACAACCTTACAAGATATTGCGAAAACCTTTAAAGTTTAATTGCTAACCTTTAACTAGTTTTACTTACATAGTGAAAGGGAGTCATCAGTAAATTTTATTAACCTTGTTTACGTATTAATTTAAAAATTATGAGCATGTGACGTTTTGGAGTATTACGAGAATGATATACTCTTAAACGTTAAACGCTATTTAGATTATTTCATATGAGTGAAGTGACGACAAAAAATATACCTGATGGGAAATTTAGTGCCCATGGGCGAGTTTCATTAGAAGTGATAAACAGTAACATTATTGTGTATCACTCAAAGGGGCCATTTAATCTAGAGCTACTAACAGCTTTAGAAGAAGTGGAACAAAATACCTTACAAGATTTAAAAAACAATGCGATAAATTGGTGCGAGATTGTAGTGTTTGAAGAATCATGTATGGCTTTAGACGAAGTCATTTTAGGCCTTACTGATTATTTAAAGGAGTTAAAGGCTAATCGTTTATCTCCATTAGCTTCGGCATTTGTTATTTCAGAAGGTGTTGAGGGCGAATACGTGATGAAAGATAAATATGAAGCATGTTATCGTGAAGCTAACATTGACTTCACTGTGTTTAATACTATACCTGACGCGATGCAATGGGTAGGTAAGTATTTAGAAAAACACTAAACAGTGATAGTGTGGCACTGTGATATTTAGGCTCAGTTTCGCTGCTATTCAGCCGTTAATCAAATAATATAATGTTAACTTACTTTTAAAGGGATAGGGAGTTAACTAAGCATGGAGTGCAAATGAAAAATAGTTGGACAATGATAGCGCTTTCGTTATTGGGCTTGTTTGCTTGTGGTGGCTCTGAAGAAGACTCTGAAACTGGGGCCTCGATAGACAACTCTAAAACATCGTTATTTAATACATACCGGGAAAAAGGTTGCTCCCCATACAATAAACTTGCAAGTGACGAATTAAAAGATGCTTGGAACGTAAAAATTGAACTGAGTATAGACTCTTCACTGAAAGCAACATACCGAACAGAGTACTTCCATCCCACTGATAAAACATGTGACTTAATGATGTTTGATACGCTGGATATGTCAAAATTTGATATTAAGGGGAAAGTAACAACTGATGAAGGCATTAAAGTTAACGCGTTAAATGAGACGTTTACTTATAATTCAGATAATCGAGATCTTCCGCCGAATTATACGTTAATTTACATTGCGAGTGAGAAATTATATTTTGGTTATCAGACGCCAGAAAATTCAGGTGAAACGCTTAAAAAAAGGCATTCGTCTATCTCTCTTGAAAATTATTTCAGACAAGTTTTAAAGTAATAATTAACACGAGCATGAGGCAGGGCGAAAGCAATTTGCTGTATTGGATTTTCAATCGTTTCAAACTATTATAATTTTTCGGTACTGATAGCTTTTTGTATAAGGAAATAGCTATGTTTAAGTGTATCCTAATAATGTTCTCTATATTGCTGTGTTCTTGCACTTCATTAACTTTTATGAATGAAGCAGGTGTAATTACAGTCGAAAAAGAAAAACCGTTTTGCGATATTAAGAAAGTTGACCCTAATTGTAAGCTTGAAAAGGAAGTAAAATAGACTCGCTCATCATTTATCATACTGTCAAAATTAGTTAAGTCTGTCTGATTTAGCTAAACCTTGATAGCTAAACCACCAACTCAACCTTGATTTCATGTATCTTTATTTGTTCATATATGTCGCATATTTCTCAATGTTTTCTCCAGATCATTAAATAGTTTCATACTTTAGACTGAGGTTGTTATACGGTAGAATCACGGTTAACTAATGTGCAATATTTTTGTGGCAATGATGAACCAAGCGTTTAATTTTCAAATCAATAATCAATTTACCCTTCAATTGCCTGCAGATACACAACAGCAGGTATTTCCTCGTCAAGTTGAAGGGGCAGCTTTTTCATATGTTTTACCACAAAAAACGCAGCAACCGTCACTTGTTTCACTGAATGAACCTTTAGCATTGGCATTAGGGTTTACCACAAAAGATTTATCTAATAACGAGATCGCCGAAGTATTAACGGGCAATAAAATTATTGATGGTATGCAGCCTTACGCGATGAATTATGGTGGCCACCAGTTTGGTCAGTGGGCAGGTCAATTAGGTGATGGCAGAGCGATTAACTTAGGGCAAATTCAAACAGACAATAGTGGTTTACAAACGTTACAATTAAAAGGCGCAGGAAAAACCCCTTATTCTCGCCATGCTGATGGTTTAGCTGTGCTTCGTTCGTCGATTCGTGAATATTTATGCTCTGAAGCTATGTTTCATTTAGGCATACCAACCACTCGTGCATTAAGTTTGTGTTTAACGGGGGATAAAGTAACCCGAGATATGTTTTATGATGGTAATCCTCAAGAAGAGCTAGGTGCTGTGGTTTGTCGAGTATCGTCTTCATTTATGCGCTTTGGCAGCTTTCAATTGCCTGCAATGCGAGGGGATAAAACGTTATTAAAACAAATGGTTGATTTCTCTATTAAACAAAATTTTCCACATTTAGGAGAACCTTGTTCTAAGGTTTACATAAAATGGTACCAAGAAATTAGTGAAAGAACTTGCCAATTAATTGTTGATTGGATGCGAGTTGGCTTTGTTCATGGAGTAATGAATACTGACAATATGTCAATTATTGGCGAAACCATTGATTATGGGCCATATGGTTGGATTGATGCGTTTGATTTAACTTGGACACCAAACACCACCGATGCTCAAGGTAAACGCTACAGTTTTGGTCGCCAACCTGAAATTGGTCAATGGAATTTATTTCAATTAGGAAATGCAATTTATACCTTAATTGATGATGCCGAACCACTGAATAAAATTTTAAATGATTATGCGGTAAAGTATCAAAGGTTGTGGCTAGAAATGATGCAAGCCAAATTGGGACTTGATAAGTTAATTGAAGAAAGCGACGCGCCATTATTTAATCGCTTAGAAAAACTCATGATGAGTATTGACGTTGATATGACGCTATTTTATCGGGCCTTGTCATCTCTGCCTCAACATGCTCATTTATGGCAAGCTCATTTTTTAGATTGTTTTTATCAAGATGAACCTTTAGTTGAACATTATTTTGAGCCATTTTCATTGTGGTTAAGCGATTATCAACAACGACTGACATTAAATAGCAGCACACAACAAGAACGCCAGCAGGCGATGAATTCGGTAAACCCTAAGTTTGTATTGAGAAACTACTTAGCTCAGCAGGCAATTGAAAAAGCCGAGCAAGGTGATTACTCTATGATTGAAGAGTTGTTACAAGTATTACAACGACCTTATGACGAACAAAAATCATACGAACAATATGCTGTAAAACGTCCAACATGGGCGAAGAATAAAGCTGGCTGTTCAATGCTATCGTGTAGTTCTTAATAGGTAATTGTGTTTAATTGTGTTGATTTGCTAATTTCATACGATATTGCAAAGCAATGATCTTAATAATGTCACGCCATGAAATAATGCCGATAGGCCGAAAGTGATCATCAACAATCGGTAAACATGAAATGTGATGATCATGAAACAATAACACCGCATCATTTAAGCTGGTGTTTTCTTTTGCGGTGATTAACTCTCTACTCATGATCAAGTTAATTTTTTTACTGAGTAAGAAGGTATCTTTGGGAGTTTCTTTTTTTGTACCAATATTTGGACTTAAATGTTTATACAAATCTCGATCTGTGATGATACCTGAAAGCTCTTTACCATTTTTTATCAAAATATGGTGGATATTATATTTATCGAAAGCTTGTTTCGCTTTCGATAAATTATCATCAATTTCTAGCGAAATAATTTCTTTTGTCATAAATGCGCTTAACGACATAATTCACCTCAAATATATTGACGGTTTTATATCATTTAACGATAAACAAATTTTTGCTATTAAACAATAACCTCCGTAATCATCGAGCAAACTTTGCTTTTATCTTGCCGGAAATATTGTTGGAAAAAATACGCTGTCACAAAAGTGTCACATAACTGTCTTATACTTGCGCCAATTGGATAATTTCTATCTTTTAAGGTGTTTATCAGTGTCAATCGCGCTTCAATCAGTCGGCATACGTCAGGTTAAGAATTCATTAGCCAAATGGTTAATAACACTCGGTGGTATTAGTGTGTTATTTACGTTAGTGCTGATTTTTATGTACTTACTTTATGTAATAAAACCAGTTTTTGAATCAGCCAAAATCTCACCGGTTGTATCTTTTGCTATAGAAGATCAGCAACAAGTACTCGCTACTGGTTTAGATGAATTACAGGAGTTAGCTTATACCATAACGACCAATGGTAAGATTAATTACTACCCATTAAAACCAGCACATCAGTCAGTTACGGGTGATAAAAAGGTTGCTCGAACCTTTCAAGAATCGGTAATTGACAGCAAAATAAAGCATGTGATTAAAGCGAGTGAAAATTATAAACTGTTACTCGATGAAAATAATCATGTCTTTTTAATTTCGCCTAAATTTCAATCCAGTTATGACTCGGGAGTAAGAGAAGTTATCCCGCATATTAGCTATCCGTTAGGTGAAGCGTTTATTGCCGTTGATGAGCAAGGCGCTGAATTTACACATTTATCATTTGCCATGAATGATGAACGAGCGGTGTTTGTTGGTTTTACAAAAGATAAACGATTAATTAAAACCATCTTAGTTGCTGAAGATGATTTTAACTATGATCCTGCTTATGAAATTGAATACCAAGCGATCGATCTTTCGACGAATCAAGTCGATGAAATTCTTGTCACGCCTGATCTTTCCATGGCATTTATTCAAAGTGGCGATCAAGTCTTAGTTTTTGATTTATCAGATGACAGTGAAGTCACGTTAAAAGCGACAATTATTCCACAGCTTGCTCAAGGTAGAGAAAACCCTATGCATATTACTGCCATGGCATTATTGTCAGGCGGAAGTTCAGTGCTGTTGGGTGACAGTAATGGTGTTGTGAGTCAATGGTTTGAAGTGGCAACAGATAATGGTCGTCAGTTTAAACAAATCAGAACTTTTAATGTCAGTGATTCGGAAGCTGTTCGCCAAATTCACACGGAACAATATCGAAAAAGTTTTTATACCCTGACCGATTCTGGCGAAATGGGCACTTTTTATACCACCAGTGAAGCCGATTTATGGCGTGGCAATTTAACAAATAATATTCCTGATGCTTTGGTCATTTCACCAAGATCTGACGGATTATTAATGTTTACGGATAATCAATTTCAATTATTTTCGGTTGTAAATGAACATCCAGAAGTGACATGGCAGGCTCTTTGGCAAGAAGTTTGGTATGAAGGTTATCCTGAAGCCGAATATATTTGGCAATCAACCTCAGGTTCAGATGATTTTGAAGGCAAATTTTCGTTAGTGCCAATCTCGTTTGGTACCATGAAAGCAGCACTCTACGCGATGTTATTTGCGGTACCTATTGCCTTAACTGCGGCAATTTATACAGCGTATTTTATGACCCCAGGTTTACGTAAAAAAGTGAAACCAACTATTGAATTAATGGAAGCTTTACCAACTGTTATTCTTGGATTTTTAGCTGGCTTATGGCTTGCACCAATCATTGAAACGAATTTACCTGCGATTGCGCTATTGTTTATTATGTTGCCCATTTCTGTGTTTATTACAGCGTTTGCTTGGCATAACTTACCTAAAGAAATAAAGTCTCGAGTACCTGAAACTTGGGCTCCAATCATTTTAATACCCGTATTAATTTTAGTGGCATATCTTGCATTCTCGTTATCGCCTGTCATGGAAACGTATTTTTTTGGTGGTGATATTCGACAATTTATTACTAATGATTTAGGGATTAATTTTGATCAACGAAATGCTTTAGTCGTTGGTATCGCAATGGGTTTTGCTGTTATTCCAACTATTTTTTCGATGGCTGAAGATGCTATTTTTAGTGTTCCTAAACATTTAACCAGTGGCTCTTTAGCTTTAGGTGCTACCCAATGGCAAACTTTAATAAAAGTCGTGTTGTTAACTGCCAGTCCTGGGATTTTCTCTGCAGTAATGATGGGGTTAGGTCGGGCTGTAGGCGAAACAATGATAGTGTTAATGGCAACAGGTAACACACCTATTTTAGATTGGAGTATTTTTCAGGGAATGCGTACTTTAGCGGCGAACATTGCGGTTGAAATGCCTGAATCTGAAGTTGGTAGTTCTCATTATAGAATTTTGTTCTTGGCAGCATTTGTCTTATTTGTATTTACTTTTGTGTTTAACACGCTCGCTGAATTTATACGTCAGCGTTTACGTGAAAAATATAGTTCGTTATAGGTTGAGGTCTGAAAAATGAATAAATGGTTTAAATCAGGCTCACCCTGGATATGGTTATCAGCGGGTGGTGTAAGTTTAAGTTTAATCTCAGTTTTGGGATTGTTATGGCTAATCGCCTCTCGTGGTCTGTCGTATTTTTGGCCTGCACAAGTGCATCAGTTTGAATTGATGGATAAACAAGGGAATGCAAGTATAGTTATTGGTGAGATTTATGATCGAGAACATATTCCAACTCAACAACTTGTACATTTAGACTTGGATTTAGATCCTAGCGAAGAAACGGTTGAGCGATTATTAATTAAAACCGGTAATCGTGAGCTTGTTAGCTTAGATTTTCGTTGGATATTAGTCCCAGAAATTACTCAGCAATCAACCCCTGAAAAGCTGGTTGTGGTTGAACGAAGAACCAATGGTAATTTTTATGGTTATATCGAATCTGTGATCCAAGACGGAAAAGTCGTATCAACAGATAAATTGCCGGAACTATTAACGCGTGTTATTGAAATTCAAGATAAAATCGAAACGCTTCAAAAAGTAGAGATTGGTGCCGTAAATTACCAACTTGAAAGGTTACGATTACGCGAGCGTAAACATAGGTTACAAGAAACGTTAACGCCAGATAAAGCACAAGATATAGCGAAAGAAGTCGCAGGCTTACAAACTAAGTATCAAGCGCTGGAAAAAACGTTATTAGCATTACGCGATAAAACTGAGCGTGATCAAATTACACTACGTGCAATGGATGATCAGGTTGTTACAGTAAGTTTTGCCGATATTTTAAAAGTCACCAATAATAATCAGATGAACTTTTTTGAAAAGTTAATGATGTTTTTCAGTCAAATTGCTGTGTTTGTTAGTGATGATCCCAGAGAAGCTAATACAGAAGGTGGCGTTTTTCCTGCTATTTTTGGTACTGTTTTAATGGTGCTATTAATGACAATCATTGTTTCTCCGATGGGGGTGATTGCGGCGATATACCTACATGAATATGCTGGAAATAATGCCTTAACTAAACTGCTAAGAATAGCGGTGATTAATTTAGCAGGTGTACCTTCTATTGTTTATGGTGTTTTCGGATTAGGCTTTTTTGTATATATGGTCGGGGGGAGTTTAGATCAGATCTTTTACCCTGAAACTTTACCAAGCCCAACCTTTGGTACACCAGGTGTTATGTGGTCTGCGATAACGTTAGCGATATTAACTTTACCTGTGGTGATTGTATCCACTGAAGAAGGTTTATCGCGTATACCGGCTGCGATGCGACACGGGAGTTTGGCTTTAGGGGCGACCAAAGTTGAAACCCTTTGGCGGATCATTTTACCGATTGCAAGCCCTGCGATCATGACAGGTATTATTTTGGCTATTGCCCGTGCTGCAGGTGAAGTTGCTCCTTTAATGCTCGTTGGAGTAGTTAAAATGGCGCCGAATTTACCGCTTGATGGAAACTTTCCATTCTTACATTTAGATAGAAAGTTTATGCATTTAGGCTTTCATATTTACGATGTTGGTTTTCAAAGCCCGAATGTTGAAGCTGCAAGACCATTGGTATACGCAACGGCATTATTATTAGTGACAATAATCATTTCATTAAATATGACCGCAGTATCCATTCGAAATAAATTACGTGAAAAGTATCGAATGTTGGAACATTAAACTGATTCAAACATGTTACTTCGAGTCGATTAACGACCAAATGAAACGATTAAAAAATAATGAATAGTAGAGAAAAATATGATTTCTGTTAGCCCTAAAACAATATTAGATACCACAACTAAGATTGATTTAAATAATATGTCTGCAGAGCAAAAAGCGCTAGATATTAAAAATTTAGATTTATACTACGGTGATAAACAAGCGTTACAAGATATCACTATGTCTATTCCTAAAGGACAAGTGACAGCCTTTATCGGGCCTAGTGGTTGTGGTAAATCAACCTTACTTCGCTGTATTAATCGCATGAATGATCTAGTTGATCATTGTCGGATTGAAGGCGAGATCAACCTACATGGTGAAAACATATATAACAAACATATCGATGTTGCTGCGCTTAGAAGAAAAGTAGGTATGGTGTTTCAACGACCTAACCCGTTTCCGAAAAGCATTTATGAAAATGTTGTATATGGTTTACGTATTATGGGTGAAAATAATCGCCGAGTTCTCGATGAAGCGGTTGAAACGGCGTTAAAAAGTGCTGCGCTGTGGAATGAAGTAAAAGATCGATTACATGACAGTGCTTTAGGTTTGTCAGGTGGTCAGCAGCAACGTTTAGTTATTGCCAGAGCAATAGCGATAAAGCCAGAAGTTTTGTTATTAGATGAGCCAACATCAGCGCTTGATCCTATTTCAACGTTGACCATTGAAGAATTAATTAATGATTTGAAGAAACAATTTACGGTCGTGATTGTTACGCATAATATGCAACAGGCTGCTAGGGTTTCAGATCAAACGGCGTTTATGTATATGGGGGAACTGATAGAATATAGTGACACCAATACCTTATTTACTACCCCCGTTAAAAAGAAAACCGAAGACTATATTACTGGGCGTTACGGCTAATTAAAGCGTTAGGAGAATTATATGGATAACATGAATATTGGCCGTCACATTTCCGGGCAATTTAATGAAGATTTAGAGCGTGTGATAAATCATGTCATGCAAATGGGTGGTTTAGTTGAAAAACAATTAAACGATGCATTAACCTCAGTTTGTGATGCTGATGAAGATCTTGCTAAGAAAGTATTAAAAAGTGATGAACCAATCAATGAGTTAGAAGTAAGCATTGATGATGAATGTACCCGTATTATTGCAAAACGTCAGCCAGCAGCTGGTGATTTGCGATTAATAATGGCCATTGTTAAAACTATCGCGGATCTAGAGCGGATAGGTGATGAAGCTCAGAAAATTGCGCAAGTTGCGTTAGAAAGTTTAACTAAAGATCATAAAGAATTACTTCTGAATTTAGATAATTTAGGCCGCCGAGTATTAGAATATCTTCAGTTAACACTTGACGCATTTACACGAATGGATGTTGAAGCGGCTATAAAAGCGCACAAAACCGATGATAAAATTGACCGTGAATATGAAGCAATAATGCGGCAATTAATGACATATATGATGGAAGATCCACGTTCTATCCCTCAAATTATGAGTGTTATTTGGTCTGCTCGTGCGCTAGAGAGAATTGGTGATCGTTGTCAGAATATTTGTGAATACATTATTTATTTTGTCAAAGGAAAGGTGGTTCGACATTCGGCTCCCGAATAACTAGTAAACTTATCGTATAACTTTTAATCAAAATCCTGCTTGAGCGTTTGTCTTCTTTGTGTTTTGATTAGAAAGTTTTAAAGAAAAAGGCTATGTTTTATACATGAGTGTACATAGCCTTTTTTATATGCGGAAATAAATATCAAATTCGTCATTATTTCTTTTGTTAATTCTGAGAAATGAGTTAATATCCGCGCGAATAATAACAAAGAGCGAAATTGCTCCTGGAAAACTATTATGGCCAGAAATTCAATTCTTGGTGTTTTTGCAAAATCACCACTAAAACCATTAGAAAAACATATTCGAATGGTTTCAAAATGTTCTAAACAACTTGTTCCATTCTTTGAAGCAGTAACCGAAGAAAACTGGAGCACAGCGGGAAAAATTAGAACAAAAATATCAAAATATGAGCGTGATGCTGATGATCTAAAGCGACAACTTCGTTTAGAGTTACCCGGCGGACTATTTATGCCGGTGGATCGAGCTGATTTATTAGAGCTACTTTCACAACAAGATAAAATTGCCAATAAAGCGAAAGATATTGCTGGGCGTATTTTAGGGCGTAAACTTATTTTGCCTGAAGTACTTCATGAAGAATTTAAGCAATATGTCAAACGATGTATCGATGCTATTGAAAAAGCCGCAGAAGCAATTAATGAGTTAGATGATTTACTTGAAACTGGTTTTAAAGGCCGAGAAGTAGAGTATGTTGAGAAAATGATCAGACAATTAGATACGATTGAAGATGATACTGACGCCTTACAAATTACTATTCGCAAAAACTTACTGGCAATTGAAGACGATTTAAAACCCGTTGACGTAATGTTTTTATATCAAATTATCGATTGGGTAGGAGACCTAGCAGATTTAGCCGAAAGAGTCGGTGCTCGATTAGAAATTTTATTGGCTAGAAAATAAGGCTCAGTCATGGATATTTTAGTACAACATGGTTCAATATTAGTCATGCTCGCCGCTGTAGTCGGTTTTTTTATGGCTTGGGGTATTGGTGCAAATGACGTTGCAAATGCAATGGGCACCTCAGTTGGTTCAAAAGCATTAACAATTAAACAAGCGATTATTATCGCAATGATTTTCGAATTTGCAGGTGCATATTTAGCGGGTGGAGAAGTAACTTCTACTATTCGTAAAGGCATTATCGATCCTGGTTTATTCGTTGATATTCCTGAATTACTAGTTTTCGGTATGATCTCGGCACTGTTTGCCGCGGCAACGTGGCTATTGGTTGCGTCAATATTAGGTTGGCCGGTTTCAACAACACATTCTATTGTCGGCGCTATCATTGGTTTTGCTGCAATTGGCATAAGCCCTGAAACGGTTGCTTGGGGAAAAGTCGGCGGTATTGTTGGTAGTTGGATTATTACACCGCTTATTTCAGGTGTTATTGCTTTTATTATCTTTAATAGTGCTCAAAAACTTATTTTTGATACGGATAAACCTTTAGATCAAGCAAAACGTTATGTGCCTTTTTATATGTTTTTAGCGGGCTTTGTTTTATCGTTGGTAACTATTAAAAAAGGCTTGAAACATATAGGTTTAGAGAATGTAAACTTAGGTTTTTATAATTTTGAAATTAAAGGTGCTGGTGGTTATTACTTAGCAATTCTTGTCGCCATCTTAGTCTCTTTGATTGGTAAATATTTCATTACTAAAATAAAGTTCGATGAAAAAGCCGATAAAAATACTCAATATGGAAATGTTGAGAAAGTATTCGCTATATTAATGGTTGTTACCGCTTGTTGTATGGCTTTTGCCCATGGTTCAAATGATGTTGCAAACGCGATAGGTCCATTAGCAGCCGTCGTAAGTATTGTTGATAATGGTGGCGAAATAGCGAAGAAAGCAAGCTTGGTTTGGTGGATATTACCTTTAGGTGGCTTAGGTATTGTTGCTGGTTTGGCTTTATTTGGTCATCGAGTAATCGCTACTATAGGGAATGGCATAACACATTTAACGCCAAGTCGAGGATTTGCGGCTGAGCTTGCAGCTGCTTGTACTGTGGTTATTTCCTCAGGCGCTGGTTTACCTATTTCAACGACACAAACCTTAGTTGGTGCTGTTTTAGGGGTAGGGATGGCGCGTGGTATTGCAGCAATTAATTTAGGTGTAGTACGAAATATTGTTATTTCTTGGGTAATCACTTTACCAGTAGGTGCTGGACTTTCAATTGTCTTCTTCTGGATAATGAAAGCGATATTTTCATAATCTTTTTTATGGAACTTAAATGAAAAACCAGCAATTTTGCTGGTTTTTTTCTGTTTTAAAATAGAGGAATGTTCAATTTTCTATTTTATTTACCAAGTTTTTTCAGAACTTTTTTCATGTGTTCTTGAAAGCTTTTATCAAATTTAGATTTACCACAATTAAAACCTTCAACTGATTTAACCCCTTCAATACCGACTGCGGTTAAATCTCTTTCTATAGTGCATCGTCCGTCATCTCCTTTCGTGATAAGGATGTCACTACTGATTTGTTGACTGTTATTTTCTTTGATTTCATCATCGTTTAATTGTTTCGTTGAATGCGGCACTAGGCTTGGCGTGCCATCTAAAATTGATGCTGACTTTTTTTGGCTATAACGATAACTTTCTTGCTCTATTATTTTGTTTTTTAGCTTGTTTTGCAGTTTATTCAGTTGGCCAAAGGCAGAAAAATTTCGTGGCAGTTGGCCGGTTTGACTGCTTTGAGAATTATTATCAATGCTTTTTGCTGTTGTCTTTTCAGGTACTTTTTTTGGTAACTCTTCAAATTCAGTAGATTTTTCCGCTATGATGTTTTTTGGTATTTCTTCCTGAATAGTAACGCTTGGTTCAGTTTCTTTTTGCTCAGTAGCTTGAGTTTTACTGTCAGCTTTTTTCTGCTCTATGTTGCTTTCTTGCTGAGGTGGAACGTAGAGAAAGCTTTTGATGGCTTGAGGGGACGCTTTATGTGAAATCGACGGGACGGTTGTTGTTAAACTGAGCAAATAAAAAATAGCAATATGTACAAGCAGTGAGAATAATATTGTTTTGTAATATCCCTTTAGCACAACTATTTTTCCAAATGATGAAGCAATAACTTTCTGATGTTTGATAGACCATAGAAAGTATTATTTGTTCAAATGAATTAATTATTGTCTCTAATAGCTTGAATATCACCATTTTTTATAAGTTGATTTTGCATAAGAGAAAATTGTTCAATTTCATTAATAAAAGTGGATTTCTTTGAAAATGCAATATACCCATCTACAGATTTATTATATAAATAATCAGCGAGTTTAATTTTTTGTTTATAATCAACATGGTCAATCCAAGGCTTTACAGACTCTTCTCGTTCTAAGAACGTATCAATACGATCTTTTAACAGCATTTGTATTAATTGATTATAATTGACCACTTCTACCTTATTTAACGATTGGTCACGATCAAAACGATCAAAGTAGGTTGCAGCCCTTAAGGTACCTATACGCAATTTTGCCAAATCTGAATAATTAGCAATATTTAGATCGCTGTCTTGACGGATATAAAACTGTAAAGGAAAGGTTTGTGTACTAATGGGTTGCTCTAAATAAGTTAAATATTGAAGTCTTTCAGTTGTCTTTCTAATGCCAATAATAACGTCAGCTTGGCCATTTTCTAAAAAAGATAAACATCGTGCAAAGGGGCATTGAACAAATTTGACTTGCTTGTTTAACTTTTCCGCTAATAGGGTGATAATTTTGACGTGAATGCCTGCAAATTCATCATCAATATAATAAGAATAAGGCGGTTCAATGTAGGTTGCCACAATAAGGGGGGCTTTATTTTCAGCAGACGCTGAAAACGCGATGACGATTAAACACAGTCCCCTTATTAAAATATATTTCACTAAAGCTCCCACCTTTGCGTCTTGTCTAATACATTATAATTTAAATTCAATAATCTGGCGAAACTATGTTGATTTAAGTCACTTCACTCGCCATTTTCTTCTATAATTAAAGCTGAACAATCATTTTATTACTGTGTTCTATCGTATATTTTTCTGAGGTGTTTATGGAATACGAATTTATTCATGATGCAATAACTGGTGGCGCTAAAGCCAAATTTTCATTAGAACATCAAATAGTAGGTCCTTGGTTAGAAATTGAATTAGGACAAAATACAGCTAAACTTGAAGAAATTTTGACTGCGATTGACCAAGTAGAGTCAGGAAAGTGCCAAGAAAAATTGATCACCGGTCATGAGTATTCCTTGGTGGTAAATCAAGATGACGTTCATATTCAGGCAAATGCTTTACTCAATGGTGAGGCTAATTTGCCCGAAGAGTTTAGCGAAGATGGAATGAACTTTGATGGTCAAGATAGCTCCTCTTGTGGGGTTGAAGATTTCCGTACCTTGTTATTATCGTGGGCAAAATTTACTAAAATTTAACGAGGATAAGCGGTTGTTTGTTATGTAACAACGCTGATACTGTTACGCTGGTTATAGTTGCCAAAAACCTATTAAACCAAAAAAGATTTAAGTTTATGTTTATAAAAGCTAACCAATTGAGTTGTTTATTTTTAACAATGGCAGTGATTACTTGTAGCTTATTTGTTGGTTCAAGTTTTTCCTTCGATTCACATCCTTTAAATACTTCTCGATTTTCTGAGCAATATCGATTAGTAGAAGTAAGTCATGGCTTTGATATTCCTTGGGCTATGGTGCAGTTGCCCAATCAGGATATTTTAGTTTCAGAACGTCGTGGTGAACTGCGCGTTATTCGCCAAGGGCAATTACTTAAACAACCGATCAGTGGCTTGCCGACTATAGACAATAATGGCCAAGGTGGTTTGTTAGATTTAGCCTTAGATCCTGATTTTGTTAACAACTCTTGGTTATATTTTACCTACGCAGATGGTTCCGGCCCTGGCAGAGGCAGTAATACAGCATTAATGCGAGCTAAACTCAATATTGCAACCATGTCGTTATCTAATCAAACACGTTTATATAAAGGTAAAGTTAACGCTTCTAAAGGACAACATTACGGCAGTCGTATTGCTTTTGATCAAAAGGGCTATGTTTATTTTTCTATTGGTGACAGAGGGAGTCGAGATGAAAACCCTCAAAATTTAAATAATGATGGTGGAAAAATATATCGTTTACATAAAGACGGAAAAATTCCTGCGGATAATCCGTTTTTGAATGACAAAGGGGAGAAATCTGCCGTATTTTCGTATGGCCATCGCAATCCTCAAGGCTTAGCGTTTGATAGTTCGACAGGAGTATTGTGGTCGCATGAACATGGCCCTAAAGGCGGTGATGAAATAAATGTCATTACTGCAGGGAAAAATTACGGTTGGCCAGTTGTCAGTTATGGAGTGAACTATAGTGGTACTTCATTTACAGAATTAACTGAAAAGCAAGGTATGGAAAACCCTGTATTGTATTGGCTTCCTTCAATAGCACCGTCGGCAATGGTTTATGTTACTTCAGATAAATACCCAAAATTGAAAGGGAAGTTTTTATTAGGTTCAATGAAGTTTGGTTATATTGTTGCCGTGAGTATTAATGGCAAAACCGTAGACCAACAATACAAGTTATTCAATAACTTAGGGCGGGTACGCAGCTTGATGCAAGGGGTTGATGGTTTCATTTATGTAGGATTAGACGGCGGAGGGATTAAAAAAATATTACCGATTAACTCTTAAACCTTGCTTGGCTAGTTTTACTCATAGCTCGACAAATTGACGAGCTAGTTTGTTCAGCTTAATTGTTTTTGCCTAATTCAGCGCTTCATTCGTTAAGAAATTACTCATTAATCTTGAAAATCAGCACTGTCTTCAAGTAAATCTTGATAATCTTCTTCGTCGATATCTAATAAAGTAAAAATTGAATCTTGTAGGTAAGCCCAGTCAGATGCATCCCGAAAGTGCTTATGGTTATGAACAATATTTTCTGCCATTTTAAGGGTAGCAAAGTAATATTGTTCACTTTGATTGGTTAAGATATTTAGAAATGTTCGGTCATGATGACAGAGAATTAACTGACAAATATCTTTTGGTAATCGCCATGATGAAGCAACATAATAACCTAATGTGGCATGATTAACTTGATAAATACTTTCCTCGATGGATGTTAATGTTTCACTAGGCGTTTTCATCGCATGTTCATAGGTTTCAGTGTAATCATCATATTTCATTGCCATGACAGGGATCCCGCAATCATGAAATAATCCGATGGAAAATAACTTATCTGAAGAAAGTGGCTGTTTAATTGATTTGCCAATAAAGACATTGGTATTAGCGATATTACTGGCATTTGTCCAAAATTCTTCTAAAGCAATCCCGCAGTCGTTTTGTTTAAAACTACGCTTGATTAATGTATTTGTCACTAATGAGAGAATACCGTTTACACCAATATAACGAGCGGCTTTGTGAATATCAGCAATTGAACGGGCTAAACCATAGACGGGTGAG
The DNA here is from genome assembly GCF_031846185.1 of Thalassotalea castellviae. Lineage (NCBI taxonomy): Bacteria > Pseudomonadati > Pseudomonadota > Gammaproteobacteria > Alteromonadales > Colwelliaceae > Thalassotalea > Thalassotalea castellviae. The sequence continues at coordinate 244,224 of NZ_JAVRIF010000003.1, forward strand.
TTGATGGTTTTAAGTACCGTCGCAGAAACGGCAACATCCTGAGCGATAGTATCTGCTATCACATTAATATCTGGATCATCCTCTGCCATAAGTGATTGTAATTTTAACAACAACTCAGGCTGTGCTGGCACTGAGAATCCGCGTCCGATATCTGCAATTACTTTGTCATCAATAGTTAGCATTTTTAAGGGGTATTATTTTAAGTTTATTAACTTACTGGGAAAATCAATGTATTAACTATCGCTTAAATCTTGCCAACATACAATGATAACCGCTGTTTATCATTACCATAAGCTTATTTTAAAGCACTAGATTTTTACCGTTCGTATAAAGTAATAAGCTTGTTATTTACGTAAAATTGTTGAATAGTAAAATGGTTTATAATTCATAAAAAATTTTCTATATGTTAAAAAAATCAACAACTAACCGGTTTAAAAGTTATTTCGGTTTGCCATTTCTACTGGCAATCATGTTTATGGGGATTGCTCAATCAGCATCAGCGACAATGTCGATTGATTTACCTCAATGGCAATATATCACAATGAAAGGCAGTCCTTCACTTCGTGGCAGCGCTATGATTGATCATTCATACTGGGTAACTGGTAGCAATAATAGTATTTTTGTTAGCCAAGACGGAGGTAAGACATGGCAAAATAAATCTGTTGACTCAACCATGAAAACAGATTTTAGAGATATTGCTTTATTTGACTATCAAACTGCAATCATTATGGGGGTAGGCAATGGTCAATCTTCGATGTTATATAAAACAGTTGATGGGGGAGAAAATTGGCAGTTACTTTATCAAAATACTGATGAACAGGGCTTTTTTGATTCAATAGCTTTTTGGGATCACAATACAGGATTGTTACTTGGCGATCCTGTTGATGGTTACTATGTGATTAAAAAAACGCTTGATGGTGGAAAAACATGGCGAAGAATAGCCAAACATAAGCTTCCGCCGATATTGGATAAAGAAGCTGCATTTGCTGCCAGTGGCAACACTTTGATTGTGGGAGAAAAGGGCAAAGCTTATTTTACCACTGGGGGATATTCAGCATCAGTTTATGTGAGCGAAGACTTTGGTGAATCTTGGCAACGTCAGGCGGTGCCATTGTATCAAGAAACACAAACGGCAGGCGGCTACGGTTTAGCACTAAATCATAAACAAAAACCTTTTGTTTTAGGTGGAGATTATCTACAACGACCTAAACAATATGCCAATATGGCAAGCTTCGATAATAACGTTTGGGTTACAGTGAATTCAGGTGAAAATGGTTTAAGGACTGCCATGAGTTGCCAAGGTAATATTTGTATAACTACAGGTAAAACAGGGATTGATGTCTCTTTTACTGCGGGGCAACATTGGCAGGTTTATCCTGGTCAAAATACCACAGAAGGTGATAACGGCTTTTATACGATAACTTCGGATAAGTTTGTATTTCTTGCTGCTGGTGCTGATGGAAAAGTAGGGATTTTGTCGTTTCAACGTTAATAAAAAACAAATGTTAAAATAAAAAACGCTAGAAAGTTACTTACTAGCGTTCCATATTTAAATGCTATTTTATTAAAAATAGTTTTTATTATTTTATTTTTCTGCGACGTGATGCTACTAAACCTAACGTCGCTAAACCAAATAATGCGATTGTTGAAGGTTCTGGAACCGTTGCGGTACGTAAATCCCAACCAATAACATCAAATGCCAATAAATCGTAACCAGTGACATCTACAAATTCACCTGGTGCCGCGGTTGGATCTAATGCGCCAATATCCAAATGATCTTTCCAATGACTTGCTTGATTGCCATCACCCGTAACTATGCCGGTAGACATTGGTGCTAAGTTTGTTGCGCCACCATCAATCGAGAAATAGCTATTTCCTCCCGCTCGAAAATCTTTAACGCCCGCACTTACTTGATAGCTTTCCTCTGAGTAACGGAATAAGTCTAAAGTAGCGGCAATCGCATAGTTATCTAAATCGAAAGCATAATCTGAGTTTGGATCGTTATCGTTATATCTATCATATACATCCACACCACTTACAAATCCTAATGCATGGCCAATCTCATGGATTGCTACGCCAACAAAATCCCATTTATCCGAATCAATACCGTCAGAAGGGTCAAAATCAAATGCAAAAGTGTTACTAAAGACAATATAAGCATCAGAGTTTGAGAAAGGATTGCCAAAAAGATCGGTTGTGAAACCTAATGCCTTAGCATTTGCTTGGGTCATATCTAAAAAAAAGTTATCGTTAGAGCCGTCTGCATCATGCTCTGTGATATCATTGCCATTAATATCTTGCTCAGTATCTAAAAAAGTCATCCCGCACATTGGTTCACCTTGTGGGGCACATTGTAGGTTATTAGTGGCAATTTGATCTCCTACAGATGTAGCATCGTCAATCATTTTATAGGCAGTATCGTGGTACGATTGCAGCGAATATGTTGAACTAGTACCACCTAAAGTGGTTTCTCCAAGAGAATCAAAGGCAATTGTTAAATTAACAGTCACACTGTCGGTAAACATACTTTCCCAAAATGATGCTGCTTGCTGGAAGCCAGCTAAGGCTTGTTGCCCTTTGGTGTCAGCAAATTGACTAGGCTCATAGTCTAAAGCAATGGTAGTCGCATTAGCCGTGGAAGTTGCTAACATTGCGCTTAAAACTGCGCCGGTAAGTAATGAAGTTTTTGACGTAAACATATATCGTATCTCTAAAGTTATTATTTTGATTATTACGGTCTGAAAATGTTAATTTTTTGTTAAGGTAGATGTATGCGATTTTTGTTCCAACATATTTTATTCTTTAAAAACAGGTTGTTAGCATGATGTTGAAATATTGGATTTTAATGTTGTAAAAAAACTCGACACTTAATTGTGATATTTCAGTTACATGTAGAATGCTTTTTATATTCGTTTAACTCAATATCTATAGGTTTTATCGGTTATTTATTCTTTGTTGGTAGTAAAAAGTGAAGAATACATACCACTAATAGAAAATGAACTAAAATTGGCGTAATAATCCAGTAAGAATATTGCGCTAACAAGTCAGCTAAAAACTCATAGGTAGATCTCCTGATACAATTCCAGAAATTGCTCAAATATAATTTAGGAAAAATTGTTTCCTAAGCTTACTAATGTTTGATCTTGGATAATTTTGGAATCGGAATTTTGCGAGATAAAAATGAAGGTTCAGTGTCTCTATGTGAAGCATTAAAAGTCACATTGTCGGATACCAACATGAGTTTGTCGGTTAAGTGTATGAGACAGAGTAAGAAATAAAGTATGATTTGTTTATCTTTATAATTTTGAAAAAATTAAATTCAATTATGGTGTTACTGCGGACATTTTTACTTTTTTTCTTCATCTATTCGACCTCATCAGGTGCGCAATTATTACCTAACCCTAATTACATCAGCTATAACATTGAAGATGGGTTATCCAATAGTATGGTATACACCATTAGTCAAGACGATGATGGTTATATGTGGTTCGGTACTGAAGATGGACTGAACCGTTTTGATGGTAAGAATTTCAAGGTTTACCGTTATGATCCGACTGATAGTAAAAGTTTGGCAGGGAATAGTATTAATCAGGTTTACTTGGCGCCTGATAATTCGCTATGGATCGCGACCCACAATGGGATTAGTCAATATGATAAGAAAATGGACAGTTTTAACAACTTCAGTGTTTCTAACGGCTTGTCTCACAATAACATTCAATCAGTGCTTAAAGTTGGTAAAGAACTATGGTTAGGTACAGATAATGGTTTAAATGTTGTCAACCTAATAACACAAGAAGTGACCGTTTTTCCTATTAATGATAACGGTCAAGGTACGAGCCATAAATGGATACGCTCACTCGCGCATCAAGGAAATTACGTTTGGATTGCTACATGGGGAGGCGGCTTAAATCGCTATGATCTTAGGTTAAAGCGTTTTGACTACTTTCGTCATGATTTGCATGATAATAGGAGCCTAAGTGCCGATACTGTATATACTGTATTTAATACGGCTCAGAATGAAATTTGGCTTGGCACGGTCCAAGGGGGCTTAAGTCGTTTTATCGCAAATTGTCAGTGTTTTGAACGATTAAACCCAAGTCAAGGCTATCAACTGGTAACAGTCCCTGATTTGGCTGAAGGTGCTAATTCGTTATGGGTTGCAACGAATAATGGTTTGAGTCAATTTTCATTTGAAACACAAACATTCAATCATTACTCAATGCTTAAACCTTTTGAGCTTGGCAATATCACCCGTGATATTCGCTCAGTATTTATAAGTCGTGATGGCACTATTTGGCTAGGTAGTTATCAAGGCGGTGTACTTGCTATTCCGGCGAATGGCTTTGCCATTCAAACCTATCAATATTCTGAACAGGCTCATAATAGCCTTATTTCTGACGATATAAATTCATTAATGTTCAAAAATGGTTATCTTTGGACAGGTGCCGTTGGTGGCTTATTTCGCTACCCAATCAGTGATAGCGGAGCGTTAGGTAAAGCCGAGTTAGTGCTTGATGCCTTCACCTTAAAAATAGAACCGTCCAGTGATGGCAGCTTTTGGTTGGCGACAAATAATGGTTTATATCACCTTGATGCAGAACTTAACACGATCTCCCTCAATGATCATACCAAGCTAATACCCGACAAAGCAGGAGAAGGAGCCGTTTTAGATGTAGTTGAAACTGCCCAAGGTCAGATTTTCGTAGCGAATTGGCGTGGTGGATTAACAACACTGCTGGATGAATATCAGGGGGAGTTTAAGCAAGTGGGTGTTAATGGTGAAGCACGTGGAATCAAAGCAAACTCTAATATTTATGCGCTTGCAGAAGACTTGAATAACCAACTTTGGATTGGCACGATGGACGGGGTGAATCGTTATGATATTGTAAATGATGAAATTCACCACTACCCATTACAATTAAGCGGTAACCAACCTCCAGTGACTGTGTATTATGTATATGTAGAAGGTGCAGAGCTATATCTTGGCACTAGCAACGGGGTTTATCAATATCAAACCTCTTCAGACACCTTTAAGCACTACCCCCTTCCTCTAAAAAGTCACTATATACAAGCAATAGCCAAAGAATCACAAAGCATTTTTTGGCTGTCGACTTTCAATGGACTGTATCGTTGGGATAAATCAACCAATCAAATAAAAGCATTTTATAAACGTGATGGCTTACAAAGTAGTGAGTTCAATACTAAAGGCGTTGCTATTGGAGATGATGGAAATCTTTATTTTTCTGGTATCGATGGTGTTTCGAGAATTCGTTCCGAACGATTATTGCAAAGTAATTTTGCTGCTAATTTAAAGTGGATTTCACCCGTTAGCCAAACTATAGTTAGTGATACCCTATATTTAGAACTCACTCAATCAAAAAACACCATTTCGCTTGAGTACTTCGTCGATGATTTTTTTCAACCAGAACAACGCCAATTTAGATATCGTTTAAATGAAGGTAGATGGATAAATAATGGTAATGCTAGCAGTATACAACTTGGTAGTTTAGCAAACGGTTTATATCGCATTGAGCTGCAATATTCACGCGATAACGAAGAATGGCAATACGCACAAAGCAATGTACAAATATTAATAAGCCCCCCTTATTATCAATCAAATGTTGCCCTAGCTTTTTACTTCTTGCTCTTCATATTAATGGGGTATGGCTATTATCGTTATAGAACAAGCTTTCTGTTAAGGAAAAAAGCGCAACTTCAGAAAACAGTAAATGAAAAAACGGCTGAACTAGCCGCTACGTTGGAGCAAAAAAATCAGCTGTTTGCCAATATCTCTCACGAACTTAGAACACCAATTACGTTAATAAATGCCCCAATTGAACAATTAGCTCAACAACCTAATTTAACTGAGCAGCAAAAAAAGCTTATTCACTTGGCTCAAAATAATGGCAAACGATTATTTGGTTTGGTTGAACGGATATTACATCTTAGTAAAGTTGAACAAAAAGAAAAGCAAGTTGAGTCCATTAATATTGATGATCTGCTTATTCGTTATGTCATTGCTTTTAATCCTTTAATGCAACAGAAGAAGATTGAACTGCAACAGCAGCTTAGTAGCAATGCAATTATAGAAGCTGATAGAGAAGATCTGGTCTCCATACTGGAGAATCTACTTTCTAATGCGTTGAAATACACCCAAGCTGGTGGTTGGGTAAAACTCAACTCAACGTTGAACGAAGGAAATTATCAGCTTAGTGTTGAGAACAAGCATTCAGGATTAACAGCTAAGCAAATCGACAAAATATTTGAGCGATTTGAGCGCTTAGGCCAATCCGATTCAGAGCAAGGCTTTGGTTTGGGTTTATCACTCGTAAGAGATATTTGCCGTCAAAATGGTTGGAATATAAAATGCTTAAGTAAAACTGGCTCTGTCATTTTTATTTTAACTATTGATGGTTTTTGCATAGAGAGCAATCAAAGCACTCCAGCTCAAAGGCAAATCGTAGAGCTGGGCGCTAATAAAACTAGAGCAAGTAAACAAGAGCGACAATCATTATTGATTGTCGAAGACAATGATGAACTTCGTGGATTTTTGGTTGATTTGCTATCAAGAGATTATAAAGTTACCAGTGAAGACAACGGTTCTAAAGGAGTAGAGGCTGCTATAGAGCAGATCCCTGACTTAATTATTTCAGATGTGATGATGCCTGAATTGAATGGTTTCTCGCTGGTTAAAGCCCTTGCTGAGCATGACAATACCAGCCATATCCCTACTATATTATTAACAGCAAAAGCGGATGAAGAAAGCGAATTAACAGGGCTAGAAGTGGGGGCGGTAGACTATATAACAAAACCTTTTGAAGCTCGTCAATTGCTCTTAAAAGTCAAAAATACACTAGAGCGTCAGAAACTAAAATTTAATGTTAAACAAAGTCAATATGAACCTATCGAAACCATTATGAATGAACGCGATCAACACTTCATTGAGCGTTTAAATCAAATCGTCGAACAAAGTTATGCGAATAATGAATTTACTGTAGAGAAGCTGGTTGATGCAGTGGCAATGAGTGAAAGGCAGCTACAACGGAAACTGAAGGCATTATTTAACCAAACGCCAGCCGAGTACATTAGAAATTATCGGTTGCTAAAAGCAAAAGAATTATTGCTTGAAGGTAAATCCATTTCACTGACGTCTGATTTTGTGGGATTTAATTCTTCAAGTTATTTTAGCCGAAGTTTTAAAAGCGCTTTTGGACTATCACCAAAAGAATTCATAACAAAGCATACCAAATAAAACATAGCTGACACTGAAAAAGTCGGCTTTGTACACTTATCTGTCGGATTAGTTCACCTTCAAATAACTGAATTTACTTACCTTTATTACTATTCCCTTTTAACTTGGACAAAGGCAATTGAATGAGAACATTACAATACTTTCTAATAACACTTTTATTTTCTATATCATCAGCTTATGGCACGGATTTCGCAAATATTACAGATAACGATGATGTATATGCTTTATCATTAACACCCTCATCTAAATTAAGCACTGCAATAACTGAAAACCTCGATGGCAGTTATGATTATCAATGGGATAACTTGATTGTTTGTTACAGTCCGGCACTTGGCGGTAATGAAGAGCAAGAGATGCTCAATAAAAGCGTGAAGTGGTTCTCTAAAACTAAAGTCACCCCTTTCTTCGAACCAATTCAATATGCGAGAAACATAGAACAAATCATTGAAACAATTGAACATATTAATGAAGACAAAAAAGAATTCTCTTTATCGAAAAATAGAAAAGTACTTGAGTGGGTATCGCATAATCAACTAGGGTTAGAGAAATTATTTAGTATTAAAGATGATATGTCAGCTCAAATTAAAGGCAAATATATAAACTTAAATAACAAAGGAAAAAGAAAATTAGGTTATGAATTTCAGGAAAGCCACTTTGCATTTCCCAAAAATTCTGATTTTGTCTTGGATGGTATTAGAGGTTTATATGGTCGGGTAAACTCTAAAAAATGCGATCGAATTCTTTTTACCGGAAATGAACTTGTCCTTTTAGTGCTAAATGAAATGAAAAAAGGTACAGATAAATTTGCAACAAAATATAGGACATATGGTTCCAAACACCTACTTAATGGTTACAAAAAATTTGTTACCGCGAAATCTTCATATCTGCATCAAGGTGACATCTACTACGATAATTTCGATGATGTTTTAGCTGACGCCAAGGTAATGTGGCAGTCTTCAGATATCTATAAGAGACAAAAAGTAAGTCCTTTGTCCTTAGAAAAAATTTTAGAGGCTGAAACTGGGTATTCATACTTTGATGAACTATCTCAAAATTTAGATAAAAAAATTAGTAACTTGACTGAAGTATACGATTCAGGTGAGGGGTACTTTTTAGGAAAAAGAGATAGATACAATGTCGATTATGAGTTTTGTAGTATCAAGTATATGGAAAATGAAGAAACGGGTTTTGCAGTATCAAGTCAATTGTTTCAGGGTGAACCTAAATCAAGTTATATTGCTCGAGACTTGAAAGCTTTATTTAATCACGTAATTAAGGATCTAAACCATTGTGGAATTATTTTAGCAAAAAACTCGGATCTAAAACTGCTAGAAAAGCCTTTTGAAAGAAAAAATATAAAATTCGAACTGCTACCTGTTTATAAAACCATCGAAGAATACGAGTTAGTAGATAAAAAAATTACTCAAGAAAAATTACAACGGAAAATATGGGAACAAGAACTAGCTACCCAGCAACGAGAAGTTATGTGCGGAACCTATTTAAAAGCATTACAAGCGGCATGTGCTGTAAATGGGGAAAACTGTTTACGATGGCAATATGTCAAAAATAGTTGTAATTAATTGCTGCTTGAAAATTGCAAAACTATAACTGCGATATATCTGATGACCCTTATTCATCAAGCAACCATTATGACCTAGGCTATACCAACGGTGGCTACGATGAAAACTATGATGGTAAAGTCGATCATATCGAAGCATTTTCTAGTTGGGATTTTTCCCAGCTAGAGCGTGTTCTTCATTCTGGTATAGAACATAAAGATTACTTTTGGGTGAATATTGATACATGCTTTCAATTTCACGTAAAGGCTAGCGATTTTTATGAAAACCAAACAATGCCAGTTTTTTATCAAACCTGCCGTGATTTCTCCTACTCAGTTTATTCACCTCAGAAAGAATTAATTGGCAAAGACACAGGAACAGGATGCCGCAACTTTACCAATCATAAGTGGGAAATTATGTAACTTGTCGGTTAAGTACAAGTGTAACGGAACATTTTAATTAGAAAGTGTCTAGTGAAATAAGGGAGGTCCAGTCTATGCCCAAAGTTCGAAGTGGTATTGGTAAATTACTGAACAGAATGGGAATTGAGTCAATTGGTAAAAGTGGGAGAGGTGCTCTTTATGAATTACTTGAACCAGATGTTTTTCGTGAAAAATTTAGTGCTTTATTAGGACATTCATCAAACGAAATATTTGATTATACCTGTACTACCTATATCACCTATCCAGATAAAAATTACTTGGATAGGTGGTAAAGGTGGGAGAGTTATAAATAGGTTTTAAATTGTCAAAGTCGTTAACTTGGAGTTCGGTAAATAACTGTACTAAGAAAATATATTTATGTTTGATTCACACATATTTAACATTAAGATATGATCAGAACAACTAATGGATTACGCTCTTGTTGAATCAATAATAAATATAAATGGATTTTCAAATTATGTCTAAGTTTCACCCATACTTCATCACTGATTATTTAAAGAATAATATTTTAAAAGTTACAAACACGATAATTTCAAAGTTCAGAATTCGGTTTATCTTTTTGTTGTTGGCTTTTCCCGTCACTACGCTCTTTGCAGCTCAATCAACGCCGCAAATCATTTTAAATATTCAAAAAGGTCACCAGATCTTTGATGCAAAAACGAGGATCCTAGTTGTTGATGAAAATAAAAATGAAGTGAGTTCGATTTCTAAAAACACCGGAAATACTGAAAGATACGTCATCGAATTTGAGTCAGCTAAAAACTCTTACGAAACAAAAGAAAGAAGTTCACCTCTTCCATACTCAACAACAAGAGTAAGTCAAAGGAAAGCACAACAGCTTCAACTTAAAACTCAGCTTGTTAAAGCTAAATTGATAGAAAAAGAAATTCGAAGCCTTAATCGCCTCTCAAACGTATTGGTTGTTGAAGCAACCTCTGAAAATGCGAAAGAAATAAGCATGTATAAAAGCGTTAAATCAATCCGTAAAGAGCACAAGTATCAAGTTTCGTTAGATGACAGTGTACCTTTAATTAATGCCGATGAAACTTGGTTAAGGCTGGATTCGGATGGGCAGTCAGTTACTGGTACTGGAATTAAAATAGCTATCATTGATACCGGTATTGACTACAGTCATAGTGCACTTGGTACTTGTATGGGAGAAGAGTGTAAAGTACTCGGTGGTTATGATTTCGTCAACAATGATAGTGACCCTATGGACGATCATGGTCATGGCACTCATGTGGCTGGTATCGCTGCAGCAAACAGTGATGAAATTAAAGGCGTTGCGCCAGATGTACTGCTATATGCCTACAAGTCTTTAGATTCAAACGGTTTAGGCTGGGAGACGGATATCATTGCGGCCATCGAGGCTGCAGCTGACCCAGATAATAACCCGGCAACAGACGATGCAGTCGACATAATAAATATGAGCCTTGGCGGCATTGATAATGGCTCCTCGCTTATGGATGAAGCGGTCAGAGAAGTAGTTGAAATGGGGGTAACCGTTGTAGTTGCTGCTGGAAATGATGGTATAAGGCCTGACTTTAGTATTAACCGCAACTCACTAGCAAATGAACCCTCTGTTATTACGGTAGGAGCAACTACCAAACAAGACCGTATAGCGTATTTTTCAAGTACCGGGCATGCGGAAACAACAACACATCTTAAGCCTGAAATTTCTGCACCGGGTAGTAGTATTCTGTCGTCGGTACTTGGTAATAACCTTGAAGAAAAAAATGGTACTAGTATGGCTGCGCCTCATGTTGCTGGTGCTGCGGCCCTTATTTTACAATCTCGCCCAGATACTAGCCCCGATCTTTTAAAGCGTTTTTTAATGGCTGGAGCGGTTGATTTAGGTGAATCGCCTGTTAGACAAGGTATTGGAAGAATTGACGTAGAGAAGAGCTTAAATGCACAATTTATTGTAGAAACTGACTTAATTCATTTAGGGAAATTGGTAAATTCCGACACTAATTCATGGTCTATCGACAAAACTTTTACCATCACCAATATTCATAATGAAGAATTGTCGGTTCAGCTAACAATACCAAGTGGCTACCCATCTGAAATCAGCTTTGAATTGTCTCAAACAAATGTAACTCTTGATGCCAACAGTTCGTTAGAAGTAAAGCTCAATGCAGTAATTAATGATGTGATAAATTTCCCATTCCCAAATAATGGTTCGTATATCTATTTTGATGGTGTTTCAATTGAGTCGACCAATCAAATCTACCAACTACCCGTCATTTTAGATCGTTCATACAGTCTTAACATCGTGAACTCTTCGAACGAAGAAATCAACATATCTGCCTTTCCTTTTAATGGAAATTTTAATTTTAATGAAGAGGTTGAACCTAATACTACCAAAACTATTCCGGTTGCGTTTGAAAAAGCGCTTATTAAAGCCCAATACGGAAATTCTTTTGTAGGCTTGACTACGAAGCCTGATTGGATGAATACAGACGCTGTTCTAGTCGGCTACGAGGTATTTACCACTGACTTTATAAATGGTCAAGATACTATCGAGCTAGACACTCAGTACCTGACACAAATTCTTGGCGTTGGAGAGATAAACAGCTCTGAAATTGATGTGGACCTTAGCTCGCTTAAATCCAAGTATTCAATCTTACAATTTGATGGCGAGTTTCATTATCCACACTCCGACATGATTTATAACAGCGACTTAGTTTACTATCAGTTTGGCCGTATTTCACCAGATGTGTCGGTAAATTATCAATCTATTGTTAATTTCAAGAACGATGAATTATTTAACGATAATAAGTCCCATTTTTACTCTATTTCCAACAAAGTCGAAGAATTAAATCCGGATTCTCTCATTAACCTCAACATAGATACAGATGTCCATTACGAGATATTATTGGATGAAACAGCCATGAGCATTCAAAACGTTACCCCAGCAATCAGCGCTTATGGAATTACAGGAATACAACTTCCACAAAATAGAGAAAGAATTGTATTCCACACCACAGAAACGAACTTATCAGAAAAGTTTTATATCGAATTGGGATTGGTGGGCGATGTGGAATCTGACTACATGCAAGTATCTTCAACTGGACGTATGTGGTTCACAAACGATGGACTTCATAAAGTCATTACCAATGATAATTACAATGTTGAAAAATCCTTGCTAACTATTAAGGAAAATGCCCTTGAAGTAAGAGCTAGAGGCTCCTTCTTTAACCCTCAAATATCTAAAATCTCTGACAACAAAATAGAGTTAACCTCGACCGGAAAGTTTAAAGGTAGCGTAGCCTTTATTCAAGACTTGTCTGGAAACTTATATTCAAACGCACTCAACCAAAGCTACATTTGGTATTGTGATGGTGAACTAGAAGAGCTTTCGGTTCCTCGCAGAGGTGATTATGAGTTTTCAATTGAATTGGTTTCAAGCCAAAATGGCTGTGCAGAAAGAAGCTTAACCATCTCTTTTGATACCTTCCTCGACTCAAGGAAGTTTACATCAAGCGTGAAGATTGACATAGAAGAGGGCTCATTTTTTGAGTTCCCCAGTTTTTTCCTGAAAGTAAATAGTGGTGATGAATTAGTTACTGACCAAATTGTTAATAAAGACAATTCAGTATTAACCTTAGTTAGCGACAGCGTTCTACCACAAGACTTGCAGGCTTATATTCGTCGAGATTCAGGTGAGTGGATAGAACTGCAAAAAAATGACTCTAATTCATTCAAATTACCCATTTCAGAAGGTTCATTCACTGCTGACATTAAACTTGTGACAACAAGTTACGAACAAACTTTAAATGGACTTTTTTACATCGGAACAGATGTTGGCGAGGTTAGTGACTTTGATTCAGACGGTATACCAGATGATATCGACAGCGACGATGATAACGACGGGGTAGAAGACCACGAAGACGCCTTTCCATTTGATTCTTCAGAACAATATGACACTGACAATGACGGTATAGGTAATAAAGCAGATACAGATGATGATAATGATGGTGTTTTAGATAGTAGTGATGCTTTTCCGTTAGATGCTAGTGAGTTTGTTGATACCGACGTTGATGGAATTGGTAATAATGCAGATACAGACGATGATAATGATGGTGTTTTAGATAGTAGTGATATCTTCCCATTAGATGCAAATGAAAGTGAAGATACGGATGGAGATGGTATTGGTAATAATGCTGATACAGATGATGATGGCGATGGTGTAACGGACAGCTCTGATGCGTTCCCGTTGGATTCAAGTAAGTCCGTAGTGCCAGAAACTCAAAGCCCTAGTAGTTCAGGAGGCGGAGGTTCTTCTAGTGGTTTTATATTCTTATTATTGTTTATGAGTATTATTCTTCGAAAATTTGAACGAAGCAGAAACGCCCACCCAAATGACTACATAAAGTCTACACATAAATCCGTAACACACGTATAAGGTTGATATTCAATGGCTTTATGGCGTTAAATGAAATAATAAGCTGTTATTCGTTTTAATTACTGATAACAGCTTATTATTTAAAGCTTAAAAAAACGATTAATATCAATATGTTTATGGGGTTTACTAGTAACCATGTAGACAATATGTAGTCTCATGAGATAGAGATTATCAATTATAATGGTGTTACCTATTTTTAAATCAAAATTAATGTTACGACAACAAATGCCACATAGCGGACATTAGCTCTAATGCTCTAGAATTGTATTTCGATTAGTTTTTATGTCGAATTGTAGTGATCAACAAATTTCCCCTTCGTTTAGACATAGTTCATCTAACCTCTGATTGATTTCAATTAGCCCATCAATGTCATTAGAAACCTGTAGATATTTTTTTATAATCTTTTCGGTGATGAGACGATAGCTAATGTCAACTAAGCGCACTTTGTTGTCGTTATATTATTAATGATTAGTACAGTTTATTAGAACTGCATTGACCAAGTCACTCTCATTCCCTCTATAGCCATTAGCCATTCAGAAACCTTAAAGTTCACTTAAAAAGATATGAGGTAATCTTTTGCTTATGAAGCTACATATTTGCTACAAAGTTAATTTAATTAGCTTGGTTGTTAGTAGGTAATTACGCTGTAAGGCTTGTTAGTAGTGGTGGCCCCTCCCTGACTTGAACAGGGGACCTGCCGATTATGAGTTCTTTTTTTGCTCTTTCTTTTTAAATCTATTATTATCTCTATATCGCTACAACTCAATTAAATCAATATCTATGGGCTGTTGTTGTTTTTAGGTTAAATCTATTTTTAAGGCGTCCATAAGGCGTCCACGAAAAAATAGGCGTCCATAAGGCGTCCAGATTTTGCTAAGAATAACGCCTGTATGTGACTTGAACAGGGGATCGCATATGGGTAATAGTAATTCACTACCTTTCAGAGATGACCGCATAAAAGCTTTAACAGAGCTTGGAGAATATAAAGATTCTTCATTGTCTGGTTTTGGCCTACGGATAACTAAGAGTAAAAAAACTTTCCAAGTTAGGCGCAAGCGTAAAGGTAAAGATATCCGCGTGAAAATTGGCGAGTACCCAGCCATGAACTTAAAGCAGGCAAAAGACAAAGCATACAAGGTACTGTCTGATATTGAGAATGGAATAAACCCTAATGAACAACGTAAAGAACATGAGAACCAAGCAGTCACTTTAGATTTTGTATTTAATGCTTATCTCGCCAGCAAGTCATTAAAAGAAAAAACGGTACTAGGCTATAAACAGGCCATAACTTGTTACCTTAAAGAGTGGCAAAATAAACCGCTTATAAAACTAAATGAAGATGAAGTTACTTATATTCACCAACAAGTAAGCAAGCGCAGTAAAGCACAAGCTGATTTGATGGCTAGGGTATTACGTGCAATTTTTAACTTTGCTAAATATGAATATCGCGGCACTGATGATGTGTTTATCTTTAACGAAAACCCCGTAAAAATTCTATCCCATAAGCGCCAATGGAATCACGTTCCAAGAAAGCAAACTCGTATAAGACCTACCGAATTAAAACAGTATTTAACCGCAGTAAATGAAGTTAGAAACAATCCTGAATATGATCGCTTTACCCGTTCAGTTTGTGATGCGGTGGAGTTTGCATTATTCACAGGTTTGAGAAAACAAGAAGTATTAAACATTGAATGGCAAAGGGTAAACTTAAAAGATGGTTACTTTTGGATTGATGAAACTAAAAACGGTGATCCGTTAGAGTTACCCATTACTGATACCCTAAGAAAAATATTAATGCGTTGTTGGTCTGAGCGTGATGAAGCAGCACGTTATGTTTTTGTTGGTAAAACTAACGGACAAGCGATTAAAGAACCTAAGTATGTATTGGAGAAAATCAATAACGCCACTAAGCAAGAGGATAATCAATTAATAGCTCACTGGCATGATTTAAGACGTACTTACGCCACACTTGCCGAATCTATCGGAGTTGGTGGTTACACGCTTAAAAGGCTGTTAAATCATCGTATCAAGCGAACTAATGACGTTACGGCTGGTTATGTGGTTTTATCGGCTGATGAACTCCAGGAGCCTGCAAAACGTGTTGAGCAATCAATACTTGAACACGCTAGCTTAATAGATAAAAAGCAAGGTGTAGACGCAACACTTCAAGACTTATTACAAGGTGTTAGCGAAGAACAAAAACGCGCAATAATATTTCAGTTGTCCCAAGTTAAGGAAAACTCTAAGTGAAATATTTATTAACTGATCATCAAAAGAATGAACTTGCTCATTTATTCAATATTGAGCTAACCGAACAATTTACAAAGGACTTATTCCTAAACATTGAATACATGATGGAAGAGCCTTTCTTACCTGATAAAGGTTCAAATAAATCAATTATGAAAGACAAAATAGCATTGCTAAAAGACGTTTCTAAAGCGGCCAAAAATTTGAGACGTCTATTAACCAGAGTTGATGCTTTTACACTTGAGAGTATTGATTCTAAGTTAGGCTCTCAACTTGGTAAGTCATATGAGCATGAAACCATTAAAGTTGGAGATAAAGCCGCAACATGCTGGGATTCAATATCATCAAAAGATGCTGTTAAAGAAATAGAAAATGAAGCTGAATTTCTGTCCTGCCATTACAAAGAAAATTACAAAACAAAATCTACTTGGGTTATTGAAGGGTTATTAAACTCTTGGCCTTATGAGTTAGGCATTAATATTACATTATCACCCCATAGTGTCTTTATTAAATATCTAGCAATTATATTAGATGAAGCTGGCTCAAATACCACTACCATCTTAAGCCAATGCCAGCGTTCTGGTTTGTTTGATCATATGGGTAATAAATCAACTTATGGCAAACTCTAAAAATTATCGCTAAGTTTGCCTTATTCAAAAAACACCTCTTTTTTTATCATTATTATTGTCGATTTGACATAGTTAAAAAGAGGTTACATATGAAAACAAATATATATCAGAACAAACTATTATCCGCAGGCGAAACTGCTGACATTCTAGGGCTCAAAGAATCAACACTAGCTCAATTTAGATGGCGAGGTGATAAACGTTTGCCTTGGGTAAAATTAGGGAAAAGCATTCGATATAAATTAGCAGATATTGAAGCGTTTATTGAGCGTTCAACTATTGGAAAAGGGGCATAGTATGAACAATAAAAAAATAGCCAGCACTCCCGAAAGAGCACCAGCCACTAGCAAGACTGATAATACACAAAATGCTCTTACTGAACAAACCATAGTTTTAAATCATATGCTAAACGGGTTGTCGATAAATCCTGATCAAGCATATTCAGAGCTAGGTATTAAACACCTTCATAGTGTCATACCTAAGATTGAACACTACATCAAAGTAAACCGCACAGAAATAAAAAGGCCGCACCCAAGAACAGGTAAGATTCGAATCATTACTAGTTACTGGATAGACGATAGTTTGATTAGGATTTATGCCTCAGCAGAGGCTAGAGAAGATCTTAAAAAACAACAAACCAGTGCTAACATTGCCAAGAGTCGAGCCAATGATAACAAGGCTTTAATAAGGCTTTGTAGCTACTGTAAACGTGAAACGATAGAGGCAAAACTGCAAGAAATATATGGGCAGCAAGCAGCAAACGATAGTAATTAGCTATATCGTTATTTAGAAGGAGCGGTAACTCGCTCCTTTTTTATATCTGCTAACTGTAAGGGTAATAACGTGTAAGTTACCTTTTAACTTCTACAACTAACTATATGATTATAAAGGGTTCGTATATTAATTGAATAGTAGAAGTAAAGCACATTATTACCTCGTAATATATTAATGGTGTATTACCGTAAGCCTGTTGGTAACGGGCATAGCAGGCTTTTCAATTAATCGTTTTATGGTGGTGTTAATAATAACACCCCTATTAGCTTGGAATATCTATGAGTATCAAACCAAGGCAATGGGCAAAGCAGCACACTAGCAGATCAAATACGTATGAGTTCAACGGTACTAAGTGGAGAGTTAAAGGTGGTGATGGAGGCCTTAACAAAAGACATCTAGCTAGACTCTTTCAACAAATGGACGTGATGCTAACTAAGTTTTCAAAAGTGTGCATTATTCAGTTTGATTTACACATGCTTGAGTACACTGCCGACAATAAAAATATGGCTGTATTTAAACGCAGGTTATTTGGAAGAATTAGCAGCAAATACAAAATACCAGAATGTGATATTGGTTACTTCTGGTGTAGAGAATATGAAAAAGGTAAGGGGCAGCACTATCATTGGGCTGTTATTGTCGACGGTAAAAAAGTTCGTTCAGGATTCCCAATAAATGCTATTGCTCAAATGGTATGGGAAAACATGGATGGTACTTTTCATATTCGTAGGTATCACCCTGTATCTCGCAATTCATATGTAAAGCAGCGTGATGCTATGGACCATTTAAGTTATTTAGCCAAGGTTAGAACCAAAGGCTATGCTGGCGATAAAGTTAAAAGTTTTTCATCGAGCAAAATTCAATACCCAGACGGTGATATTGATAACTTAAAAGGCTTGTTTATTGGATATAAAGACTAACGCCTAGCTGCTGCCATTCCTGCTTTTAAGCCTTCTCTATAGTCAGTTGAACCAATAGGAGTAATTGGCGCTATTGGGCAGATAGGAACAATAACCATATCGCCCTTTACTAATTTATAACCTTCGGCAAAACCAGCACAGAATTCTTTTTGTCCAGCTAAAGCTAGAGTACTAATCAAAAGAGTAAGAGTTGATATAAGGTAAATAAATTTTTTCATGGGTAAACGTCCAATGTTAAAATAATAATTAAACTTAGTTATAGCCTACTATTTTGAGGAATTACACTAAAATGAACAGGGATTCGCAAACAAAACACAATCAGGCGATCATTACTAAAATTTCTCTCATGCTAACCTACCCATATAAAAGGCCTAGCTATAGAGCTGTATGCCGTCGATTGAATGAAAGTGAATTTACAAGTAGTGTAGGTAATGCTTGGACTGAAAGAAGTATTTATAGAATGCTTCAAAGAAATGGCTATAGTGGGTTATGGGGACTCCAGAAATATTGTCACCATAATTAGACTACACGCCTTAAAAAGGGCATTTCTTCCTCTTATAAAAGGGCATTTTAGGACTACTAAGCTAGAATTCAACATGAACAACAAATAAGGGAATACAAAATGAAAATCAAGCTAGTTTTATTAATAATATTAATGCCTTTAACTTCACTGTGTAATGCTAATGATGGCGAATCTTATCATGCTACAAATAAAAAATTTCTGGAAATTAAGGATGTTAATCACCAGGCTCAAGCGTGGGGAATATGTTCTGCGGTTTTCAAAATAACAGCTACTTTTTTTCCTGAGCAAAATGCCCAAGCAAGACAACTTCTTGATTTTGCTAGAGGTGCTGAACTTGCTGTGATAATGACCCATGTATCTGATGGGTTGGACAAAGACATTTCACCCGAAAGGTTTTCTGCTTTATGGTCTTTTTCAAAACAATTGGGTGATTCTATTCCAGAGGCAAGCTTAACGGGAATACAAGCTGATATGGAAAGGTTAGGAAAAGATGGGCAAGAGCAATTCATTAATAAGTTAAGTGCCTCGATGAAAATTTGTAGTGATAACCTTAAAGCACAACAATCTTATATTGAATTATGGCGAGAGCTTGCAAAAAGTGGGTTATTGAAAAATCCCCATTAGGCTTTAACGCTGATTGCTGTGTATTTAAGTTATTGAATAATATAGGGATTATCTCTTGAATGTTTTTCTTTGTTTTTTACTTGTTGTAGGAATTATCGGATGGCTTTGTTCGCTGCCTTTTGGTCGAATAAAGAAAAAATATTACCCTCGTTATACTAGCGTTAGAGGACATTATAGGAAAGGAACTGGGTGGATTTCAGGGCATAAGCGTAGGATTTCTGATGGCTTCAAGTATGTTTGGATACCCCATGAAAGAAAAAGTAAAAACTTAAAAGCAGAAAACAACAAATCAAAAGCTACCTACCAACCAGTTAATGAAATATTGCCTAGCTCAAAGGTAATAAATAGAGATGAAATATTTGTACAACTAATTGAGATGATTTCTACCATTCACGGTGAGCCTAAAATTATAAGCACAGTTCTTTGTCAGCTAAGAATAGATGTAGATGGGTATGCTGGAGATGAAAATAGATTTTTTAAGGTTAATGAAATGGGGGTAATACAATTGTTACAACCTAACGGTGACGTTCTGTGTAATTTTAATAATTTATCAGAAGTAAAAGATTGGTTTATTCCAAAAAAAGACCTTGAATGGGAGCAAGCATTAAAAAAAACATTTAAATAATTTAATATTAATTGTGTCATTTCTCTAGCTGCTAATGGATAAAAGCGTCCAATAGGCGTCCGAAAAATAACTTTCTCGTTATAATACGTGAAAAATCTTTAAGTAACTAATTGATATCTAATGATTTGATATGGTGGCCCCTCCCTGACTTGAACAGGGGACCTGCCGATTATGAGTCGGATGCTCTAACCAACTGAGCTAAGGGGCCATTTAGATTTGAATTGTAATACAAAGCGGATTTGTAAAACGGCGTGCAGTATAAGCATTTTTTATTTTGTTGTCACTATCACTTAAATAAAAAATGATAATTTTAATGCTGTTAGCTCATTTGTTAAGCAACTAGCGCTGAAGTTACGCTAGTTGCTTTAAATACTCGCATTTATTGTGTTTTACTTGATCATTTAAATTGGCTATTTCGAAAACTTCTGAAAGGAAATATAAACATTAAACTAAGTAGTGTTAGCCATGTTGTGCTGCCTCCACCACTGCTTTTTTGCGGTGTCACTGTGATCACTTCTGTAGGCGCTACCACTGAAATGGTGATTGAGGCCGTCGTCGCAGCACCTCGGTAGTCTGTAGCGGTGAAATTAAACACTAATGAGTCTGCAGTAGTAGGAGCGATAAAACTTGCTGTTAAGCTATCCGCGTTTGTTAATGTGATACTTGTACCAGAGGTTTGCTCCCATAAATAGGTCATTTCATCGTCGTTACTATCTGAGGCTTCTGCGCTAAGTTCTACCGTTTGTTCGGTGTTTACTTGAAAACTCTCGCCTAGGGTAACTGTTGGCGCTTCGTTTTTATCATCATCTGTGATAGTAAATAAAATTTCACCATGTGTGCCAACACGTGCATTATCGACAGCACTTAAACTAAGTACAAATGTTTCATTTTCTTCTTCTATTTCGTCGTTAATAATTGTGAGCGTGATCTCTTTGCTGGTACTGTCGCCATCAGCCCATGAAATTTCACCTGATTTATCTTCAACATCACTGCCTAATGTGGCACTAGATGCGGTTAGTTGATAATTAAAAGTAAGCTCACCTGTGGTGCTACCGATGCGATTGACTTCAACGACATATTCACCAGTATTTTCACTTAAAGTTACTGCGTTTTCAGTAAATGTCCCCGAACCTGAATCGACGATTCCAATGATATTTACTGTCGCATAACTGTTTTCACCTAATACCGCACCATTAATAGGATTGTATAAACGAATAAAGAAACTTTCTTGAAATTCACTAGCCGTTAAATCGTCTTTAATTTCAATGTTAATTGTTTTATCGGCATTATCATTAGCTGCCCATGTGAGTGTATCGTTTGCTACCACAAAATCAGAGCCGGCTTGAGCACTGCCTTGAATGATTTGATAACTTACTGCCACAGCTTCATTGGTTTCAGTGCCATTTCGTTGTACATCAATGGATAAATTGACGCCTTGTTCCGTTGTGAATGTATTCTTAGTAAAAGCAAATTTCCCTTTAGCTGAGGTTTTAGCATTGTCTTTGAGTACGTATAGGCCACTGTTTATATCACTGACGAGGATATTACCCGATGGTAAAAATGGATAAACCCCCCATGCTCCGTTAAAGTTTGCACTATTGCTTGGTGTGTAAGTATCAAAAAAACCTACTTGTGTTGGCGAGGTAGGATCTGTGATATCTAATATAGTTAAACCGCGCTCATAATTAGACATGTAATATCTATTGCCACGAACAAAACCATTGTGGTCTATTGCTCTTGTTGGGCCTGTCCATTGTCCTACTTGTATTGGTGAAGTTAAGTTTTCGATAGAAAATATTCTTACCGTGGTATTTAATCCGCCGCGATTTTCGTCAAATTCGTCGTGTAATAAAACAAATTGCTTATCTTCCGTGCCCCAACCAGAGTGGACATATTGATTACTTTTCGCAACATCGTTGTACTCTGCGCTACCTAATTGTGTCGCGTTTTCTGGGTCAGTGATATTCCATAGTTTCATTTCTTTTTCGTTAAAATCAACAAAAACCGTACAACTACCTGAAAGTAGCGCACAGTCATTTACTGCACGTTGGTCATCAACCACTAAAGACGTGCCATCGTGGGTATAGCCATTTCCATAGTTTTTAGCACTGCTTAAATTGAGTGTTGTTGGTGTGGCTAACGAGTAATTTTGAAATGCGCCACTTTTAGTGTTGGCACCAACAAGTTGTAAACTGGCGGTTTGATCCGGTAAGGGGATATTTAAAGAGTAATCTACATTACTGATATAGATATTATGGGAAGTACTGACAACGTTGTTTTTTTCAATTAAGCTAACGGAATGCGGTAAGTTATTTAAATCAATAATGGAAACGCCGCCATTATAACCTTCTGTTGTAACATAAGCATAGGCCTGCCATAAGTTAATGCTTTCATCGAAGTGTTGATACACTTTTACATCGCGCCAAGATGAATTAACCCCTGAAATGGTGCCAACTTCAACAGGCTCACTTGGATTAGACACATCCACAATGATCACACCGTTGTTTATGGTCATTAAGGCAAATTCATTGCCGGTATTTAAGTCGACATGTCCCCAAATATCACTGCCTGAACTAGGTTTACTCGACATTTGTGTTAATGGAAGATGCGCAAGTAAATCAATATTTTCACAATCAAAAATATCGGCTTTACCGTCAACACAGCTGGCATCTTTTTGACTTTCACTCAATTGTTGATAACTTGCTAGTTTTGTTTTTAACTGTTTGTCGTTTGCAAAAGATTTACCATCAGCGATGATATGAAATCCCTTTTTTCGCAATGTTTCTGTCATATCATAAGGGACATTTTTCAACGTAGTTACATTTGATTGTGGACTTTGCGATTGAAAATGATCAAAGCGATTATAGCCACCATAAATTGGCACTAAGGCGCTTTTCAAATAAAACAATTCATCACTTGAGGTGATTTGGAATTCTCCAGCGGAAAGCAAAATTTTATCGCCTTTATTGGCTTGGCTGACTGCGTATGAAATAGATTTACAAGGTCTTAACACGTTGTCGCATCGGCTATTGTCTGTGCCATTAGGAGATACAAATCGAGACTTATCATGCTCAGAGTGACTGTAAGCACTGATACTGATAGATAACAGCCCAGTTAGGGATAAAAGCGTAAAAAACTTATTCATGTAAATTCCTTTTTCATTGCTCTGAAAATGAAATAATCAACAGGGCAGGTGAAAACTTATGTAACTTAAGTAAGGTTGTGGTTAACTTAAATGGTTTAACGATAATTATAACTTAGCATTAACGTCTCATATTTTGAATGTTTGCTCTGTTTTAAATGTTAATTTATTGTAAAATAAAATGTGCATCAACGAAGTGTCTAGGAATTTTGATGATAAGAAAATATACAGTCTATCTGTTTGTCATGTTGGTTATATGTGGCTGTAGTGAACAAAACAGCCAGACAAAATTAGTGTTTGAGCCTTCATATAATGGGCAAGCTATTGCATGTAATAACACGATTAATCATCAAAATAATGAGTGGTCCGTTAATCAATTGCAATTTTTTATTAGCCAAATTCAGTTGCAAAATAAACAAGGCACATGGCAAAACATGTCGCTAGCGAAAACAGCTAAACAAACTGAAAAAATCGCGTTAATTGGCAGTACTTGCCAAAAGACAGAGTTTGAACAGTGGCAATTAATCTTCAATAATGTGTTTGATATTACTGATTTTCAAGCGCTGCGTTTTTCATTAGGCGTACCTTTTGAGCAAAACCATGTTAACCCTCTGGAACAACCGAGCCCACTTAATGATTCTGCTATGTTTTGGGTGTGGCAAACGGGTCATAAATTTCTTCGACTTGAACTAAGTAGTGGGGCTGACAATTGGCTATTTCATTTAGGCTCAACAGGTTGTCGCTCGCAAAGTGTGATGCGAGCGCCTCGCGAGGCGTGTCTTTATCCCAATTTTTTTCAATTTGAACTGCCCTTGGATGATTCAAATACAATTGGTTTTGAGCTCAGTAAATTAATTGATGGATTAGAGCTTACAATGGAGACAAGTTGCCAATCTGAACATGATAACTTAGCGTGTCAGACTTTATTTTCACGGTTAAATGAAAGTGGCGAACAAGCGGTATTTCGAGTTCCAGTTAATGATTAATCGATGCGGTTTATTATTAAAAGGATCATTGACGACGGCTACCTTGATGATAGTCATGTTGACTCTTGTGAGTTGTGGCGAAAATAAAAAATCAACAGCTCAATATCAATGGTCAATTCCACAAGGTTTTCCAAAGCCGCAAGTGCCAAGCAATAATGAAATGTCTACTGAGAAAGTCGCATTAGGTAAACGACTTTTTTATGATAAAAATTTATCATTTAATCGGCAGCAATCATGTGAAAGTTGCCACCAACAAGCGTTCGCCTTTGCTGAGCCTAAAGTAACTTCGGTGGGAACAAGTGGTGAAACTCATCGACGAAACGCCCCCGCACTTGTCAATATTGCTTATAATAAAACCTTAACTTGGGCGCATGATGGTTTAACCTCGTTAGAGCAACAAATTCTGATCCCTATGTTTGGAGAATCTCCAATAGAACTGGGGATTACTCATCATGATTCCGAGGTGTTAGCTCGTTTTAACACCGCAGAATATAAGCCACTGTTTAGCGCTGCGTTTCCAGGGCAAACGATAAGTTTTGATTTAATGGTTAAAGCATTAGCGAGTTTTGTGCGAAGTCTAATCTCGTTGAATGCGCCATTTGATCAATATGCTTATCAGGGCGATGATAGTGCGATTTCAACATCAGCGTTACGTGGTATGAATTTGTTTTTTTCGGAAAAGCTAGAATGTCACCATTGTCATGGAGGTTTTAATTTTACCCAATCAACTAGCCATGAAAAGCAATTAATTGACCGTCGACCTTTTCACAATACAGGTTTATATAATGTAAAGATTGGAAATAACGTTATCGGTTACCCTGAAATAGATGTCGGACTTGCCGAAATTTCTACGCTCGCTCGTGATAATGGTCGATTTAGAGCGCCAACGCTACGCAATGTTGAAGTAACTGCGCCTTATATGCATGACGGTAGCATTAGTACCTTGTCGCAAGTGTTAGACTTTTATGCCAGAGGCGGGCGTAAAGTTTCTGAAGGTAGCTATCAAGGAGATGGTCGGGAAAACTCATTGAAATCTCCTTTTATTAAGGGTTTTGAGATGAGTGCACAAGACAAAACTGATTTGATCAACTTCTTGAAAACACTAACTGATCAATCTTTTTTAGAAAACGCTGAATTTGCAAAACCGGTAGTAAGAAGCCAATGATATCTACAAAGTACTAAGTATCGCTTTAATTTAGAATCGGTTTATTTTAATGAAAAAAAACTCCAGCTAATAAGCTGGAGTTTTTAAAATATATCACATAACGGATTTTATTTATTCACCGTCTAAGAAGCTTTTCAGTTGTTCAGAACGAGAAGGGTGACGCAGTTTACGTAAGGCTTTCGCTTCAATTTGACGAATACGTTCACGTGTTACATCAAATTGTTTACCTACTTCTTCAAGCGTGTGGTCAGTATTCATGTCAATACCAAAACGCATTCTTAACACTTTCGCTTCACGAGCAGTTAAGCCTGCTAATACTTCATGAGTCGCATCTTTTAAGTTCTCAGATGTTGCCGAGTCAACTGGTAATTCACCGCTGCCATCTTCTATAAAGTCACCTAAATGTGAATCTTCATCATCACCGATAGGCGTTTCCATTGAAATTGGCTCTTTAGCTATTTTTAATACCTTACGAATTTTATCTTCAGGCATGATCATACGTTCAGCTAATTCTTCTGGTGTTGGCTCACGTCCCATTTCTTGCAACATTTGACGTGAAATACGATTTAATTTGTTAATCGTTTCAATCATATGTACAGGAATACGTATGGTTCTGGCTTGGTCAGCAATAGAACGAGTAATCGCTTGTCGGATCCACCATGTAGCATACGTTGAGAATTTGTAACCACGACGGTATTCAAATTTATCAACCGCTTTCATCAAACCAATGTTACCTTCTTGGATTAAATCTAAGAATTGTAAACCACGGTTGGTGTATTTTT
The DNA here is from genome assembly GCF_031846185.1 of Thalassotalea castellviae. NCBI lineage: Bacteria > Pseudomonadati > Pseudomonadota > Gammaproteobacteria > Alteromonadales > Colwelliaceae > Thalassotalea > Thalassotalea castellviae. Next base: position 270,297 of record NZ_JAVRIF010000003.1, read on the forward strand.
TCGCGATAGAAATTACAAGACGTAAGTTCGCTTCAACCATTTCTTTTTTCGCACGGCGAGCTTTAGCTTCACCAATTGACATACGACGGTTAATATCTTTTATGCCATGTACATTTAAGAAAGTTTCTTCTTCTAATTGATTTAACTTATAAATACAACGTTCAACATCTAGTTCAATATCTGCCATTTTTGCAGAATGAGGTAAACCAGCGGCTTGTTGTTCTTCAAACCAATTTTTAGAAGTTTCATTACCTGGGAATATTTTGATAAAAGTGGCTTTTGGCATGCCTGCACCAACCACACAGTGCTTCATGATCAAACGTTCTTGCACACGTAAGCGATCCATTACGCTACGCATATTCTTCACTAATTTATCGAAAACCTTAGGTACTAAACGGAACTCTTTAAATACTTCCGCGAGTGCATCAATGGCTGTTTGTGCGTCTTTATGTCCACGACCTTTTGCCGCAATAACTTTGTTTGCACTTTCATAAGCTTCACGTAAAAGAGTGAATTTTTCGCGCGCTAATTCAGGACAAGGACCTGTATCTTCTTCTTCCTCGTCTTCGTCGTCATCATTGTTATCATCTTCATCTTTAAGTTCTTCTTCAGATAATTCAGAACCAATGTGAGTTGCTGCTGCTGGGATCTCTTCTTCTTCTGCATCAGGGTCTAAAAAACCAACAATAATGTCGCTTAAACGGCCTTCTTCTGCTTCAAAATTATCCCATTGCTCTAATAAATAATTAATTGCAGGTGGGTATTCAGCAACTGAACGTTGCACTTCTTTGATACCTTCTTCGATACGTTTAGCGATAACAATTTCGCCTTTACGTGTAAGAAGTTCAACGGTTCCCATTTCACGCATATACATACGTACAGGATCCGTTGTTCTACCAATTTCACTTTCAACGGTAGCAAGTGCCTGAGCTGCAGCTTCTGCCGCATCTTCATCAGTATTTGCTTCACTCATCATTAGCGTATCGCTATCAGGAGCATTTTCAAATACTTGAATACCCATGTCGTTGATCATACGTACGATGTCTTCAACTTGGTCTGAATCGATAATGTCTTGCGGGAGATGATCGTTAACTTGAGCAAATGTTAAATACCCTTGCTCTTTACCTTTGGTAATTAACTCTTTTAATCTAGATTGTGGGGCTTGATCCATTGACGAGTGTCCACCTAATTTATGGCTATCAAATTGAAAACAGTAAGCCGGAAATTATAGCCAATCAGTGACTAAATTACCAGCGATAAACTATTATCGTATTATTTATATGTTATATAGTTAAAATATGTTTTAACTTCAACCTGTTTAAGCTGTTAGCAGGCTATATAGCTCTTGTTTTTCTTCTTTGCTCAGCCCGTTTTTTTGCTCTTTCGCAATTAATTGTTCTGTGCGCTGTTCAATAAATTTATTCAAAAAACTTTCTAAAATATCTAAAAAAGTACTCTCAGCGTTTTCTGCTTCAACATAATGTTCAAGGCACATTAATTTTGTTAATTGCGCTCCTTCAGGTGTGCCGCGAAAATACTCAATTAATTGCGCACTATTAATCTTTTTATTTTCATTACACAACTGAACTAACCGGTTTAATAACGGCATTCCTGGCATGTCTAATTGCTGTAAAATAGAGCTGTCAGGAATTGCTTTTACTATATGGGGATGCTCAAGCAATAATGCAATAGCCAGACGAATTGGCGTGATTTTAGGTTGTTTGTTTTTTGGTTTGTGTTGTTCTTTACTATGATGGCGACGCAATTCTTCTAAGCGTTTTTCACTGCCACGGGCAAACTTATTGGCAATCGATGAAATAATACTTTGCTTAAGAAAACTCTCAGGTAATTTATTTAGATAAGGCTGAAATAGCTCAACAAGTTTTGATGTGCCTTCATTCGTATTTAAATCGGTTTGCTCAGATAAGTTATTGAGTAAAAATTCGGATAACGGCATGGCATTATCTAAAATATTTTCAAAGGCTTGTTGGCCTTGTTCGCGTATCAATGAGTCAGGGTCTTCACCATCAGGCAAAAAGACAAACTTTAACGAATAGCCATCGCGGATCAGCGGTAAGGCGTTGTCCATGGCGCGCCAAGCTGCATCTCGACCGGCTCTATCGCCATCGTAACAACAAATAACTTCTTTGACGGTGCGAAATAAAGTTTGCAATTGCTCTGGTGTTGTTGCTGTACCAAGTGAGGCAACGGCATAGTTTACGCCATGTTGTGCTAAAGCGACAACATCCATATAACCTTCAACAACCACTAGACGAGTAAGTTGTTTATTGGCTTTTTTAGCTTCAAAAAGTCCGTAAAGTTCTTGGCCTTTATGATAAATACGTGTTTCAGGCGAATTTAAATATTTAGGCGTGCCGTCGCCTAATACTCGACCACCAAAGCCTAATGTTCGGCCTCGTTTATCACGAATAGGAAACATAATACGGCCACGAAAACGATCATAAGGTTTGTTTTTATCCCCTTGAATCGCCATGCCTAAATCAATTAACTGTTGCGTTATGTCGCGGTTTTTTGCAAAAGCGCTCATCATGCCATCCCAAGCATCACTGATGTAGCCCATGCCAAAGTGTTTGACGATTTCTCCGCTTAATCCACGACCTTTTAAATATTCAATGGCGGTTTCTTTATCAGTTGCAACTTTAAGTTGTTGTTGATAGAACCGAGCAATACTGTCCATCAATTCGTAATCATTTTGCTTTTGTTGATAAGCTTGCTGTTGTTTTAATTGTTGTGCAGGTGATTGATTATTCTGTTCTCTTGGCACTTCCATATTATAATGAGAGGCGAGTTCTTCTATCGCGTCAGGGAACTCTAGTCGATCAAATTCCATTAAAAATGAAATGGCATTGCCGTGTTCACCACAGCCAAAACAATGATAAAATTGTTTGTCTTGGCTAACAGTAAACGAGGGAGATTTTTCGGTATGAAATGGACAGCAAGCTTGGTAGTTTTTACCTGCTTTTTTTAAGGGTACTCTCGAATCAATTAGTTCTACGATATCAGCGCGTGCTAATAAATCGTCGATAAATTGTCTGGGGATCATACCTGCCATGTCTTTTAAAAACCTATTTGAAAAGAGATTAGTGGTTCAAATAAATTTGACTACTATCAAAAATAACCTTGCTACTTTAGCGTAAATATAAAAAAACCGCATCTAAAAGATACGGTTTTATGTTCATCAAGAACGCTATAACGTGCTGTCATTGATCACGACAAACAACTAATTATGTTCCGATTGACTTTTAACTATTTAAGGCCGCTCTCACTTGACCACTTACCGAACCCATGTCTGCTTTACCTTGCATGGCAGGTTTTAATAGCGCCATTACTTTTCCCATGTCAGCCATAGAAGCTGCACCAGTTTCAGTAATTGCATTGGTGATCAATTGTTGGATTTCGTCTTGAGTTAGTGGTTGCGGTAGAAACGTTTCTAGTGCGACCACTTCTGCTTGTTCATTCGCCGCCATATCTTCTCGACCACCATCGGTAAACATTTTGATAGATTCTTTGCGTTGTTTAACCATTTTGGTTAATACCGCAATGATGTTCTCATCAGTTGCTTCCGTGTTGTGATCAATTTCAGCTTGCTTGATAGCAGACAATGCCATGCGGATAACGCCAAGACGTAATTTGTCTTTAGCTCGCATGGCATTTTTCATTTCATCTTTGAGTTGTATGAGTAAGCTCATAATAACTGGTTCAGTTAACTCAAATAATAACTAAGATTTTTCTTAGTACATGCGAACGCGACGAGCGTTCTCACGAGAAACTTTTTTGGCAGCACGTTTAACAGCAGCTGCTTTTTTACGTTTACGTTCCCAAGTTGGTTTTTCGTAACATTCGCGACGACGAACTTCTGAAAGGATACCTGCTTTTTCACATGAACGCTTAAAACGACGTAATGCTACGTCAAATGGTTCGTTTTCTCTTACTTTAATTACTGGCATGTACTGTTTTACCTTAGTTATGTATCTATATAAATCGGTGTTCGATTTCAGCCATTTGGCCTCATCTTCACCCACTCTATTAAAAATTGGTGCCGTATTCTAATGCTAAGGTAAGGTACTTGTAAAGTTATAAATGATTTTTATCCTGTAAAGCCGCTGGTGAAAAAAGTTGTTAACAGGTAAAATCGGCGACTTTACATTCATAGCAGAAAATCTGGGCTTATAAATAATGCGTATTTTAGGAATTGAAACCTCTTGTGATGAAACTGGTATCGCTATTTATGATGATGGAAAAGGCGATTTACCTGAAGGAATAGTTGCGCATCGATTATATAGTCAAATTGCTGTTCATGCAGATTATGGTGGTGTTGTACCTGAACTTGCCTCGCGTGATCATGTTAGAAAAACGATTCCGCTGATTAAAGAAGTCTTAGCGGAAGCTAATTTAACGCCGAAAGATCTTGATGGTGTCGCGTATACCTCTGGTCCTGGTTTAGTTGGCGCGTTACTTGTTGGTTGCTCTATTGGTCGAAGTTTAGCGTATGGTTGGGGGTTACCTGCTGTTCCTGTACATCACATGGAAGGACATTTATTAGCGCCCATGTTAGAAGATGATGTACCTGAATTTCCGTTTGTTGCTTTGTTAGTGTCTGGCGGTCATACCATGCTGGTTCGGGTTGATGGCATTGGTCAGTATGAATTGTTAGGTGAATCGGTTGATGATGCTGCCGGTGAAGCATTTGATAAAACGGCTAAATTATTAGGGTTAGATTATCCGGGAGGCCCAGCTTTATCAAAAATGGCAGAAACTGGCGTTAAAGGTCGGTTTAAATTTCCAAGGCCTATGACCGATAGACCAGGTTTAGATTTTAGCTTTAGTGGATTAAAAACCGCAACGGCAACCGCTATTCGTAAAGAAATAGACATACATGGCACTATGGATGAACAAACTCATGCGGATATTGCTTATGCATTTCAAGAAGCAGTGGTTGATACCTTGGCGATAAAGTGTCGCCGTGCCTTACAGCAATGTGAATTAACACGTTTGGTTATTGCTGGCGGAGTAAGTGCGAATACGGCCTTAAGAGCAAAGCTTGCACAAATTACGCAAAAAGTTGGCGGGCAAGTTTATTATCCTCGTCCTGAATTTTGTACTGATAATGGTGCCATGATTGCTTTTGCGGGCATGCAACGTTTAAAGGCTGGAACTAATTCTGATTTAACGTTTAAAGCAACGCCACGCTGGCCTTTAGATAGCCTTTCTGCTATCTAAGTAGTTGATATTACAATAGGAAGTTTATCGACAATAGATAAATTTTCTCTTGTAGTCGCTTAAATTTTCAGTTTGTTATTTACTTTAGGCTCTGTGCCTTTTATTAAGCGAACTATATTTCCTTTATGCCGCATGATGATGAGCACCGAAAGCATGATCACCGGATAGGTGTAAATAGGTTTTAAGAGCCAAGTATAAAATGGGGCTAACGAAACGGCGACAATTGCGGCTAAACTTGAAAATCGAGTAAATTTAAGAATGGTCAGCCATGTAAAAATTAATAAACCACCTAAGTCTAGTCCTATTGGTAATAATACTCCAAATGCAGTGGCAACAGCTTTGCCACCTTTGAAGTTAAAAAAGACTGGAAACATATGGCCTAAGCAGGTGGCTAATGCAATGACGCCTAAATAGATAGGCTCAACATTAACAAAGTATGCACCCCACACAGGTATTGCACCTTTTAAAATATCAAAAATTAAAACACTGATAGCCGCCCATTTTCCGCCGATGCGATAAACATTCGTTGCGCCGGGATTTTTTGAACCTGTGGTTCGAGGATCAGGAAGGTTTAATACTTTGCAAACTAAAACAGCACTGGATATTGAACCTAATAAATAGGCTGCAATTGTCAATGCAAAAGTGAGCAAAAGCATGTAAAAGTCCTTTTATCAGAGTGTATGGATGTTTATTAATTCAGTATTGTATAACTTAGTTCACTAGTTTTTCTACTCTTAGGCAGGTAAACTCGCCAATTAATTTGTAATATACCATTAAAATTTTATAAGTGGTTGACCTCATCCCAGAGTATTCAAGCCATTTATCGATAAAAGAGTAGCGTTAAGATGGATAAAGTTTTTATTCGAGGGTTAAATATTCAAACCACTATTGGCTTTTTTGCTTGGGAAAAAGAAATAAAACAAACATTAGTCATTGATCTTGCTATGGGTTGGAATACGCAATTAGCTGCTGAAAATGACGAGCTTGATAAAACCTTAGATTACGCTGACATATCGGAAAAAATAGCCTTGTTTGCTAATGACAACCCTGTTGATTTATTAGAAACACTTGCTGAACGTTTAGCGAATTATTTAATGACAACGTTTCATATTCCTTGGTTAAAGCTGAGTATAGGCAAGCCAGGTGCGGTTCATAATGCTGATACCGTAGGAGTAGAAATTGAACGAGGTCAAGCGAAGTAATGGTGCAAGTATATTTATCGCTTGGCAGTAATATTGATCGTGAAAATAATTTAAAGTCTGGGTTAACTGAATTAACCGCCATTTATCATGAGTTAACGTTATCATCATTATTTGAAAGTGAGGCGGTTGGATTTGATGGCTCACCTTTTTACAATATGGTGGTGGGGTTACAAACAAACCAAACGATAGAAGAATTAAGTAAAACGTTACGTGAAATTGAATATAAATTTGGCAGAGAAGCAAACGCGAAAAAATTTAGTCCAAGAACGTTAGATATTGATATTTTACTATATGGCGACCTTGTACAAAGCGAGCCAGTTCAACTTCCACGTGATGAAATTAGTTTTAATGCCTTTGTTTTATGGCCACTCGCCGAAATAGCGCCACAACTATTACATCCTGTTTTAAAACAAAGTTACCATTCGTTATGGCAAAACTTTGACAAAAACACCCAAAAATTAGCAATCATTCCGTTTAACTGGCAAGGATAATCACCAGAAAATGAGCACTATTGAGATTTTTTTATTAGCCATAATTCAAGGCTTAACTGAGTTTTTACCTATATCAAGTTCCGCACACTTAATTTTGCCATCTGCGATTTTAGGTTGGCAAGATCAAGGTCTTGCTCTCGATGTTGCCTTACATGTTGGTACCTTGTTTGCTGTGGTACTTTATTATCGAAAAGAAGTCGGTCGTATGGCGGTTGCTTGGTTTGGCACCGTAGGTATCGGCCCAGAAAAAAATAATCAATCATTCGATGGAAAATTAGCATGGTGGATTTTATTTGCCACCATTCCTTTAGGGGCGGTTGGCTTTATTGGTCATGACTTTATCGACGCAAACTTAAGAAGTGCAGCGGTGATAGCGGCAACCACTATATTGTTCGGCTTATTACTTGGCTTTGCAGATTTCTCAGCAGGTAAAAGAAAAGCAGAACAAAACGTCAGTATCGAAAACTTAGGCCTAAAGGGTGCGATGATTATTGGTTTCGCACAAATGCTAGCATTAATACCGGGTACTTCACGTTCTGGTATCACCATGACTTTAGGTTTAATGCTTGGTTTAAGTAGAGAGAATGCTGCACGATTTTCCTTTTTATTGTCGATTCCAGCGATTGCGATGGCAGGGGGGTATTTAACTTTAAAACTAGCTTCTTCTGCTGATGCAGTTGATTGGCAAGTACTAGGTTTAGGGAGTGTGCTAGCGTTTTTAAGTGCTTATGCATGTATCCATTACTTTTTAATTCTAGTGGGTAAACTAGGCATGATGCCATTTGTTATATATCGCTTAATACTCGGTTTTGGTCTTGTATGGTTTCTAATGAGTTAATCCGTGACTTATTGTTAGTGACAAATGACTTAAGATATCACGCGCTTTTATAGCGAGTTTTTATGTTCAGGATGAACGGTATAACGCAATCACATGGATGTGAAAGAGCGTATATGTTCAGGATGAACGGTATAACGTAATCACATGGATGTGAAAGAGCGTATATGTTCTATAGAAATACCTACCTTTTGATCATTATTCACGATTACACTTTACGTAAACGTTAAATAGTTGATGAGAAATTTTTAATCTTTGTTTAGTATAGTGGGATTGAAAACTACTTTACAAAAATGAGTGATCCTAATGAATCTTTCGTTAACTGAAGAACAGGTCATGATTCAAGACATGGCACGTAAATTTGCTGAAACAGAATTGGCACCTGTTGCTGCTGAGCTTGATGAAACACAAAACCAAACCATATTTCTAGAAAATTTAGCGAAGTTGACTGAATTAGGTTTTATGGGCTTAAACATAAAAGCTGAATATGGTGGCGTAGAAGCAGGCACTGTTGCTTTTAGTTTAGCGATCACTGAAATTGCACGCGCTTGTGCTTCAACTGCGGTAACTACCTCAGTAACCAATATGGTTGCAGAAGTGATCCAAGCCATTGGTAGTGAAGAACATAAACAAACATATTTACCTAAATTATGCAGCGGTGAATATCAAGCCGGCGCATTCTGTTTAACGGAAAGTGGCGCGGGTTCAGATCCTGCAGGTATGAAAACGACGGCTGAATTAGACGGCGACGAATATGTCTTAAATGGCAATAAACTTTATATTACCAGCGCAAGCTTTGCGGGCATTTATGTCGTTTGGGCGGTGACAGATACCAGTGCGCCTAAAGGGAAAGGCATCTCTTGTTTCTTAGTGGAAGCGAATACCCCAGGGATCACAGTCAGTAAAGCTGAAGAAAAAATGGGCCAGAAAGCATCGCCAACCAATGAAGTAAGCTTTACTAATTGTCGTATTCCAAAAAGTGCATTAATGGGTGGCGAAAATAAAGGCTTTGCGGTTGCTGTAGGTGAGTTAGCAGGTGGTCGTATTGGTATCGGCTCTTTGGCGTTAGGTATTGGCTTGGCTGCGATGGATTACGCCCGTGATTATTTGACTGAGCGTAAACAATTTAATCAGTCGTTATCGAGCTTTCAAGGCTTGCAGTGGAAACTTGCAGACCGTTACACCGAACTTGAAGCGGCAAGGTTGTTATTGATGCAAGCGGCTTATACTAAAGAGCAAGGGCTACCATTTGGTAAAGAAGCTTCAATGGCGAAATTATTTGCCGCAGAAAAAGCGAATATTGCTTGTTATGATGCACTGCAAATGATGGGGGGAGCAGGTTATATTAAAGAATATCCACTTGAACGTTTCGCCAGAGATGTGCGAGTTACCTCGATTTATGAAGGCACCAGTGAAATCCAAAAGGTGATTATTTCAAGAGCATTATTAAAAGAAGTGAGTTAATTATTCTCGAAAAGTACCGTTACGAACATAAAATGTAACGGTACTTAATTTTTTAATATCTCAGCATTAAGGAATTAAGTACTCACTTTATTGGTATTGCCCAATGTCGAAATTGAATTTTTTCCTTGCGCTTTGGCTTGATACATAGCGTTATCAGCAGAGATAAACCATTCATCCGCTGAGTCTTTAGTATGTAGTTCGGATATACCGATACTGCAAGTGACGTTAGGGCAAGCTTCACTTTTCATTTCTTGCAACGCTTGTTGAAAACGTTTTGCTAAAAGTATAGCTTTATCTATATCGGTTTCAGGACACAATAATACAAATTCTTCTCCCCCCCATCTTGCTACTATGTCTGAGTTACGGGCACATTTGATCAGTACATTCGATAGATTTTTAAGAATATCATCACCGACTTTATGCCCTAAGGTATCATTGATTTGTTTAAAGTCATCGATATCAATCATGATCAAGCATGAGCGTTTGTTGTATCGGTCTTTTAACTTAATTTGTTGATTGATCATTTCAGCTAAATGAGATCGATTATAAAGCATCGTAAGTGGATCTCTTATGGCTAGCTCAGCAAGCTGCTTATTTTTAGCATCTAATTGCGCATGTAATGCTTTTAATTTTTTATTTTTACTAGCTAATGCTCGACTAAAACGCACTGAGCGTGAATATCCCACATAAAGGATAATAAAAATTGCGCTGAAAAAACACGCTAAGCCAAGCACTAAAGTGTAATCTGTTTTATGAACAAAGTTCGTGGTTTTAAAATAATCAAAGACGGTTTGATGATCTTGCTCTGAAATTTTACTAATCGCTTGATTTAAATGAGGTAGTAAAAATTCTGAATGTTTATTGACACCAATTCGCAATTTATCTTCGAGTTCCGCGATACCAACAATTCTTAACTTGGAAAATGAAGCGTCTTGTATGATTTTATTCGCGCTATAATAAGAACCGACATAATAATCTATTTCTTTGGCTTCAACTTTTTCCAAACCTTCTAATTCATTATTTACAGCGATAACATTTATATGAGGGAAGTTCTTTTTCAAGTAATGATATAAGCGATAATCTAATACAACTGCAATTGATTGCGTGGTAATACTCGATAAATTGCCGATCATCGGTTGATCATAATGAGCATATAAAGCATTAGGAGCATGAAAATATACATCAGAAAACGTTAAAAAGTGATCCCTTTCTGGTGACTGATTAAGCATTGAAATGAAATGGCATTTGTTTGTTTTCACAAACTCTAAGGTTTGATGCCAATCTGTTGTGGGGACAAGCTGAAATGTCAGCGGCGACTTCTGACTAATAATGTCTAAATATTCTTTTGAAATTCCTTCATGCTTTTTATTGTGGATAGCTTCATAAGGTGCCCATTTAGGATCAACACAATATTTAATTTTAGTTAACTCTGCTTTTTGAGCCCAAGCAATGCTTCCCCAAAATATTAAAGTGACCACTAGTAGGCAAAGGATGTTTTTAAACAAATAAAACCTTCTTATTTTTATCTTTCAAAGCAGAAAAAGTGATTAATCCTTTAAACTACCTTAGCGCTGAGCTCGTTATACTTTAATATAGAAGGGTTTTATGAAAAATAAAACCCTTAATCTTACCTTGTTAATTATTGAAGCGTCCCCAAATAAAGTGTATTGAAATCTATTAAAGATTAGGTCGAATATGAACGTTGCGATGACAGTAGAGAATTTTCAAAAAATTATTGTTGAAGATTCTAAAGAAAAATTAGTTTTAGTCGATTTTTGGGCAGAGCAAGTGCCTGAAAGTGTTGAATTAAGAGATAAACTTGCCAGTTCACTTAACGCATTTGAAGCACATATTTTATTAGCGACGGTTGATTGCCAAACCGAGCAACAAATTGCCCAACAATTTGGTATTCAAGGCTTACCGACCGCAGTATTAGTGAAAGATGGTCAACCCATTGATGGTTTATCAGGGCCTCAAACGGATGACACTATCAAAGCATTTTTAGATAAACATTTACCAAAAGAAGAAGATCTATTATTTGCTCAAGCTCAAAAGTTAATAGAGGCGAATGATATCAATCAAGCCTTTACTGTTATTTCACAAGCATATCAACTTAATAATGAACGTGCTGATATCAAACTTTTATTGGCGGATGTATATATTCAAACCGGTAAAATTAGTGAAGCAGAGTCATTGTTATCAACGATATTAATGGTTGATCAAGGCAGTGAATATCAAGCGGTCATGGCAAAGCTTGAATTAGCGAGCCAAGCGGCAAATTCACCTGAAATTCAAGCGTTAGAAAGTGAATTAGCAAAAGCGCCTGATAACGTTGAATTACAACAAAACTTAGCGGCGCAATATAGCCAAGTGAATCGTCATGAAGAAGCGTTAACGCTTTTGTTTAGGTTGGTACAAAAAGATAGTAGCGATCAAAAAAGTAAAGACTTGCTACTTGATATTTTAAAAGCACTGCCAGACGGTGATCCGTTAGCAACCAAGTTTCGAAGAAAGTTATACACCTTAATGTATTAAAAAGAACTGTGCTTAAGCAAGAATGATTTATTGCTTAAGCACTTTTTTTTTGTCAGTTCTTAATTTTTCTGTACTCAATTTTTCTGTTCTTAATTTAGTCTTTATGCATCTTTCAATAGATGTGAAAAGTTGTTTAAAAACTTCTGTATCTTTTTAGCAACCACTAACTGACAATATTGATTGTCAGTGTTGTTGTTATAATAATCTTGATGGTAATCTTCAGCGGCATAATAATTCTTTTTATGCTCGACAACTGTCACAATGTCATCTTCAAATGCATTTGAGTCGGTTAACTGTTTGATTTTTTCTAATGCTGCAGCTTGTTGCTCATCATTTTCTACAACAATAATTGACCGGTATTGGCTGCCAATATCATTGCCTTGACGATTAAGTGTTGTTGGATCATGAATGGCAAAAAATACCTCTAAAATTGTCTCGAATGAAACTATCGCAGGATCAAATTCTACCTTTACTACTTCTGCATGATTCGTTGTTCCTGAACAGACTTGTTCATAGCTTGGGTTTTCTATATCTCCATTGGCGTAACCACTCACTACCTTTGTAATGCCTTTGACCCTTGAAAAAATATTTTCAATACACCAAAAACAGCCACCACCTAAGGTTATTTCTTCTAAGTTCATTGCTAAAGCCTATTTAGTAACTTGCTTCATAGATAAAGTGAAACAATCTTTAAAAAGAAAGGGCAATATAATCAATTGTCACGGCAAGGTCTATGTTAATTTAAGCGGATTAAATGCTATGACTGTTTGTGAAAAAGCTCGGTGCAATAATGATATATTGCACCGCAAGCGTTGATTATAAGTTGTACGCAACATGTTGATGAAATCGGATGATAAGTTCTTCTTTGTTGCCGGGTATTTCAAGCTCAGCGGCCAATAATCGCATCGCTTGTTCAATTTGATTAATAAAACGTCCGAAGCGATTGTCTGTACCATCAAGCTTAGTTGCAACAAAAATAAATTGAACATTATCAACAAGTTGATCTGCTTGCCATTTACTTACTAAACCGCAAGGACTTTGTTCAGGGTTATAACCTAACATTTGTAGTTCGCCGACACGAGATACAATTTCATGAAGGCTATAACGCACGATTGGTACTAAACCATTTGCTATTAAAGCACCATTATTTAAATTAAACCTTTTTGCTACCATAGAAAACGTATCAGTTAAAAAGGTGTATAACGGGTTGTACGGATCTTTCGAACTTGGGTCTATGTCGACCATATTTAACAAACGGTTATTAATGGTTAAGTTGATTATCGCGTAAGTAATCGCTGAATTTTCTGTCGGTAAAGTCACAGCTTGGCTTTGGTAGCGCTGATCAATACTACGAAGTTTATGAGCAACAGAGCTTGTGCAGCCTTTGTTCTTGGCAAAAATATCGTAAGTGATATGTTGATGATCTCTGACTCGAAGATCCCCTTCTTTTAATGCTAATTGTTGGCAATAATATTTTAGAAGTTTTGTGACTTTTTGGTGAAATTCAGCCGCATTAACCCTAATGTCATTGCCAGAGGCTAAAAATAACAAGGTAATTTTATTCGCTCTGGCATTGGCATCAAAAAATGAATTTTGTAATTCATGTATTTGCGGATCATAGTAAAACAATATTTGTTGGCTAGTTTGCCATTGGTGCATTTCTTGGCTATAGCGCACTCTAACGAGTTTATCATTGGCAACAAACACACTGCTCTTTATGTTAAAATCATTACTTAACGTAAACAGTAATTGTGATAAGTATTGATAAAACTGAAAGTAAGGTTGTTTGCTGTCTTCAGAAAAATCGGGAGAAATTTGCGTTAACAAAGCATCCGATAGTTGAAACTCTGCCAGGATATACTGATTATCACGATTGTTTGACGGAATATAGGCTTTATTTGCCGCACTTCTTTTTCGAACTATTGACATTGAATGTCCTTATTTGAATGCATAAATATCTAAATAATGCTGAAATTATATGGGTAACTTGTGACAAATTTATGTCAGACACTTTGTTAAAATAAGTTAAACTTTGGCGAGTTAGCCTTTACTATTTAGCGTATTAATTAATAATAATGCACAATAAAAACACTAATATTATTTACAGTTAGGAAATTATGCTTTCAGATCAACAAGCGCTTATTCGCGCCGTAAATCAAGTGATGCCTTTTGGGAAATATGCCGGACGAAAATTGCTGCAATTACCCGAGCCTTATTTAGTATGGTTTCATAGTAAAGGGTTTCCTGAAGGTAAATTAGGCGAACAATTAGCACTGATGTATGAAGTAAAATTAAATGGTTTGGAAAAAATGTTAGAACCCTTGTTAGAAAGTTAATGGTGATTATTTTAACTTTCGTTAAATGATTTTCTTATATAAAAATACTTTTTATTAGCTTTAGATCTAATCCAATTTTAATAACAATCTGTTTTTCAAACACTTCTTTTTTGTTCAAAAAACAGTCGAGTCTTAGCAGCTTAAAATTTCAAATTTTTGACACTTTTATGATCATTTTCAACTTGCTTTAAAAAAATAAATGTTCTTAAATGAAGTGTCAGTTGTTAATTCTTACTGATAAAGAAAACTAAAGAAAAACTATACTTATCATCTGGTTATGGAGACTCGTATATGAGAAGACAGAAAAGAGATCGTTTAGGTAGAGCGCATTCAAATGGTTACCAAGCAGGCCTGTCAGGTAAAAATAAAGAAAATTGTCCTTATCAAAATACTGATGCAAAATCTGAATGGTTAGGGGGATGGCGCGAAGCCGTTACTGACCGAAATTCTGGATTATTTAAATAGGCATTAATTTCTAATTACGCTAATTAATCACCTTAGAAAACGGGTAGAGCCCTCAATATTGAGGGCTTTTTTATGCGTATGTTTTTTAATTTTATCACACGTTATTATTTCGGTTATGCAATAGTAAAATTAATTGCTCTGGCATATGGGGCAATTTACTTGTTTTGTAATGTTGAATTGTTGCCATTGATTGTGTAAGCCATCATAAACGTTTAATTGATTATGTTTAACTTCAATGCCAGCTAATAACTTGATGGCTTGTAATGCTTGTAATCCGGCAATAATTGCTAAAACTGGTCCCATAATACCTACAGTTTGACAGTTGTTTTTGGGAGCTGTTTCAGAAATCGGAAAGAAACATTGATAGCAAGCCGCATTCTCTTTTCTAGCATCAACGACAAGTTGTTGTCCATCAAAGCCTGTTGCTGCACCTAGAATAAACGGTTTTTTGTGTTCAACACATAATCTATTGACTAAATAACGCGTCTCGATATTGTCGCTACAATCAATAACTGCATCAACTTGCGGTATATAAAATTGGCCGAGTTCTTCATCAAGCATTTCATCAATGACTTCAATGTGTGTATCGCTATTGTTTTTAGTGAGTTTTTCTGCCGCGCAATCGGCTTTATTTTGGTGTAAATCTGACTCGCCGAATAACACTTGTCGCTGTAGGTTTGTCACATCAACGTTATCACCATCGGCAATGATTATTTTGCCGACGCCTGCGGCATTTAAATACATAGCAACGGGGTTACCTAAGCCACCCATTCCAACAATAAGCACACTCGCATTACGCAATTTTAATTGGCCATTTTCGCCAATATGCTTAAGCATGGTTTGTCTGCTGTACCTTAGTTGTTCTTGTGATGTAAGCACATGGTTCTCGCTGGTTATAAAATAAAACTAATCAAAATAATAAACGTTATTCAAGCTAAATGGTCAATGTTCGCACCGCACTTGCCTTAAATTGAATATAGACAGCTTGGTTGATGCTTAACGATAACTTATCGAGAGAATAGCTTGAAATACTGGCAAAAAACGTTTGTTGCTGACAGGTTAACGTAAGTAATACTTGTGACTCAACTTGAGATATCTTTGTGATTTTGCCATAGAGTTGATTGACGATCGAACTACTCGTTGGCTCTATAGTGGCAATACTGATATCACTGGCAAAGATATAACAACGTAAAGAATTCAGTTGTGTTAACGCTAGTTTATCTTTCTCGGTTAAGTGATCAATCATCATAAAAATAAATTGGTCATCACATGCTAATTTTACTAAACCATATTGGTTATTTATCTCTGCAACTTTTACAGATAAGCTGGTTTGTTGCTTAATTAACTGTGTACTATTTAATTGGTGTAAAACTTGATGAACCTCGCCTGAATTTATGATTTTTCCACGCTCAATTACTATTAATTGTTCTGCAAGTTGCTGTAATTCTTCACTACTGTGGCTGACATAAACCATAGGTAAGTTTAATTTTTTATTAACCGTTTTCAGTAAAATTAATAACTCTTTTTTGCTTTGTCGATCTAAAGCACTTAGTGGCTCATCTAATAACAGTAATGCCGGCTCTGATAATACCGCCCGCGCTAAGGCGACTTTTTGCTGCTCGCCACCGGAAAGTTCAGTTACTTTTTTATTTAATAAAGTGCTGAGATTGGTTAATTCGATGATTTCTTGTTTAGTTAATTTACTGTGTTGGCAACGCTTAATCGCAAACTCTAAATTCTCTGAAACAGTTAAATGAGGAAACAATCTAGGCTCTTGAAACACCATGGATATATGACGATTCTCTGCGTTTATATTTTGCTTATTTTTAGTATCAAGTAACATACGGTCGTTAAAAGATATTTTGCCTTTAACGTGTTTATCAAGTCCGGCAATTGCCCGTAGGAGGCTGGTTTTTCCTGAGCCAGAGTGTCCAAAAACTCCAACAATGCCAGAAAAAGACAAACATTGCTGAATCACTAATGAAAATGGACCTTTAGTTGATTCAAGGTTAAGAGTTAAACGATTCTTCAAGAGAAATTATCCATGCTTTAACGTATCACTTTCTTTGATTTTATCGGTTGATGATTGAGCAAATAAATCGCAGATAATAAAACTAATGAGGCGATCACTAAACTGATGGCCAAAGTATGTGCTTGCGAATAATTAAACGCTTCAACATGATCAAATAGAGCGATTGACAGCACTCGGGTTTCACCCGGTATATTGCCGCCTATCATTAAAACTACGCCAAATTCGCCCACGGTATGTGCAAAGCCTAAACTGGCAGCGGTAATAAAACTCGCTCTTGTCATAGGGAAAACTAAAGTGAAAAATCGGTCTAACGGACCAGCTCTTAACATGGCTCCGGCTTCTAGATAATCATTTCCTAATTGTTCAAAGGCTTTTTGTAGTGGTTGCACCACAAAAGGTAAGGAGTAAAAAATAGATCCTATCACCAAAGCACTAAAACTAAAGGCTAACTGTTGCCCTGTAAGCTCTTGCCATATTTGCCCCGGGAGATATTGAGGTGAAAAAGCAATTAATAGGTAAAAACCCAATACCGTTGGCGGTAAAACTAAGGGCAGGGCAACGATTGCTTCAATAAATACTTTACTCCGGCTGGTCATTTTCGCTAAAAACCAAGCTAATGGTGTGCCAATTATCATCAGAAAAAACGTAGTTAGTCCAGCCATTTTAAGCGTCGTGACTAATGCTAAACCGTCGTCAGAGAGCTCAATCATTATCTCGTCCTTTTAAACTGATGAATGGAATGACCGGCTGATAACCTAAACTTGCAATGATTTGTTGGCTTTCCCTTGATAATAAATAGTCACTAAGCGATTGGCTTGGCGAAATATTTTTACTACCAGATAAGATAACGAGTTGTTGTTCAATAGGTTGATAATATTGATTTGGTATTTTGATACCAGATAAATTATTTAAGATCAGTTGGCTATCGGCTAATATACCGAGAGCAACAGCGCCACTTCTTACTTGTTGGAATGTTTGATTAATATTACTGCCCATAATTAATCGTTTTGAACTGATTTTTGGCCAAAGCTCTGTAGTTTCTAAAGTTTGCTTGGCGGCAACACCGTAAGGGGCAATTGCTGGGTTGGCAATAGCCATTCGTAAACTGTTTGCTTGTATTTCCTGTAACAAGCTTTGAAAAGTTGGCAAATTATTTTTCGTTTTGTTATCGCTTTGCCATGAGGATGACCAAAATGAAATAGTCCCAAAAGCATAAGTTTTTAAACTGTTTTCAAGGGCGAGACCAGCGGCGACAAGCCTAGAAGGTCTTAATTTATCGGCAGCAATAAAAATATCAAAAGGAGCGCCGTGATGAATTTGTTGAAATAAATTACCCGTAGAGCCAATAAATAACTGTGTGTTGATACCGCTTTGTTGTTCAAATTTAGGTAATAACTTTTTTAAGGTTGGGGCAAAATTCGCTGAAACGGCAATATTAAGTTTTTTTTCTAGCAGCGCTGATGAACCTTTGGCAAGTATCGCTTGCGAAGTTAACAATGCGAAACAAAACCATGTAGCGGAGAAAAAATTAACTTTCATCATAGTTTAAGATTGCCAGAGTTTTGCTTTAGCTTCATCACTTTGCTTAGCTTCTAACCAACTTTCTACTCCATCACTTAATTCCTTTTTCCAAAATGGCGCGCTCACTTTTAAATAATCCATAATAAACTCGCAAGCGGAAAAAGCATCTTGTCGGTGTTTACTGGTTACGCCAACAAAAACAATTTGTTCGCCTACTTTTAGCTGGCCAATACGATGTATAACGGTAATTCTTCCTATTTGCCATTTTTGTTGAGCTTGCTCAATGATGCTGTGTAAGGACTTTTCAGTCATGCCTGGATAATGTTCTAGGAATAAACCACTGACTTTTTTGCCGAGATTATTGTTTCTTACTCTACCGCTAAAAGTGACAACTGCACCGTCTTCATCATTTTGCTTCTCTAACAAATCAACTTCATCTGTTAAGTTAAAATCAGCGGTTTGAATGGCAATTTTGACTGATGAATCATTTTTAACGTCCATGTTATCCCCCCGTTACTGGTGGAAAAAATGCAACTTCATCACCGCAGTTAACAGGATGTTCTTTGCTTACCATGTTTTGATTAACCGCATAAAGCATGCTTTGAGAAAATGCTGTCTGCCATTGTGGGTTCAAGGCAAGTAGAGCGTTAATCACATCGGCAACGGTTGCTGGTTTTTCTACGTGTATTGTAATTTGGTCACTGCCTAGTTGTTCACGCAGCGCGGCAAAAAATAATACTTTTATCATAGGACTCTCGTTTTATTTTCAGGTATTTTTCTAACGTATTCTTTTATTGGTTTGCAGTGGCTTTTATCGCGTAATCGAAAAACTATGCCTGCCAGTTTCCTGACTTTCCACCTTCTTTAGTTAATACTTTAATGCCAAATATTTCCATTGAAGGGTCTGCTGCTTTACACATATCAAACAATGTTAAGCAAGCGACAGAAACGGCAGTTAAGGCTTCCATTTCAACGCCGGTTTGCCCTGTTAACCGGCATAAGCTGGTGACTTTTATTTCGTTTTTCTGACTGTTAATTTCAAAGTCGACATGCACTTTTGTCAACATTAATGGATGACATAAAGGAATTAAATCGCTGCACTTTTTAGCGGCTTGGATGCCGGCAATACGCGCAACGGCAAAAACATCGCCTTTTTTGTTATCGCCTTGCTGTATTAACGCGAGGGTTTCTGCCGTCATTTTTATGAAACCTACGGCGGTTGCGGTTCTTGATGTCATCGCTTTTTCAGTGACATCAACCATATTAGCTTCGCCTTTTGAGTTAACGTGGCTCAAGGCGACTTCTTTATTTGGCGCTGTCATTAGCTTCTTGTCTCACATTGTTCAGTATTAATATTTAAATGAGGTACAAAATTACATGGTCGATGACTCGCGTCTAATTGTTCTTTGATTAATTTATCCCAAGCGGTACGACATGCGTTAGTTGAACCAGGTACACATAAAATAACGGTTTGATTAGCTATGCCACCAAAAGCACGAGATTGAATCGTCGAAGTACCAATTTCATCTAAGGAAATAGCACGAAATATTTCACCAAACCCTTCTACATTTTTATCAAAAAGTGGCAATAAAGCCTCTGGTGTATTATCGCGTAGCGTAAAGCCTGTACCGCCAGTGCTGATAACTGCATGAATATTTTCATCGGCAATCCATTGAGAAACAGTGGCGCGTAATTGATAAACGTCATCTTTAACAATAGTTTTTGCTGCTAATTTGTGCCCTGATGAGGTAACACGCTCTGCTAATAATTGCCCTGACGTATCATTTGATTCATCACGTGTATCTGACACGGTTAATACGGCAATGTTGAGGGGAATAAATGCTTTACTGTTGTGATTATTCGCTGAACTAGACATGATCTTTCCTGTTTTGCACAATAGTGTTGTTAAACTTTTGCTTAGCTTGTTGCCATTGCTCGGGGGTATTGGCATTAAACAAGCATTGTGAATTTTTAGGGATTAATGTTTTATGCGGTGTTTGCATTAATAATGCTTTAATCGAAGGCCCTTTAACCGCAGGTTTATCTTTAGTTTGGTGAAAGCCCGCTGAATTATCAGAGGATAAATGTGGTTTAAAGGGCAAAAAGCTTTGCTCAAAAAACTGTTTAACAAACGCATTTACGGGCAAATATAATGGCAACATAGAATTGTGAAAAAAAGTCGCCTTTTGTGATAATTCCCCAGCACGTTTCAGTTGCAGTAATGATTGACTGTCTATTAAAGGCAAGTCAACCGGCAAAATTAACATGGCTTTTGGTTGGTACTTGTTGAGCACAGTATAAATACCGCCCATTGGACCTAATTGCTCATATTGATCGGCAATACCATGATTTTTTCCGCTAACAATAATCTCATCCACGCCTGCATTTTTTAATTGTTGTTTACTATACGACAACATATTTTCTTGAGGCGGATGCTCATTTTGTCGGTTATCACTTTGTCGATAATCACTTTGTCGGTTAAGTAATGCTTTATCACTCCCCATTCTAGAGGATAAACCACCTGTTAATACTACCCCTAAACAATGTTGATTCAGTATTATATTTGCTGCTGTTTTCATCGATTAGCCACCCAGCATTGCCAAGTTTTTTGTCGCACCCGTGATTTTGTCATGGAGAAAATGCGTCGCTTTTTTATCACTCATCATGGCAACAATTTGTTGTTTTAACGGTTCCACATCATCTTGTTGTAAATACTCTTTTAATGACAAGCCTGCTTCGGTAAATAAACACAAATGAAGTTTCCCTAAAGCACTGATTCTTAACCGATTACAAGTGTTACAAAAGTCTTTGCTGTATGGCATGATCAAACCAACTTTTCCTTGATAATCAGGGTGATAAAATTCTTGAGCAGGGCCAGACGATTTATCACGAATAGATGGCAGCCATCCGTCAAGAAGCAAGTTCTGTTTAATTCGAGACGCTTGAACATGTTGCTTATTAAAAAAATCCTGATTATCACCTGTTTGCATTAATTCGATAAAACGCAAGGTAACTGGGGTATCTTTTAACCAATCTAAATAGGTTTTTATGTCATAACCATTAAATTCACGCATTAACACCGTATTAATTTTTACGGATGTTTTACCACTTGCCAATGCCATATCAATACCCTTTAAAATTTTAGGTAATTTGTCATGGCCGGTAATGGCATGGAATTGTCTTGGATCTAAACTATCAATACTAATATTAAGCGCATCAAGGCCAGCATCTAACCAAGGGTTAATATGTTCAGGTAATTTATAGCCGTTAGACGTTAATGCGACTTTTTTGATGTGTTCGGTTTGTTTACAGGCAGCAATAATGTCGGGAAGATCTTTTCGTAATGAAGGCTCACCACCAGTGATACGAATTTTTTCCGTGCCTAATTGACCAAAGGCTTTGGCCACTCTTTGTATTTCAGCAAACGATAAAAAATCACGGTCGTGATCACATTGATAACCATCGGGTAAACAATAGTTACAACGAAAATTACAGACGTCGGTAATCGATAGGCGTAAGTAATAAAACTTACGACCAAAATTGTCAGTTAACATTCCACCTTTCCAAATGTCGGGAGGCTAATATGTTTCCACATTAACCCTGGCGATTAAAAAATAATCACGGCTAAAATCACGTATCTGTTTCACGAAAGTAAAACAAAGTTAGCAATAGAAGCTCGGCGAATAATCAATATAATATAACATAGTTATGACTAGATGATATGATAATTAACGATGTTCCTAGTTGATTTGAATCAAACAAAAACGACGCAATTGACTCGAAGTTCATTGTGGATTATCAGATAATATTGATATCAATAATTTTAAGGTAAATACAAATGGTTGATTGTTGTTCAGCTCCGGGCTTACTCCCTTTTGAGCAGGCGTTAGAAAATATGTTAACGGTGGTCAAACCGATTAGTGATACAGAGCAAGTTACGTTGAAAAATGCGTTAGGAAGAGTCTTAGCACAAGATATTAAAAGTCCAGTAAATGTCCCGCCAAATGATAATTCTGCAATGGATGGTTACACATTTTCATCGCAAAGCTTAGCTGAAAATAACACCCTGAAATTGGTTGGACGCTCGATGGCTGGTGCGCCTTTTACAGGTGAATGTAAAGCGGGTGAATGTGTACGTATCATGACTGGCGCTAAAGTACCTGCTGATTGCGATACCGTTGAAATGCAAGAAAATTGTCAGGTTGATGGTGAAAATATTACTTTTTTATCGGCAAGAAAACGTGCGGATAATGTGAGAAGTAAGGGAGAAGATATTGCTAAAGAGCAAATTGTTTTTCTTACAGGACGAGAGTTAACGGCTATCGACATTGGCGTGCTAGCTTCCTTAGGTATTGATAAAGTAACGGTTTTTAGAAAACTTAAGGTCGCGTTAATTTCAACCGGCGATGAATTAAAAAAACCAGGACAGTCGCTTAATGATGGTGATATTTACGAAAGCAATAGTCAGTTCTTAACATCATTATTGACTAAACTCGGTGCAGAAATTATTGATTTTGGTATTGTTGGAGACGTAGAAACAAGTATTTTTACCGCTTTTAAAAAAGCCGATGATGTTGCTGATGTGGTGATTTCATCTGGTGGTGTTTCTGTTGGAGACGCTGATTATACCAAAACGGTCCTTGAAGCTTTGGGTAAAATAGCATTTTGGAAAATCGCCATGAAACCCGGAAAACCTTTTGCTTTTGGCACGCTTACTAAGGCATATTTTTTTGGTTTACCAGGTAACCCCGTTTCTGCCTTAGTCACTGCTCATCAGTTAGCACTTCCCGCGTTATTAAAAATGCAGCAAGTTAATCGTGAACAACCGTTAACATTGAAAGCGAAAACTACCCAAGTTTTAAAAAAATCACCAGGGAGAATGGATTTTCAGCGGGGTATTCTAAGTCAGGATGAAAATGGTGATTTACAAGTTACTTCAACGGGCAGTCAAGGCTCTGGCATATTGACCAGTATGGCTGCAGCCAATTGTTATATCGTTCTTGCGGCTGAGCAAGGGAAAGTGAATCAAGGTGAATGGGTTAAGGTACAAATGTTTGATAAATACTTACAATAGTTTTACCTATTTATAGACAACTTTTGTTGGCTTAATTTTTAATGAGTTTGGTTTTTGACTATGCGACAGTCTCTCTATTTATTACCTGGTACTATGTGTGATGCACGCCTATGGCAGCCAATGATTTCAGCCTTGGAAGTGTTGAGTGACATTCATTTTGATTTTCACTTTTTAACTATTGTTCAAAAGCCAACAATCAATGACATTCTTGATGATATAAAACAGCAACTGCCAGATGAAAAAGTCGTCCTATTAGGATTTTCATTAGGGGGATATTTGGCATCTGCTTTTCTATTAAAATATCCTCAATTGATTGAAAAACTATTGGTGATAGCCAATATGCCATGTGCTTTGCCAGAAAGAGAAATGAAAGAGCGTGCTCGAGCGGTTGCTTGGATCAAAAGGAATGGCTATGCCGGTATTGCGCGAAAACGAATATTAGCTTTATTAGATAAAAGTGCACATCATCGCAACGATATCGTGTCTTTGATTGAAAATATGGATAAATCATTGGGGCAAGAGGCACTCGTTCATCAATTATTGGCCACAACCAAACGAGAGAATATTTTTCATCAACTAGCGTTACTCAATCAGAAAAAATATTTTTGTGTCGGTGAAAATGATCCTTTAGTTTCGATATCATCGTTGACGGATTTCCAACAACTCGATAAAAACATGACCTTAACTATTTTTGAACAAGCCGGCCATATGTTGCCATTAGAAAAGCCAAAGGCACTGGCTCATTGGTTAATGGGAAATCTAACTAATCATACATAAAAACTTACTGTTATTCAGTGTGTTAAGCGTGCTTAATTACAGCGTGGAAGTTAAAGTTAATCATTGACTATGTTCAGCAAACAGCAAGCAATTGAAGAAGGTTCGCTTCAAATTGCTCTGCCGTTGTCGCTTAAACATCATCAGGGATAGGGAACTTTTGCTTCTTGCTCTGACTATTCGACAAATTTTACGTCGATTTTACTCAGCGCTGCTACATCCGTAATACTTACATTCCCGTTTAAGCTTTTCTCAAGTTTTGCTGCTACTTTATATGAACCATGGTTTCTAGCAAAATCAGTAATATCGTCACCATTGCACATTACCTTATTGGCAACTGCTTTGTTATTTAACCGATAAGATTTCATGGTTTTGTTAAATTTCAACATGCTATTGGTAGTAGATGCTTTACAAACTTCAATTAAAGAATCTTCTATATATTTGTCCATTGCTGAACTAGTAAAACTCGTGCCTGCTAATAATGTCAATGTAATGGCCGCTGTAATGGTTGATTTAATTTTATTCATGATAACGCTCCTAAAAATATCTAAAGTGGTAAAACGACATTTGCAAAATTGCTATGTACAACTTAATAGTGGCGTTTTTTTCAATAAAAGTTGCAAGATTTATCTGGATGAATGTAAGGAAAATCTACGGTGTAATTTTAATGGAGAGGATTCTATTGTTATGATTTAAAAGGGAAATCTGTCTAGTTTGCAAGTTGTTTTTATGGAGTTGTGTCATGGATATTTACATTCATCGTTAAAATGACACAAATTAAATGAGGAATATGTCAGTCGTCGCATGATGGTTAACAGGTTAATTTTCATGTTTTAGTTAATTTATATTGCATTTTTTGCCAAAAAAGATATTCTACTGTTTTTATATACAGCTCTTGTAGTGCGCATTGCTTCGTTTATGATGTACTTACCAGAGTAGCTTTTCGTTAAATAAGGGAAAACAATGGCCGTTGAAAGTCGATTTGTTGTCATAAGACAAGGTGTGGAGGTAGAAACATTTATGGATAAGAAAGCCGCAGATGAATATGACAAGATGTTAGATATGGCTGATAGTCTTGCTGAACTATTTGAAAGTGCCACGATAGAATTATCGGAAAATATGCGAGAAGAACTCAGTGTTTATATTGCTCAACATAGGGAACAAGTGCTTATTGCCTTGCAAGCTAAGAAACCTAAAGTCGCAAAAAAACAAGTCCAAAAAGTGGAAGACAATAATAGTGCTGCTAAGGAAACTGAGCGTAAAAGTGATGCAGCATAGTCGTTAACTGATAGCTTTTATGATTGAGTATCAGTTAATCCGCAGTCATAAGCGGAAAAGTATTGCCTTACAGGTAAAACAGGGCCTTGTTATCGTTAGGGCTCCACAATATGTTAAAGAAAGTTATATTCAGCAGTTTGTTCTTCAAAAGTCATCCTGGCTTGAGGCCAAGCTTTTAACCCAAAATAATCTACTCAAAGAACAAGCATTGAACCATCAAGGAATTGTCTTGAGTGAAAATGGATTTTTATGGTTTGAGGGGTTCAGAAAAAACATTTCACTTACTTTTTCTAGCAAAAATTGTATCGAAAATCACGGTGACAGTATTCAAATTACGCTCGCTCAACGGTATAAAAATGTCGATAAAACGCGACAACAGAAGGTTATTAAACAGCTTGTAGAAGCTTGGTTTAAACAAAGTGCTGAGACAGTAATAGCAGAAAAAGTTAAATATTTTAGCGCTCAACTTAATTTATACCCAAGTAATATCAAAGTCAGGCAATATAAAGCTCGTTGGGGGAGTTGCAACAATTACGGACAATTAAACTTTAACTACTTATTGATGATGGTACCTGATTGGGTGATAAATTATGTAGTTGTTCACGAACTTTGCCATTTAAAGCATTTAAATCATAGTCGGCAATTTTGGTCATTAGTCGAAGCGTTTTTTCCTCGTTTTAAAGAAGCTAAGCATTGGCTTAAAGTCCATCAAAATCATCTTCAATGGCCAACACAATAAATCACCTAGTAAAATACAGCTAATGTTTCATTTAACTTATTGATAATGTAGCGTATTTCTATCCATATTTTTTTAAAGTAGTCATTTTTATCTTCACCTTTTTAATAATTCTTTTGTTATCAATCAGTTGTTTTATCTTGGCATGATAATCGCTTGTATTTTATACAAATATTAATAAACAGCTCTTTCAGTCAACAAATTGACTGGAAGATTAACATGAGGAATTGTGATGAAAGTAAATCGATATAATTGGAAAATGGCGTGTATTTATGCAATTTCGGCTATTTTATCCTTAGCTATTTTAAAAGTGTTATTTGGTTTTTAAATATGAGTTGCCAAATTTGCCAAGATAAATGGGGCTGGACGGTGAAAATAAAAGCTTGGAAATAATTGAGATAGCAATATTAATTATATATTTATCAAGGCGTTAAATTATTATATGTGTTAGTGCGTTCCATTTGCTTAAAAAAAAATCATAAATTGTGCGTTTAGCCGTTAACAGCCTGACTTTTTTAAGGTAAATTACACCCCATTGAAAATAATAATAATAGGAATTCCCATTTCATGAGTTTGTCAGTCCTTATTTGTGATGACTCCAATATGGCTCGTAAACAGGTACTAAGAATTTTACCTGAATCACTGTCTGAAAATGTTCAACTTGCCACTAATGGTGTTGAAGCATTAGAAATCTTAAATAACCAAGCTATAGATGTGCTTTTTCTTGATCTTACTATGCCTGTTGTTGATGGCGTTGGTGTGTTGCAAGGTATCAAGGAGGCCGGTCTAAATGTAAATGTTTTTGTTATCTCAGCTGATATTCAACCTGAGATGCAAAACAAAGTTTTAGAGCTTGGCGCGAAAGCTTTTTTGCGTAAACCCGTTCAATTAGATGTCCTTACTTCTCATCTAAAACAACATGATATTATATGAACAACGTTAATTTAAATGACGATCAACAAGATTGTTTACAAGAAATTATCAATGTAGCTATGGGGCAGGCAAGTGATCAGCTTGCTCGCTATTTAGATACTTTTGTTTACCTTAAAGTCCCAAGCATCGAACAGGTCAGTTCCCAACATTTATCAGATACCTTAAAGTCTGAAGCACAGTCTGTAGCGGTAGTCAGCCAAGGTTTTTTTGGTTATGAAGGGATCCGCGGCGAAGCTTTATTAATGTATCAGCCAAAAGACTCTGATCGCTTAGCGGATTTACTGGGTTACGAGCCAGATGAGTTGTCGGTTGAAGAACAAATTATTGATTTAAGTTCGATATTAACGACAACGTTTTTAAATGTCTTTGCTAGTCAAATTGATAATCAAATGTCATATAGTGCACCTCGACTATTATTTTCTAGTGATGCTGCGAATTCCAACGCTAACCAAACGTCTATTTCAGATCATATTCAACATAATTCATTCAATTGGGACGTTGCATTAAAAGTTAAGATCACTTATCAAGTCACGGATTATTCATTTAATTGCGATATGATTTTATTGATACCAGAATCGGCTATTATCAATATAACCTCTGTAATTGACCGTATATTGGAAGATTACTAGTGTCAGATAATCCATTATGTACCACCATTACTGAACAGTTAAATACTGGGGTATTAATTCTTGATCTAAACTACAACATTGTAGAGTGGAACCGATTTTTCGCGATCCATGCTCACCTTAACTTACAAGATATGGTAGGCAAAAATGTTTTTACTGCTTTTCCTGAGCTGCCTAAAAGGTGGTTTGAAAGAAAACTGTCAAGCGTCATTCAATTAAAGACACAAAGTTTTTGTTCTTGGGAACAACGCCATCATTTATTTGAATTATCGCATTCCAGACCCATTACGACAGATAGCCATTTTATGGCGCAAAACTGTACTTTTTTTCCGATAGAAACCAATAACGAAATTACGCATATTTGCATCTTAATCGAAGATGTTACCGATGTTTGCCATTATCAGACGAGACTAAATAAAACCTTAGAAGAGCTTGCTAAAGCCAATAGAATTGATGGTTTAACACAAGTTTTTAATCGTAAGCATTGGGAAGAGTGCCTAGACAAAGAATTTTCTCGTGCTCGTCGATATGATCACGGTTTAGCCTTAATTATGTTCGATTTAGATCATTTTAAATTACTTAATGATACTTATGGTCATCAGTGTGGTGATCAAGTCTTGATTAAAACAGCACAAAAAATAAGTAGTTTACTTAGGTTATGTGATCAGTTTGGCCGCTATGGTGGTGAAGAGTTTGCCGCAATTTTACCTGAGACAGATTTAGCTGGCGCAGTTGATGTTGCCGAGCGTATATGTCGATCCATAGAAGAGCTTGTCATTGAATTTCAAGATAAGCGTATTCGTATTTCTACAAGTGTAGGTGTCGCAACTATCAATCCTGATGATAAACGCTATGAAGATTTAATTTCAAATGCAGATATTGCCCTGTATGAAGCGAAAGAAACCGGACGTAATAAAGTTTGTGCCGCTAAAGAAATAGAACTTATTCTTGAAGATTAAATATTTATACGATTTTATCTGCGTTTATTCATAAATCATCTAATTTTATTCACAAATAGCTATTGACAGAAAATTACATTTCAGGCATTTTAACCGCATGAAAAATCTTACACGTAACACCATTATTATTATTACCACCACCTTCACCGGAATGGCGGTCATTGGCTAACGTGTAAAATATAGTATTTTATCAAAGCCCGTGACCATAGGTTACGGGCTTTTTTCGTTTTTAGAGGAAGTAAAAATGCGTGTGTTAAAATTTGGTGGATCATCGTTGGCATCAGCTGAACGGTTTGTTCAAGTAGCCAATATCATCAAAAATCAAAGTATGTCATCAGCCGTTGGTGTCGTTGTTTCTGCGCCGCAAGGGGTTACGAATCATTTAGTGGCGATGGCAGAAAACATTTCTGATGAAATTAAATTACAAAATGATCTGCAACATTTTAGACATGCAATTGAAACCATAATAGATGACCTTGCTGCGTCATTGAACAATTTTGATGTTCAGCACGCTGAACAGGTCTTGGCAAATTGGGAACATCAATTAAGCCGTTACTTACAAGGGGCAACAATGTTGTCTTATTGTCCTGATCATATTCGCTCAATCATCATTAGTATTGGTGAACGAATGAGTGTTGCGATATTAGATTCAGTGTTACGGACAAGCGATATAGATGTCTCAATCTTAGCGCCAGAAAAATTTCTCAGAACGAACGACGTTTCTTTAAATGCCTTAGCTGATTTAGTGTTATGCAAAGAGAAATTTCAAGTTGAATACAACAAGTTAAATAGAGTGGCTTTGATGCCTGGTTTTATCGGTGTTGATAGCCAAGGTCAAGTGACTACTTTAGGACGAAATGGTTCGGATTATTCTGCCGCTGTATTAGCTGTATGTACGCAAGCAGAATGTTGTGAAATTTGGACAGATGTTGATGGTGTTTATAATGCTGATCCTCGTTTAATAAAAGAAGCAAGTTTACTTGATTATTTATCTTACCAAGAGGCAATGGAATTATCATTTTTTGGTGCGAGTGTTTTACACCCTAAAACGATTGGTCCTATTGCGCAGTATCATATTCCTTGTTTAATTAAAAATACTGGCAATCCTGAAGCACCGGGGACGTTAATTGCTAATGAAAATGATCAAAAGAAACAAGTAAAAGCGATTTCAAATCTTGATGATTTAACGATGGTTAATGTCTCTGGTCCAGGTATGAAAGGTATGGTTGGTATGGCTAGCCGTGTTTTTGCTACTATGAGCCGAGATAACATTTCTATTGTATTAATTAGCCAATCATCGAGTGAATATTGTATTAGTTTCTGTATTCATTCTGCGGATGCTCGTTTAGCTGAAGAAAGTTTAAAACAAGAATTTGAACTTGAATTGTTAAATGGTTTATTAGAGCCAATTTCACTTACGCATGACTTGTCTATTGTGTCATTGGTAGGAGATGGCATGCATCACCAACAAGGTGTTGCAGCTAAATTCTTTAGCTCACTGGCACAAGCTAGAGTCAATATCGTTGCAATTGCACAAGATTCATCTGAGCGTAGTATCTCGGTTGTTATTGAAAAAAGAAAATGTACTGATGCCATGAAAGTCAGTCATCAAAATTTCTTCTCACATAAACCAACCATTGATGTTTTCTTGGTAGGTTGTGGCGTAGTTGGTAGTGAATTGATTGCCCAAATTGCACGTCAACAACCTAAATTAAGAGCACAAAATATTTCAGTAAAAGTTTACGGTATCGCTAATAGTAAAGGAATGGTTTTTGATAAAGACGGCATTGATTTAGATAACTGGCAGCCATTATTGGCTAAAAACTGTGAGCAGCAAGCTGTCCCTGTTTCTGCTGAAAATATTAAAAAATTTGTACGCGAAAATCATTTAATTAATCCGGTTATTGTTGACTCAACATCTAATGAAAGCTTGGCAATGAGTTATGTTGATTTCTTAAACGAAGGCTTTCACGTCGTTACTCCGAATAAAAAAGCCAATACAGATTCTTGGCAATATTACCAAGCGTTAAGAACGGCTGCACAAAAAACCAATCGTCGCTTCTTATATGAAACAACGGTTGGGGCAGGTTTACCTGTTATTGATACTTTGCAAAGTTTAATCAAAGCCGGTGATGAGTTGCAGCAATTTGAAGGGGTGTTATCAGGTTCACTCTCTTATATTTTCGGTAAGTTAGAAGAAGGGATGACGCTTTCAGAAGCTACGGCGATTGCGAAAGAAAATGGTTTTACAGAGCCAGATCCTCGTGACGATCTCAGTGGGATGGATGTTGCGCGTAAATTGTTGATCATGGCTCGCGAAGCGGGGATGCAATTAGAGTTATCGGATATTAAAGTCGACTCTGTCTTATCTCAAGGATTTGATGACAGTGGAGATGTTGCCACTTTTATGGAAAACCTAACACAATTAGATGGGCCTTTTTCAGAAAGAATCGCGTCAGCTAAAGCAGAAGGTAAAGTTTTACGGTATATTGGCACTATCATTGATGGTAAATGTCAAGTTTCGATAGACGCGGTCGGTCAAGACCACCCTCTATATGGCATTAAAGATGGCGAAAATGCCTTAGCTATTCATAGCCGCTATTATCAACCTTTACCGTTTGTACTTCGAGGTTATGGTGCCGGCGCTGCCGTAACAGCAGCAGGGGTTTTCGGTGACTTATTAAGAACACTTGCGTGGGAGCAACAACACTAATGAGTGAAAGCAAACAAAAAGTATCTGTATTTGCCCCAGCATCTATTGGTAATGTTAGTGTTGGTTTTGATGTATTAGGGCTAGCGGTAAAACCGATTGATGGTACCCTCTTAGGTGATGTAGTTTCGGTAGCCGCTAGTGAGTCAAATAGCTTAATTGTTCAAGGAGAGTTTGCCAAAAAACTTCCCGGTGAGCCAACCGACAATATTGTTTGGCATTGTTTGCAATTATTTAACCAAGCATTAGTTGAAATGAATCAAGCTATCGATACGGTAACCTTAACGCTTGAGAAAAAAATGCCGGTTGGCAGTGGGTTAGGTTCCAGTGCTTGCTCTGTGGTTGCGGCGCTTGAAGCGTTAAATTGTTATTATCAAACCAATCATCAATTTGGTTTTGATAAAGAAAAAATGCTATTTATGATGGGGCAAATGGAAGCGAAAATCAGCGGTAGCTTACATTATGATAATGTTGCACCTTGTTATTTTGGCGGTATGCAATTAATGGTTCCTGACAGTAATATTATCACGCGTACGTTACCTTCTTTTGATGATTGCTATTTTGTCATGGCTTACCCAGGCATTGAAGTATCCACCAAGGCGGCTCGAGATGTATTACCAGAGCGTTATTCACGCAGTGACGTTATTACCTTTGGCCAAAATTTAGCGACTTTTGTTGATGCTTGCCATCGTCATGATAAACAGCAAGCATTCTCAGTTGTAACAGATATTGTTGCACAACCTTATCGTAAACATCTTTTACCCGGTTTTGAAAATGCCTGTGATTACTTGTCTTCACAAGGTTGTTTAGCCGTAGGGATCTCAGGCTCAGGACCCACTCTGTTTTGTGTGACTGACGATAAAGAAAAAGCGCAAAGTTTTGCGCTTTGGTTAGAAGAACATTATTTACAGACTTTAAGCTCTGGAATATGTGAAGGTTTTGTTCATATATGCCAAGCAGATATTCAAGGTGCGTGTCAGATTTAACAATAAAGCTTTGTTAATTCATAACGCCATTTAAGTATTAGTAGGAAGTACAAGTGAAATTTTATAATTTAAAAGAAAATGATGAACAAGTCAGTTTTTCTGGCGCAGTAAAGCAAGGATTAGGGCGTAACCAAGGGTTATTTTTCCCTGAGAATATACCTCAATTCGACAACATTGAAAAACTACTGGCTCTGCCAATGGTAGAACGAAGCGTTGAAGTACTTTATCCATTTGTTAGCGAAGACTTAACGAAAGCACAACTTCTTGATATTGTCACGGATGCCTTTAATTTCCCTGCGCAAATTCAACCTATTAGTGAAAATCGAGCGATTTTGGAATTGTTTCATGGTCCAACATTAGCATTTAAAGATTTTGGTGCTCGTTTTATGGCGCGTTGTTTACAAGCTTTTAGTGCCAAAGAAGGAAATAATAAAAAAATTACCATTTTAACAGCTACTTCTGGTGATACTGGTGCTGCCGTAGCACATGCTTTTCATGGTATAGATAACATTCGTGTTGTGATTATGTATCCAAAAGGAAAAATCAGTTTATTACAAGAGAAAATGTTCACGACGCTTGGTGGCAATATTGAAACAATCGCTGTTGATGGAGATTTTGATGATTGCCAAGCGCTAGTCAAACAATCTTTTGATGATAAAGCGTTAAAAGAGGCAATTGGATTAAATTCTGCCAATTCTATCAATATTAGTCGTTTACTTGCGCAAATTTGTTATTACTTTGAAGCTGTCGCTCAACTGTATCGTCAAAAAGGTGCTGCGGCCCTAGACAATATTGTTTTTTCTGTGCCAAGTGGTAATTTTGGTAATTTAACGGCAGGTTTATTTGCTAAAGCGATGGGGTTACCTATTAAACGTTTTATCGCGGCAACAAACGCTAATGATACAGTTCCGCGTTATTTAAAAACCGGCGAATGGTCACCGAATGAAACAGTCGCCACAATGTCTAATGCGATGGATGTAAGCAACCCGAATAACTGGCCTCGTGTCGAGTTTATGTTGAAGTCTGGTTTAGTCGAGAAAGATTGTGTCAGCTCGGTTTCTATCGATGAAGAGCAAACACAAATGACGGTAATTGGTTTAGCAAAACTTGGTTATATTAGTGAGCCTCATGCTGCAGTTGCATATAAAGCATTACAATATAATGCTACTGATGAGGAGTTTGGGGTGTTTTTAGGTACCGCTCACCCAGCTAAATTTAAAGAAGTTGTTGAAAGTACTTTAGGTCAACCGATTGGTTTACCTAAAGAATTAGCTGATTGTGCGTCTGAGACTATTCTTTCGGTTGAACAAAGTACTGAGTTTAACGATTTAAGACAGTATTTATTAGCAAAAGCATAAATTTTTATTTATTTAAAACTTGATACGTTAAACTAAGGGCACTGTTAAATAACTGCCCTTTTTTTATGTCTGAAATTTTACCGCAATGGCACGCGATAATTACGCGCGAAAGTAATAAACCATACTTTATTGAATTACAAAAAAACTTGGCAAAGCAAAGAAAAGATCATGCCATTTTTCCACCAGAAAAAGATGTCTTTAATGCGTTTACTTATTGTGATTTGGCTGATATTAAAGTCGTTATTATCGGTCAAGATCCATATCATGGCGTTGGAAAAGATAATCAACCTCAAGCCCATGGCTTGGCCTTTTCAGTAAATCCTAACATTAAAGTTCCACCATCTTTAGCGAATATTTACAAAGAGCTAGTAACAGATATTGACGGTTTTGAAATCCCCGAACATGGCAATCTTGTTGAGTGGGCAAAGCAAGGGGTATTATTGCTTAATACGGTGTTAACGGTTAAGCAAGGCCAAGCGCATGCTCATGCTAAATTAGGCTGGGAAAAATTCACTGATGCTATTATTGACGAAATTAATCAAAAAAATACTGGGTGTTGCTTTTTGTTATGGGGCAGCCATGCTCAGAAAAAAGGCCGTAATATTAATCTTAACAAGCATTGCGTTTTAACCTCAGTGCATCCGTCTCCGTTATCGGCTTATCGTGGTTTTTTTGGTTGTGGGCACTTCTCAAAAGCTAATGCTTGGTTGGCAAAAAATAATAACAACATTATTAATTGGCAATTACAAAATAACAGCCAATAAAAAAGGCTTCATTAGAAGCCTTTTCAAATAAAATGATATTACACTTAAACTTGTTTTTGCTTACGTGATAACCCTAAGCATGCTAAAGCTAAGCCAAAAATAGCAACACTTGTCGGCTCTGGCACGCTAACACTTTGTGAAACTAACCATGCACCAGCATTACCTTGATCAGCAGTTGAAACATGCGTGTCATTACAACAACTATAATGGATATACATACCACCATTTGCAGTATGTAACCAATCTGAAGAGGCAATCGTTGGATCAGCAACTAAATCTAATACGAGCTTGGCACCACCAGCTAGAAAGTTGTGTGAAGTTGTGGATGTCACAGTTTCACCTGTGATGTTTGAAAATAACTGGTTTAATTGTGCTGTTGTTGCCAATACCCAAGTACGGCCATTAAAAGTAACGCCAGCACCAAAGTAGCTGCTGGTATTTGCCGCCATTATATCAATATCAAGGAAGTCTAATCCTTGCGCCGTATCAGTTGTATAATCATTGTAATCAATGATTGTAGCTTGAGACGAAAATGCGCAGATTAATAGCGTAAATAAAGCAATAGACTTTTTAATAGATTGGATAAACATGTTGTTTTCCTTTTTTAAACATTATTGTTATCTATGTGTTTCAAAGCATAATTCAAGCCAATACTGTAAGTGACTGTTATGTATGTGTTTATTGGTTTATGGCGATTTAAGAAAGCACAGAGTGTAAAAAAAACAGACATTCAATTCTTCTGAAATAATTTTCTAATTTAATAATGATGTAGGTGTTTTTGTAGGTATATAAAACTATAAAATAGATTAAATAGAAATTTATTTGCTATTAATTGTTTTTATATTGGTTTTACTTGCTCCTTTAATAAGGGTTGATAGAATATATCGAATGTTTTACTTGGTTTTGGTGTTGTTATGTCTTTAGAAAATTACTTTATTCCCTTTCGTCGTCATGTCATAGGTAATGATTTATCTCATCAAATTAATGGTCAAAACCTCGCAATTATCTATGCTGATTGGACGGCGAGCGGCCGTTTATATCAACCAATTGAAGATTATATAACCAATACGCTTGGTCCTTATGTTGCTAATACTCATACTGAAACCAACCTTACAGGCAGTGCGATGACGCATGCTTATCATGAGGCGCAACATGTTATTAAAAAGCACGTTAATGCTTGTAGCAATGATGTGTTAATTACGGCTGAAGCCGGTATGACTGGAGTGATCAATAAATTTCAACGTATTTTAGGTTTACGTATTCCTGAGCGTATGCAAGAACAAGTGAGCTTTAATGAAATTGATAAGCCTGTCGTTTTTATCACTCATATGGAGCATCATTCTAATCAAACGTCTTGGTATGAATGCGATGTTACTTTGGAGATCATAGATCCTGACAGCAACGGCTTACCATCATTAGAGCATTTACAAACATTATTAGAAGAGTATCGAGACAGAAAAGTCAAAATAGGCTCTTTTTCCGCCTGTTCAAATGTTACGGGGATCAAGACTCCTTATTATCAACTCGCTGAAATAATGCATGAACATAATGGCTTGTGCTTTGTTGATTTTGCTTGTTCAGCGCCATATGTTGATATTGATATGCATCCGACAAACCCTAAACAAGCTCTTGATGCCATTTATTTCTCACCTCACAAATTTCTTGGTGGTCCGGGGAGTTCAGGCGTTTTAGTGTTTAATAAATCCTTGTATAAAAATAAAGTCCCTGATCATCCAGGTGGCGGAACGGTGACATGGACGAACCCTTGGGGAGAGCATAGTTTTTTCGATGATATCGCTTTACGTGAAGACGGTGGCACCCCAGGATTTTTACAATGTATTCGTACCGCTTTAGCGATTAAAGTAAAGGAGGCGATGGGGGTAAAAAATATTGCCTTGCGTGAAAAAGAAATTACAGATTATGTGATGGATAATTTAAGTAAAAATGAACGTGTAGTGATGTTAGAGCCAAACATGAAAGACCGTTTAGCGATAGTGTCATTTTACGTACTGGGAGCGCATTACAATTTAGTGGTTCGAATCCTTAATGATCGCTTTGGCGTGCAAACGCGTGGCGGTTGTTCTTGTGCTGGGACCTATGGTCATATACTCCTTAATGTTGATCATGATACTTCGAATAAAATCACTAAGAAAATTAACTCGGGGGATTACGCGGAAAAACCGGGTTGGATCCGCGCATCTTTTCATCCAACTATGTCGAATAAAGAAATTGAATTTGTCGTCGATGCTATTCATCAAGTTACTGAAAATATTGACCAATGGAGCCAAGAATATCGCTTTAATCCAGCGACAGGCGATTTTGAACATTGTCATTTAGCGGTTGAGTTTCCAGAACTTAAAGGGTTTGATCCGATGCATTCGTGTTCAGTGAATAAAGCTAACCCTTCAATTTTGCATCGTATTTTTGGTTAATGAAAAATCGATTGATAAACACTTTTGTCATAAGTTTATCAATCGAATTCGATAAGCATTTCAGCGGCACTACAATGGCAAGTTTTGCCGCATACAGGGCAAATATAACCTTGTTTACTCAATTCAAGCCATCGATCATTATGAATCTTCATTAACTTACCACCACATTTAGTGAAATATTTTACGGCACTATTTCCAGGACTCTGCATCCATAAATGGCTGACACCCGCATCGGCTCCTTGCTGTTTTGCCGCAGTAATGGCTAATTGCAGTAATTGACTACCTATGCCGTAGCCGCGATAGTTTTCATCAACAGTGTTGCATTTAAAATAACATACTTTGTTTTGCTCGCTAGGCCACAGTTCAGGCGAACACCATGAATCTACTGGCCAATTTCCCACAGCAAAGGTAACTCGAAAACCGACTAATTTGTCATCATCATAAGCGACAAAACCGGCATTAGTACCATTTTTTATGCCTTTTTGAACCCATTGTTCAAGGTTTTGTGCATTGATATATCCTTCACCATGAACTTGTGTGCCTAGTTCAATGACTGCTTGATAATCTTCAGGTGTTATCGCGTGATAGCGTATGGTGTTTTTCATTATTAATTTGATTGATCTTTTGCTGATTATTGTTAGTTTACCATTGGAATAATAATTTAGGGAAACCGATGTACGATCCTCTTCATGATAAGTCACCAGGTTGCGGAGAAAAATACCCCAACAGTTACTGGGCAAATACCTCAGGTGTAGCTCCTGAGAATGACGGTAAATTAGCGCAAGATATAGATGTTGACGTTGCAATAATTGGTGCGGGTTATACAGGAATGTCTTGTGCTTTACATCTTGCCAGAGAGCATAACATTAAAGCACATGTGCTAGAAGCGAATCAAACGTCTTGGGGATGCAGTGGTCGAAACGCTGGCTTTATTTTAAAATCATCAGGAAGAAAATCTTTTTCAACCATGCAAAAGCAATGGGGTGAAGAAGTGATGCGTGGTATTTATCAAGAAATGTCGGCGGGCGTTGAAACTGTTAATCAGTTGATTCATGAAGGCATTGACTGTGATCCACAAAGCTTAGGCTATATAAAGGTTGCGCATAAAGCCAATAAACTGAATGAGTTGATTGAACTGGCGAAATTGCAAAAAAAAATGTTTGGATATGATGTTGAAATATTATCGAAAGATGAATTAAGTCAACAATATATGGATGATAAAAATGCATATGGTGCTATTCGTTATCAAGATGGTTTTGGTTTAAATCCGTTGAAATTAGCATGGGGCTATCAAAAGTTAGCACGAGAAGCTGGGGCTAAAATTTATTGCTCATCGCCAGTTATTGATTGGCATAAAAATGGCCAAGTTCAGCAATTAATTACCCCTCAAGGAATAGTAAAGGCAAAGAAAGTGGTTATTGCTACTAATGGTTATACCCCTAAAAATTTTAATGTTTTAGTCTCTGATCGTACCTTACCAGTGCTTTCTCAAATTATAGTGACAGAGCCCTTAACTGAGGCACAAATGGCTGCATGTAATTTTCTTACTTCAAATGTGGTGATGGATACAAGGGCATTAAAATACTATTATCGAAAATTACCTGATAATCGCATTCTATTTGGTGGCAGAGGAGCTATTACAGGGAAGGGCGCAGAAGATCCATATTATGCCAAAAGATTATTGTCCGTATTAAAAAGCAGTTTCCCGGCCTTACATTCGTTAAATATTGCCTATGCTTGGTCAGGCTGGATTTGTATGGCATTAGATGACTTACCACACATTTTCCAGAATGACACGAAA
The DNA here is from genome assembly GCF_031846185.1 of Thalassotalea castellviae. Classification (NCBI taxonomy): domain Bacteria; kingdom Pseudomonadati; phylum Pseudomonadota; class Gammaproteobacteria; order Alteromonadales; family Colwelliaceae; genus Thalassotalea; species Thalassotalea castellviae. Next base: position 308,850 of record NZ_JAVRIF010000003.1, read on the forward strand.
GATGTTTTTTATAGTATGGGATATTGCGGTGCAGGAGTGTCATTCTCTGTTCAAGCAGGTAAACGTTTAGCAGATAAGGTCGCTGAAAAGTCGGTTCCACATTTACCTTTATATGACCGCCCGTTGCCTAAGTTTCCTTTAGCGCCATTAAGACGTGTCGGGCAGTGGGGTTACTTTCATTATGGAAAAATTAAAGATACGTGGTTTTAAGCATCATAGTTCACTAAAAACACCAGCTGAAATAGCTGGTGTTTTTCAATGTTAGAGCGCCGTAAAAATTTACTTTCGTTGTTACAGTAAGTTGATTGATTTAGTCACATAAGTTGTTGCTAAAGTATTAGGGGTTTCAATACTGATAGTTAACGTTGCTGTTGCAGGATCGCCATCGATAGGGTTATTAATAGAGAAATCCATAGCGCTAAAACCATCAGCGTTAGTATTTCCTACTGATATTGTTGTTGTTCCTTGTAATTCTCCACCATCAAGTGTCACGGTAACTGTGGTACCAATTGGCATGGTTTGCATCGCACTGTCTGCAAAACGGAAACGTAATGCTAACGCGCTTCCATCAGCAACGTCTGGCAAGTTATTACTCGTTTCTTGATTATCAGCATAGGTTGTCGTTTGAGTGGTATCAGATAAAACGAAATTGGGGTTACTGCTAGATGACATAATTAATACTAATGCTTTACGCAATATCGCATTTTTCACCTCATTATCACATTTATCACCACTACATTGTGGACCGTTAAATTTTTCATCAGCTAGACTAAATTGATCATCATTATTTTGGTCAAAGAATTTTGTTTCCTGAGGATCTTTAACATGGTTTTCATTATCATCACGCCATGCTTCAGACATATCGACAAAACCAGCAGATAAGGCAACTTGTCGGCCAAAACCTGAATTTACCATGTTATTATTAATTGCATCACCATCATTGTTGTCAAAGACATTATCACCATTTGAATCAAAAAATGTCTCATGGCCTGACGTGGTGGCTAAAATTGTCGAACGATGATCTGTTAAATAAGGCTCTGTTGCTGTCCAAGTTACCGCACAATTACCTGCAACTGTGTTACATGATGATTCTATTGTTCCACCTTCAGTCGTGAAATTAATTGGTGTGCCATCAGGCACAGGGTTATTAAAACTATCGGCTAGCCAAACGCGGATCACTGATTCTTGGCCAACGATGTCGGCTTCTGGATTAAGCACTGTGGCAGCAATGGTCATTGAAGCTTGTTCTGGTAACCCAGTATTTACTGACAGTTCACTTGATTGCGTTTGTACGCTGATAGTTTCACCATTAACTTCCATAATGGCTTTCGCGGTAACTCTGACGACTGTTGGCACAGTACCGGATGAAACCTGTGTGGTAATTAAACCTTGGCTATTGGTGAAGCCACTGGCTCTGCTTAAAGCAATACCACCAACAATAGTGTCTAAGCTAAACTCAACTTCTTGTTGTGCAAGGGGATTTCCTAACTGACTTTTTAATAAAAAAGTTAACGTCGATGTTTCTTGACCGCCGCTGCCTTTGATTACGATGGAATCTGGTTGAGATGAGACAAACTCAATTGACCCAAGTTCTTCTGAACTAATGTTGATATTCGTTGAAGCGGTATTTGTTACACCATTTGAGGTGACAGAAGCGACGATGATATCTTCAGTGCCATTAATGCCTGCACAATTAATATCTTCAAAAGTAGCCCCAGCTTTACCTTTGATACTAATAACTGTTTCGTCTATGGTTGCTGTTTCGTTGATCACACAATTAGAAGTAAAGGAAACCGTTGTGGGCGTATTTATATACTTATTTTCGCTATCAACTAATTCAACGGTCAAACCTAATGTGCCGCCTGCGCTGATTGTCTGATCGGTAATTGAAAGCTTAATAGCTCCTTCGATAAATTGACTGTTTTCATCAAAATAGCCAATGCGGACATCATCAAGTAATACGGTATCTGCTGGTAGAATCTGATAGTTCATTTGTGCGCTGATACTACTATTGCTGTTCAAAGAAACCGCTATAACCCCAGCACCGATCACGTCGTCACCGGCTAATGTGACAATTGCCTGGCCATTTTCATTGGTTAATGCGGTGGTTGTTGTTAACGAACCTATATCAGCCGCAAAGTTTATTATTTCATTTTTAACCCCTGCACCTGTGTTATCGAGTAGGGTAACTTGAATTTGTGCTTGTTCATTACTTTTAAATTGATTAGTGTTTTGACCATTAAGTTGCATCGCTATTGATGCACTTAGTGAGGGTGCTACGACAGTGGAGGTTGTATATTCATAATCAATGCTGGTGGAAATACTACTTTCCGCGCTAGCAACTGAAGCGGTAAGCGTGCCGGCACTTAAAATAAGATCGCTATTTAAAATAGTGATTGTGGCTACGCCATTGGAATCTGTCAGTTTAGAGTCAACCGATAAACTACCTAAATCTGCTGAATAATTTACTCTAGTGCCGCTCATCACCGCATTAAATTGATCTTTAACGGTTGCTTGCACTGTCACGTTATCATTGGTATCAAAACTAAGTTGTTCGACACCTTCATTATTGAGCAAAACCACCGAAATGCTTGTTGCAACGGACACTTCGTCACTGTCTGTTGGGTTTTCACCTGAGCTACCATTACAACCTGTGATGAGCATTAAAAGAAGCAAAGAAAGTGTGCTTAAAAACTTATTCATAAATGAAAATTCCAGTACAGGATAATTATTATTTGTTGTTAAACTAAATCATAAAAGGCTATTTAACAAAAGTCCACGTATATCAATGTACTAATTAATGTTAAGAGGCTAATTGTAGCGATTAAACATCTACACGGTTGGTAAGTTTTCCGTCAATAAAATCGGCTATATTATTGGCAAGAATTTTAATAAGTCTTTGTTGTGCTTCAATAGTTGCCCAAGCAATATGTGCGGTAATCTTTAAATTGTGTGGCTGATCAGTTAATAATATATGATCTGGAGCGGGGGGTTCTTGCTTAAGGACATCAAGAATGGCGTATGCAATTTCATTGCGCTTGAGTGCGTTAAGTAAATCAACTTCATTGACAATAGCACCACGAGCAGTATTGATTAACACTGCAGATGATTTCATTTTGTTGAAAACATCAGCATTAATTAAACCAATAGTGTCGGTGGTTTCAGGGCAATGTAAAGACAGGACGTCGGCTTCTTTTACGACGGTATTAAACGCTATTCTGCCGGTGCGAATGTTTTCACGATTCGGACGCTCAGCGATTAACACCTTCATGCCAAAGGCCAGTGCAATTTTTTCTACTGCTTGAGCGAGTGTACCATAGCCAATTAACCCTAGCGTTTTATCGGCTAATTCATGGCTACCATTACCGTGATAACAAAAAGAAGGACTCTGCTGCCATAACCCTTGTTCAACATTTAGATTGTGATGACTTACTTGACTAAAATACTCCAACATTTGTCCGAAAACGTATTGAGGAACCGACCCTTTTGCATAACCACTGACGTTCGTTACCCCGATATTTAATTTTTTAGCAGCATCAATATCGACATTATTAATACCCGTTGCGGCGATACAAATGAGCTTTAGCTGTGGCAATTTTGCTAATAATTGTTCACCCAACAACACTTTATTGGTAATAATTATATCAGCATCTTGAGCACGGCTTAGTACTTCATCTGGTTGAGTTAGTGGGTAACAGGTTAATGAGGAGATCTGATTTTTAATGTCAGTTAACTCTATATCGGCTGAAAACGTTTGTTGATCAAGAAAAACCGCGTGCATGTTATATCCTTAAATAATTAACCTGGTCTGCCATCGAGCCTGCCTTTCAATAACATAGGCGCATAATGAAAAATAAAAATTCCAAACGAAAAGTACCAAAGACCCGCGCTTGCTTGATAAATGCTCATTATAGACTCAGGGAATATTAACGGTAAAAAGCTTCGGATAATAGCCGCAATAAAAATGAATAAAAAAGCCAACGACATGGTTTTTGACGGTTGTAATGAACGCCCAGTATGACCTAAAGAGACACGAGAAATCATCGCAAGAATTAATCCTCCCATGCCACCAATCGTCAAAAGATGCCATAAATGACTGGTTGATAATTCAGCTGAAAAATAACTGTAGCCGATAAAAAATAACCCAAGCACAATAAAAATCACGGCTAAATGTAAAGACCATAATAATGGCACCTTGATGGTGATCCATGGACGCCAACGAGCAATACGAATCGCTTGAAACATAGCCGCAAGAATAAATAAACTGCCAAGCACTTGGAGATTTATAGCCACTAGTGGATGTAAGATTAAATAAAAGGTGATGAGAGCTAAACTGCCATTCGTGGCTTTGTCTAACCATGCAATATTCGTCACTTTTGTGGTTTGAGTGCCATTAGCGGTGAACATTGGGCCAACTCTACCGACCATGACAGACATCAGTAAAGTAATTAACATCACTCCCGCATAGGCAGATAATTGTACTGAAAAATTTTCAGGCGACATCAAGGCCAAGTAAAACTCAATATTGACTAACGTAAAGAGCATTAACAACGGGACAAAAAATAAATTACGATATTGTTTAATTTTGATAATCGGCTTGCCAAGGAAAACCGCGACAGCGGGTAAAAAGGCGATATCTAATAACATCGTGATGTTTTCGCCGAGTAAATTGGGCTGAATTAAGGCTATTCGAGGGATGAACCAAAGTAAAACAAGAAACAACAATGACTTATTTTGAATGCCTGGTATTCCGGTCCAATTTTGTACCGCGGTTAATAAAAATCCGGCAATAATGGCGCTGGCAAAACCAAATATCATTTCATGTAAATGCCACCAATAACCACCACCGAAGGGAGTGAAGTCACTTTTACCTTGTAGCATCAACAACCAAATAAAAATAGCAATCACTGCAAAAGCAGCACCGAATAAAAAGAAAGGTCTAAAACCTAAACGTAAAAGGGGTAGAATTTTTTGTTCTTTTTGTAAGTCAGTAATTTGCATCATTTTCTGCACGTCTATTTAAAGTAGATAAACCATTCTAAAACTTTGCGTTAATAATTCATTAAAGCAGATCAAAGAAAACACATTTAATGATTATTTTCTGTGATTAATTCACTGGCTTTTCTAATTCATAAATAGCTTCGCTGATTTGTTCAACACGATCGCTGATGATATGTTGAGCATCATATAAGCCACGATTGTAATAGAAGCTACCAAACTCTTTACTGACAAAGTCTAATAGAAACTCAGCGTCAAATTGCCCTAATTCTTGCTCTAATTCACGATCAAAATAGCGTTGTAATTTATCCACTAGTTGTGCTTTTTCTTGGGGGGAAAATTTAATCTCACTCATTTAAATTAGCTTGTCTGGTAGAAATTTATCAATAGTGTATCGAGTTTACTCTATACTAACCAAAGATTTTATTTTTCTAATGTAAAAAATGTTGTGACCAATTTTCTAGCAGCACTAAAAAAAATGTGGCAAACCGATTGTCAGTTTTGTCGAAAATCACGCATGCTTATTTTATGGCTGATCTTAATGCTGCTTGCTGATGCATTATGGTTTCATTTGTTAATAAAATAACGGAGTAAAATATGGGATATCGTTGGGTGGATTCACAAGAATTAGCGTTAGATTTAATGGAGGCACATCCTGAAGTTGATCCGCTAAAATTACATTTCACTGAACTTAGAGAGTGGATTTTAGCGCTTGAAAACTTTGATGATGACCCAAAGCATTGTGGTGAACGTGTATTAGAAGCAATTCAATTAGCTTGGATTGCTGAAATGGATTAACCAAGGTTGGTTTATTTTAAATGAGATATTCAAACTAGAATTCCCTCATTTAACGCTTTTTTGTCTTAAGGCGTTCGACTATACTAACTCATCTTTATTCGCGTGGTGAATCTTTAACATTCACCAAATTAATATAACAACATATAAGATCACTATTACAACGCTATTATGACCAATAAAAATAAACGTCCTTTATATATACCATACGCGGGCCCCAGCCTTTTAGAATCACCCTTACTAAATAAAGGTAGTGCTTTTAGTAAAGAAGAGCGTATTAGTTTTAATTTGACTGGCTTGTTACCGCCAAGTTATGAAACGATCCAAGAACAAGTTGATCGTTGTTATCGTCAATATAGTAATTTTCGCACGAATTTAAACAAGCATATCTACTTACGAGCCATTCAAGATAAGAATGAAACCTTGTATTGCAAATTGGTACAAGAACACCTAGAAGAAATGATGCCTATTATATATACGCCTACCGTAGGCGATGCTTGTGAGCAATTTTCAGATATATATCGAAGTAATCGTGGGTTATTTATTTCATATGAAGATCGTGATCAACTTGATGATATTTTACGAAACGCCACCAAAAACAAAGTAAAAGTTATTGTGGTAACGGATGGCGAACGTATTTTAGGTTTAGGTGATCAGGGTATCGGTGGTATGGGGATCCCCATTGGTAAATTAGCGCTTTATACCGCATGTGGTGGCATTAGCCCAGCTTATTGTTTACCTGTGATGTTAGATGTTGGTACGAATAACGAAAAATTGCTAAATGATCCTATGTATATGGGCGCAAGACACCAGCGCATCGAACAAGATAAATATGACGAATTTCTTGATATGTTTATCAAAGCGGTGAAGCGTCGTTGGCCACATGTGATGTTGCAATTTGAAGATTTTGCCCAACCAAACGCAACGCCTTTGCTGACTCGATATCGTGATGAAATATGCTGTTTTAATGATGATATTCAAGGTACCGCTTCTGTTACTGTTGGTACCTTGCTGGCGGCATGTCGATCAAAAGGCGTAAAACTCTCTGCACAAAAAGTTACTTTTGTTGGTGCAGGATCTGCTGGTTGTGGGATTGCTGAGCAAATTATTGCTCAAATGATCAGTGAAGGCATATCGCCCGAACAAGCCAGAAGTCAGATTTTTATGGTGGATCGTTTTGGTTTACTTACTAAAGGCATGCAAGATTTAAGAGATTTTCAAGAAAAATTGACCCAATCGAAAGACGCTCAAGCCTCATGGAATATTGAAGGAGAATTTGCCTCATTACTGGAAGTGGTTAATGAAGCCAAGCCTGATATTTTAATTGGGGTATCAGGGGTTTCAGGTTTATTTACTGAACAAGTGATCAAAGCGATGAAATCACATTGTGATATGCCAATTATTTTTCCATTAAGTAACCCAGTCAGACAAGTTGAAGCAACGCCAGCGCAAGTGATTCACTGGACTGATGGTCAAGCGATTGTTGCCACTGGGAGTCCATTTGAACCTGTTCAACATAAAGATAAAGTTTTCCCTATTGCCCAATGTAATAACAGTTATATTTTTCCCGGCATTGGCTTAGGTGTGGTTGCTGCCAATGTCAACCGAATTACCGATGAAATGCTAATGGTGGCGAGTAAAACGTTAGCTGAGGCTTCACCTTTAGCCAATACCGGTGAAGGTGAATTACTGCCACCTCTGACAGAGATTGCAAATTTAAGTAAGAAAATTGCTTTTGCAGTTGCGAAAGTTGCCTTTGACCAAGAGTTAGCGCTACGTATAGACGATGAAAGTTTGCGAGCGAAAATAGAACGTAACTTTTGGCAACCCGCCTATCGTCAATATAAACGTATTAGTATTTAATTTTTATTCTTGTTTAATTCTTTTATTGAGAATTTTATGACTAAACCCGTTAATCGCAAGTGCAACGGGTTTTTTATGGCTGACTCTTCATTTTACTTATAGTTATCTTGTGCTTTCGCTAGACAAATAATCAAATTTTTCCTCTAAGGTTATCTGTATTCGCTTTTCAACGAAAGACTGTAAACAGAGATAAACACCTCGTCTTTTACGCTATGAGCAACAATAGATATAACATTAGTCATTTGATTATATTTCGTCTATATTCGCGACTTAAATCGTGTTAACAGGCTGTTAAACTTTGATTAATAGGCGTTAATTGCAGATATATCTTACATACGTGCAAAAACAACGCTTTTATACTCCCTCGCTTCAAGGCTCACTTAGTTGTTTTTTATAACCTGACGTTATAAAAATAAGGGATTACATGAATAAAAAAATCTATAAAAATCCAGCGGAAACTTATCTTTTATCGCTTAATTCAAGCATTGGCGCTCAAAATTCGCGCAGGTTATTAAACAGAATGTGTTTTATTTTGACTGATAAAGACGATTTACACTCGTTTGATTGGTCAAAATTAAATTACACGTTGTTATTAGACTTAAAAACACACTTCATTGAACAGGGGTTAAACTCAGGCACGATAAACACTTATTTAGCTAATTTAAAAGGGGTAGCAAGGGAAGCTTGGAAGCTTAAAGTTATTAAAACCGATGATTATTTACATATTAAAGAAGAGAAGCGCATTAGATACCATCAAGAGCCATGCGGAAAAGCCCTAACAGGTAAAGAGTTAAAACGGCTTGTGAGACATTGTGAGAAGTTAAAAACGTTTGTTGGTGTAAGGAATGCAGCAATGATCGCGTTGGCGTATGGTGCTGGTTTACGTGTGCATGAGTTAGCCAAACTAAAACGGGAAGAATATAACGGTAAATCTATCCAGTTTACCGGTAAGGGGAGAAAACAACGCACTCAGCCTTTACCGTATTTTGTCATCAGTATATTGAATAAATGGTTAGATTTATCAAAGGACATTGAAAGCGAGAGTATTTTTTTAAGAGTTTATAAAGGGAACCGGTTATCAAAAAACGCTTTACATTTTGGTAGCATTGGCAAAATTTTTAAACGCATAGATCATCAAAACTTTAGGCCGCACGATTTACGCAGCAGTTTAGCAACTAACTTACTTGATTCTAACGTTGATGTAATATTAGTTAGTCGGCTTATGGGGCATTCAAATATTAATACAACAATGATTTATGATAAACGGGGAGAAAAGGCCAAAGCAAAAGCGGTTGAATGTTTGCCTTTTTAAACTTGAGCGCTACGAACGTGATTCTTGTTTGTTAAATTATTACGTTAATTACGTAATTTATTACGTACTGGTACCGTAATTTTTTACGTATTTAACCAGGATAAAAAATTCTAGTTTTATCCTGGTTAAATTACTTATTATTTTCTAATGTAGTTATTCTTTCATGCTGTTGTTGCTGTATTTGTTTGATCCAGCTTATTTCCGTTCGATTGGAATAGATAACAGCTACAGCGCTGACTAGTTGAGTAAATAACATAATCAATAAAGATTTATCCATTGTCACCACCTACAACAATTGTTTTAAGACCGTATGCGGTGCAATAGTCAATTCCAATATTCACTCCCAAACTATTCAAGGTAAATTTTAACATTGCCCTCGTTTCTGGGTTGGTAGCTGTGCAGTAATTCATTGATAAATTATCAATGCGCTTTGTAATATCGCCAAATTGATAATTAGTTGCAGTACAACTTTGTAATAATAGAGTGATGATCACCCCCATAAAAAGCAGCATTTTTTCAATAAAATTTATTCTTACCATTTAGGACCACCTAATTTAACGGCTAAATACATTGTTTTAGCCTTTATTCTTCCTACACCATCACAACGCATAGCGTTATAAAACATTTTATGTACTTGCTTGTGTGCTATTGATTTTGTTTTGCAATATACGTCATGTATTACGCTTGCGCGTCGATACTTACCGACAAAAGGAGAACCGACCAAAAACCAAAATAAACGGGGGATTGATGCCCCATCTACAATAGCCCCTTTAGGAGCTATCCATTCATGGCCGTTATCATCAGTGAAAGATGTTTGTTGCAGTAATTCCATTTCTCTTTTTTCAAGCCAACGCGCTAACACTTCACCCGAAAAACTAGCCATTACATCACCAATTTATCAGCATTGGGATTGATTCCCGTACCTGTATTGATAGCAACATTTGTTAGCTCGGTTTGCTTTTGGTTAAGTAATTCTTCACTAGTGCCATTAAATAATTCATAGATTGAACCACCTAAAGACCAGTTTTGATTACCTGTGATTGATGCACCAACCGAATTAACACCACTAGCAAAAATATTATCATTGTTAAGTGGGTTAACTGCTTGGCCAACTTCACCAGCTGCCGCGCGAAGCTTCTTTTCTGCAAAATATAAAACAATTGCGCCAACTCCTGCAGCAGTGATGATCATGCCAGATTTTGTATTTAATAATTGATTGATGCTCATTAGGCAAAACCTCGCTCGTAACCTGTTTGTATTTGCTCGTTAGTATATGGCTGTTGGCCGTTTTCATGGCGCGTTATTGCAGCCATTAACAACGGGTAATCGTCCATTCGTAACGGTTCCCACGGTTCAAAACCTGTGCGAGACGATACGCTTTGTATATATGCTTGAGTGTCGTTCTCATTAGTTGGTGCCCACCTTGAAATTATTTCTTGAACTGTACTTAAATTATAAATATTGCGGTACGTTCTCAACGTTCTAGCCATTGCCCTTAATCCGTTCTCAGGCGTATCAAACACAATAAAGCCGTTGTTCGTACCAATAGCGCCTTGCCATTCTTGCCAGCCGTTATACGCTCGCAAATTTCCAGCGTTATTATTTCGAATACCTAAAGGTAATTGCTTATTAGTCATAAATAGAAAAGCCCCTAAACCAATTAATGCAAGATTAAACTTGTTCATCTGGCGAACCATCAGCAAGTAATTCAACAACACGTTCAGCGGTTAACAATCCTTGAGCAGTCAAATAGCTAAGGCCATCAATAAACGGTTGAAAATCTAAATCAACATAAGAGCTTGCAAGTAAATCTTCATTTAACACTTGAACAACTGGATCAGCACTTTGTTTGATTGCTACTTTTTCGTTTAACGTTAAACGTCTACGAAAAGAGCCAATAGTAATTTTTCGGATAGCAACATTTAAAACGTGAAAATGTTTTTCTTCAAAAACAGCAGCCTTGTTGTCTTTATCTCGCTTGTGAACAACGCGCACAAAATCACCGTCTTTGAGGTTTTTACCTGCCTTAAAATCATCAATTGAAACTTCTATCATGATTGAATTCCTTCATTTTCTAAGTGATAAAATGCACCGCTGGCAAATTTTTGAACGTTTATCGTCGTGTTGAATCTCGGCCTAAATTGAACTAATAAAGAGGATTCGAACTTATCACACAAGCCGTTAGAAAATGCCGCCCTAGTGCATGGTATACTGCGAATATTGGCGGCATTTAAAGACAAATAGCCGTAATAAAAGCGTTTTGTATTTTCGTTTGTACTTTCGCCATACAATTCAATTGTTTCTTCAACACCATCTAAAGTAATAATTAAATCACCCTCGATTCTGTCCGCTGCACATTCCATTGATAAAAAACCAACAAAGCCGCCTTTACCTGAGACATTAACCAACGTGTACAAAGTATTAATTGCGTTCGTGTAAGTTTTGCCGTGCTGGTAATAATCCCACCATTGCGTGTCATCAGGTGTTAAAGAATTCTGCATAAATTGAGCATAATTACTAATCACAGATACTTTTTGCATATCTCCCGAAGAAGACGGTAGTGAACCGATAACTCTCATTTATTCGCCCTCTTCCAATACACGAAATTCAACACCTGCCACTTCTGGAAAAAGTGTTAAAGGCGATTGATTATCCCAAGAATACAAACCAGCCTTTAATTTAATACCGTTATCTTTATCAAGCACAAAGCAATTACCCGTTATTGAATAAGTAGCCGATCGTCTTGTCGCTAATGCGGGTAAAACCTCAACTCCGTTAACTGTATCGTTTAACGTTTTCATTAGAGGAACGTTGGCCGTTTTGCCAGCTGTCGAGACTATAACCGTAGCGCTAGCCGCCAACCTGTCATCGTCTACAACGTCCCAGCCAGCAAAATATTCAATGGTTTGATCAACATCACTTGTAATTAATATTTTACGGTAAGGGCTTGAACGCCTTGCAAAGTCCAAACCTATTCCAGCTTTTAATGGTGTATCGAGATCCCAACCATCACCAATAAAACGAATTTGAACTTCTGCATCAGATGAAAGAATTCTAAAAAATGATCCTGCATCAGTATGTTGAGTAGGCACACCAGCTTTTAAAATATATTTATCCATTTTTAAACACCATAGCCGCGCCAACAACGGCCAGCCCTATTGAGATATACTTAATCATTTCAGCGCTTGATTCTGCGCTATCGTCCATCGACATGTTACCAGCGACTTCAAGCGCATTTTCAAGGCCACGTTCTTGCAATACGGCCATTTCTGTCAATGCCATTTGAGAATCACTCACAACGTCAACCATCTTGTTTCCAAACTCATTTGAAAGTTCAGCATTTCGATTGATTGAAGTGGTGGTTATATCTGCTAAATTATTGCTGTAACCAGAATAAGCCGCTGACATATCAGCACCAAATTGAGACGATAAAGCCGCGCTATTATCCATTGAAGCTAATGCAAGTTGCTGATTAGAATCAGACATAGCTAGCATTTTATCGCCAAAGTCGGACGTTAAAAGCGCATTGTTATTGATAGATAATTCAGTTAACGCTTGATTGCCTTGAATAGAACCATCAGCAAGATACGTTAAATCGTCACCGAATTCTGACGCTAAACCAGCGACAGCCAGTTGAGTATCGGTATTACCAAGTAACACTTGGTCAACAATTCCAGCATTACTTTCAATGGCTAAACCTGATAAATAGTTAGCTTCATCATTCGCCAATAAAACATTATCCATTGCGGCAAGTGAAACGCTTTCGTTGCCAGCTAAAGCAGATTCAAACATATGTGTTTGACCTGTCATAGCGTCCCTTACTAGACCAAAGGAAGCATCAACAGCACCATGATCAACAGCGTTAAATGTATTACCGCTACCGTTCACCAAAAAGCCGTTATTGTCTCCACCTACACCAATTGAAACGGAAGTGTTATCACTTCTGCTTGTTTGGCTTGAACGAGATTTAGATCCACCCATAATTTAAAGACTCATTGTGTAAACAACTTCTAATTGCTTCCAGCCAAATTCAGCAGCTAAACGCTGCATTCCTTTTCGGTGTGTGTGCATTCTTGCACTTGTACAATTATGTTGTTTTGCTAATATTTTTAATGTTCTGCCAGCCTGCAAAAGTCCTTGACCCTCGGCACACATTACAATTAATTCTTTTTCGTTTTCGTAGTGTTCAAAGCGAGTAATGAAACAACAATCACCAATTAAAAAAGCTTCTGCTTGTTTAGCTTCTAATAATTGGCGAATTGCTACAGCATCATATCGAACAGATTTAGCGCATAGCTTTAGCGCTTGTTCAGTTGAGACAGGTGTTACTTTTTCCAAAGCAAAAGAGCCACAACAGCAAAACCAGCAATCATAATCATTTGATTATTGTCACCAGATTTAGCGCCAAACGTCATATTTCCAACGTTATAACTTGAGTCACTACCAAAATCGCCATTAGTGGCCGTTGCCGATGAACTGGCCGACATACCACCGCCATTCGTTAAACTTGTTAACCCAGCTAACATAATTTAAACCTTTTTGTTTCTTAGGTAATCGAGTAATAAACCAGCCGCGACAGATGCCGCGACTGTGAATAGAAAGGCTTTTGTATTCATGAAAGCCCCTTATTTACTTTTTCATGATTAATACTGCGGCCAACAATGCAGCACCGATCATCAATTGATTTTTAGTTAAACCAAAAGGCAAACCACCAGCAGGTGAACTTGTACCAGCTGCAACGCCAACTTGTTGATATTGGCTAGCCGATAAAGGAACTTTATTGACTGAAGTTGTATTTGAATCGGTTTGATTCGCTAAACTTGCTTGTGATTGCCCGTTAGCATCGGCTTGGGCTTCAGCGGTACGCATACCGAAGTAACCCTGAGCTAATTGACTGACGCTATCAAACATCCCATTAAAGCTAAAATCGTCCATTTAAGCCCCCTTAGATGCCTTGAATTCCTGCAAGGTATTCAATAACAACATCAGTTGCACCCGAAGTATCAAGCGTGTTTCTGATACGAAAATCATTAACACCTTCCACAATTAACGATTGACTCCAATCACCTTCAAGTAAAAAATCTACTGTGGTGTGTTTAGCATCGTTAGGTACTCGCTTGTGATCGGTTTGCAAGCCGCTTGAAATACCTTTTTCAAACTCGTTAAAAATAGCACTGTTAACAGTAACTTCTGATTTAGAAACATCAGATTTAAACGAGTGAATAGCAGCAATGCGGCCTTGTTTTGGTATGTTATCGATCTCTTGAATACCTGACGTTGCAGAACTCATTGGAAAATCTTTAACTTTAGTAATTAAACCAAGTGGTGTATTGAGTGAACGCACAGCATAAGCTGTAACAACAGGAGCCACAGCAGCAGCATTGATTTTAAATTGAATATCAAAACTTGAAATATCAGCGGTGCCGATAGCCGTCATTCGACGTTCGTCTTTATTATCCCATTCAGGGCGAATAAACCAAAGCGTCAACACACCAGCTTCAACATTACGACCGTAATATTTATTGATATCGTTTAATCGCTCACCATCTTTATAACGCTGAATAGGCTTAGAGCCAATACGAACTTCAATATCTTCAATCTGTGCAAGTGTTACACCTGAGTATTTCAGTTTTATAATGTCGTAAGTAAAACCTAAAGGCACCAATAAAGAAGCCTTAGAGCCAGCTACAACATTTGAAATACTTGGTAATTGTCGAAAATTGCGAGACATATTTTATCCCCCAATTAACCAGTGATGCGACGAACTGCCGCTACTTTGTTTCGAATTAAGTGAGCAGTAAGAACAGCACCCACAACCACGAAAAAATTAACTGCTTTTGCTTTTGTCATTTTCTAGTCTCCCGACTTAAATGTTTAAAAAATGTGCCCTGCTATCACAGCGTTGCACTAACTGGTTTTTATATTTACAAGGAATTTAGGACAAAAAAAAGGCGCTCCGTAACGTAACGGAGCGCCAATAAAAAAACACCAAAATTAGCCAGATAATCCTTTGAATGCTTCTACAACTTTAGATAAGTGAATTTCTTTCACTTCATAATAAGCCGCATCTCTTTCGTATGTTTCAAACAATTCTTCATAATTATCTATTAATTCAAATACTGGTTTTGGGTGTCCATCATCACGACCAGCAAAAGAACCACTTGTAACACCCATTGATATTTTTAAAAATGTTTTCATTTTTTACCTTTTAAATAATTTGCATGTGGAACCATTGATTCATAAACATTAACTAAATGCGGATATTTACAAATCAGTTGATAAGTTATTTCATTAAATCTTGCTTGCATTATTTACCCTTTTTAGTTTTAAAAGTTAATCTACCTTTTTGACTCGGCTTGCTGCCTTGCCTCAAATAAAATTCGCATTTTTCTTCATCTAAAGCGGCTATTTCAGCTAGTGACAATTGCATAATATTAGCCATGTACTTCTGGTCAGTGTCAGTGTTTAAAATACCGCACCACCTAAAACGAGCCTGAGACAAAAACGTTTTATCCATTTCCTGTGGCCGTTGACTAGCACCAAGAATAGTAAGCCCATATTTACGACCTTTACGGGATAAAAAGCCCCAATATTTCGATGCTTTACCAACGCCCGTAACATCGGCTAATTCCTCACCGACCATTGTCATTGGTGCGGCTGCATGTAGCATCGGCCAGACAATAGAGCAAAACCATTCGTAATTTTCTGGCGTTGGATCAAGCTCTAATCTAATGCGAATATCTCCAAAACCAGCCGCTTTACATGCTCTTAAAAAGCCACTTTTAGTGGTGTATCTTCTAACACCTGTAAAACTACCCTCGGGATCCCAAATTATTAAACGCCTTGCTTGTCTAAAATACGGGTGACGCTTAATAAAAGTGGTTTTCCCGCTACCTGTTGAGCCGATAATTGCATGATGAAGAATTGGTAAACTTTCATCAATTCTTGAGGCTTTAGCCATTAGTTTGCCCCTCTATAACGTCTTTTTCTTTTGCCATGTAATACATGGCAACACGACCACCAACAAAAGTCCCCGTAGCCATGAGAAAAGTCGCCCAAGGTGGCAAATTAACGCCACCAATTGACTCTAAAAATGCTTGAGTTGCCTCGCCCATCTCACCCGCTTCGTCCTCACTCATGTTCATATCTAAACCAGTAGCATTACTCGCTTGCATACTGCCAAGATTTAACACTTGAACAAAGGCATTAGCTGCACTTTTTGGGGTATGCTTTGTTTTCGTGACAGGGTTGTCATTATGATCACTTGTTTCAACGCTAGTTTTATCCGCATCAGTAATCGTTATTTCTGGCAACTCAGGTTCGCCTATTTCAATCACTGGTTCGGCTGGAATTTCTCCAACTTCGGACACTTGTTCATCGGCTTTTTTACGTGGGGGCATTGATTAATTCTCCGTTACATATCTAAAAACGAAAAGCCCGAACTTTTTCGGGGCTTTTCGGGCGGTGTTTCAATTGGTTTTTCTATTGGCTCGGGGTTTTTCGCTGGCTCTACGGGAGCCGCTTTTGGTGCAGCACCGTAAATTGTAGCCCGTTCTAAGATAATATCTTGGCCGCCTTGAGCGTTTAAGGGTTGTTGGCCGCAATTGGAGCAAGCCACGTATAATTTAGAATTTCGATTTTTACGCACTGGCACAACGGAACTACACCATGCGCATGTTATCTCGCCAATATCAGCGTTTACTTTCGACATTGTTTCAACTCCGACCTCAACAAACGAATTTCAGCATCTTGTTCAACAAGAACAGGAACAACAATTTTCATCATCATTTCAGCAATTGTGCCTTTAGTGGTTGGCATTCTTGCTTGTTCAAATTTACCTAGTAAAGTTTGTAATTCAGTAATTCTATGTTCGTCCATTTGCACTCCAATTTTTGCGAAATTTTTCGAAAATTTCGTTACTGTGGATAACTCTTCGAGTTAACACACAGACTCAACTCAAATAAGCGTGTGGACAAGTGGAAAACTCTTCGAGTTTACGCACGTTGACGCACACTTTTATAAATTATTTTTTTTCCTTTTTTAAAATACCCATTCGAGATCGGCATTTTAAAAAACGGGGTTAATGTGGTCGCTAGCGCTCCAACTCACAACCCCGAAAATAAAGGCTGGCTGCGCTAGCATTCTTAACCCTAATTGCTGCACTTCCACTGCGTTTCAGATGCAGCAAGCCCCTAGAGAATCAGTAAAAAAATTGTCGCTAACTGCGACTTTTAATACTTAAATCACTACTGGCAATGTTGCATCTGAAACACGCTTTGTTCGTTTCAGACGTTCCAACGGGCTAACAACCGTTGAAAATAGTGGGATATGCTACGCTTTCAGTTAAATGCGCCCTTTTGTCTACAGCCCCACCACACAAATGCATTAAATGACTACCGCGCTAGTTTTACGTGCTGCCGTTGGTTTACCCGTTGCACTTTTCATTTAGCAGGTTGCGAACCCTGCGCATTCATCGCGTTACACTGCGCCAACTGTCGACAATAGATCCTTGATAGTTGGCTGGGTTACTCAAACCCCAGCTTTTAACGTGACTTGTTACCAATCTCTTCAACCCAATAACAAACCCGAACAGCTAAAAACCTTTTTAACGAGCAAAAGAAAGCCCACGCTAAAAAGCATGGGCTTTGTTTTACTGGCTAATAGGGAATAATCTAGCGTGTATGTTACGTCTGATTAAATCGACGCTTATCGGGCTTGTATGAAGCCTTAAAGCAAGGCGTTTTCTGTATGCCTTGCGGTTATCAATAATTTTTACATGTTCAGTTGTCATTCATCTTGCCCCGTTATGATTCCCCGATAAAAGATTGCTGGGTTTGTCGGCCAACGCCCCCAGCTGGGGAACAAGTTTAAAAGTGCTCAAGTGGCAATAACTGACTCGCTGAAAGTTTGCGGACTACTCAGAAAACGGCAAGCCACTAAAGCAAGAGTAATGTAAACCAATTGATTCAACGTGTGAACCAAGTGTTCACATGTTGCTTTTTGGTTTACACAAAACTAAACTTCAAATGCGGATTACAAAAAAATGGCAGAAAACATGAACTTTCAAGACGTATTAAATGCCGTTGCGAACGGTGACTCAGACAACATGACTTCTAAAAAACTAGGCATTAGCAGGACGATGTTTAGTAAATATAGAAATGGTCATAAAACCCCATCAGATGAAATGCTAGAAAAAATGATAGCAATTAGCGGGTTGGATCCTACTCAAGCGTACCTAGCTACTTACGCGGAAAAGCTACATAACCCAAGAGTTGCAGAAGCGTTCAGACACTTAGCAGCATAAGAAAATTAAACAGAAAAACCGCATTGATTGCGGTTTTTTTTCGACTACAGAAAACTTGTAATTGCATGAATTTTAAGCAGTTAAGTTTTCACAACTTCACCAACTGTTATAGAAAATTTACAAAGTCAGTAACAATAAAGGTTAGGGCTAAATTTTAGCACTTGGTTAATGCTTTTAATTCGTCTATAATCGCGCCAAAATTTATACCACCTAATTTATTAAAATTTATAAGAGGGCTTATCATGGCTATCGAACGTACTTTTTCAATCGTAAAACCTGACGCAGTTGCTAAAAACTTAATTGGTCAAATCTACAATCGTTTTGAAACAGCAGGTTTAAAAATTGTTGCTTCTAAAATGGTTCATTTAAGCAAAGAAAAAGCAGAAGGTTTTTACGCAGAACACAGTGAACGTCCATTCTTTGGCGCTTTAGTTTCATTCATGACTTCAGGTCCGGTAATGGTTCAAGTTTTAGAAGGCGAAAATGCTGTTCTTAAAAACCGTGAAATCATGGGCGCAACTAACCCAGCTGAAGCACTTGCTGGTACTATTCGTGCTGACCTTGCTGACAGTATTGATGAAAATGCTGCTCACGGTTCTGATGCTTTAGAATCTGCTGCACGTGAAATTGCTTATTTCTTCTCTGATGATGAAATTTGTCCACGCACTAGATAATTTTCTTTAAACGTCGTTAATAACGAGGTGTCAGTAGCGAAAGTGCTCACTTACTAACGTAAGCTCTGCGTTTGCTACTTGAATTCTTGCTTTTAACACCGTTTAAAAAAATTAACGCTCAAAGGGTTTTACTGAATTTTCAGTAAAATCCTTTTGTTTGTTTAGCGATATAATAAATATAAGCACTTTAAAGGTTATCTAAGTTCTAAATAGCCTAAATGATTAAAATATTTATATTTGTTTTATCCTTTGATTAAAATTGTTTGCTTTGGTTGAAAAGTGTACAATTTGTCCCTGAAATTTTGCTGTATCGAGAATTTTTACATGAGTGAAGTCACTGAGTTTGTTAGCCCGAGTAAATCTAAAATTAATTTATTAAATTTGGATCATCAATCAATGCGTGAATATTTTCATTCTATTGGTGAAAAGCCATTTCGTGCTGATCAAATCATGAAATGGATTTATCATTTCGGATACTCAGACTTTGAGTTAATGACAAACTTAAATAAAAAGTTACGCGAAAAGTTACAACGTAATACTGAAATTAAAGCACCTGAAATTTCTGAGAAGCAAGTGTCATCAGATGGCACTATTAAGTACGCATTAAAGCTTGAAGGCGGACAAGAAGTTGAAACGGTTTGGATACCTGAAAACGATCGAGCCACGTTATGTGTTTCTTCTCAAGTGGGTTGTGCTTTGGAATGTACTTTTTGCGCTACGGCCCAACAAGGCTTTAACCGTAATCTTTCGATGAGTGAAATTATTGGTCAAGTTTGGCGTGTCGCGAATGATATTGGCGCGACGCGCATTGCAGGAAAACGCCCAATCACAAATATTGTTATGATGGGCATGGGGGAACCGTTATTAAATATGAAAAACCTAATTCCCGCGCTTGATACCATGTTGAATGATTTAGGCTACGGTTTATCTAAACGCCGAGTAACGGTAAGTACTTCAGGGGTTGTGCCGGCGTTAGATATGTTAAAAGAAAAAATTGATTGTGCGTTAGCAATTTCAGTTCATGCGCCAAACAATGCGTTACGTGATGAATTAGTGCCGATTAATAAAAAATATCCGTTAGAAGAGTTTTTAACTGCCGCGGGTCGATACATTGACGGTTCAAAAGCCAATAAACAGGCGACAATTGAATATGTCATGCTTGATCATGTTAATGATAGTACCGAGCAAGCTCACGAATTAGCGATCGCATTAAAAGATTTACCGAGTAAAATTAATTTAATTCCTTTTAATCCATACCCGGGTTCTCCTTATAAAAGGTCCAGTAATTCTCGTATCGACAGATTTGATAAAGTTCTTCAAAGTTATGGACTTACGGTTATTACAAGACGTACTCGTGGCGATGATATTGATGCTGCATGTGGTCAGTTAGCCGGCGATGTTTTAGACCGTACCAAGCGCACAAAAGAGCGTGATGAAAAAAAACAGGTGAAAGCTGATGAAATATCAGTAAAAATAGTCTGATTGCCAATAAATTAATAGTGACGTCAGTATTTTATGGATAAATATTTAAAGTTTCTTGTCAGCCTACCGGTCGTGATTGTACTTACCGGTTGCGTCACACAAAACTACGAGAATGATAAAAGTACCCCTGTTATTGAGAATGAATCGACCAATAACGAGATTGCGATGACGCGTATTTCGCTTGGTCTGGGGTATTTGAAAATGGGGAATACCACACAAGCAAAGTTAAATTTAGAAAAAGCGAAACGTTTTGCGCCCAAATTAGTACAAGTTCACACCGCGTTTGCCCATTATTTTGATAGTGTTGGCGAGCCAGAACAAGCAATAGCCTCATATGAAACAGCCTTATCGATCAAACCCGAAGATGCCGATACTTTAAATAATTACGGTGTGTTTTTGTGTAAACAACAGCGTTATCAAGACGCTGAAAAACAGATTCTAAAAGCCATTGCCCAGCCAAGTTATATTTTGGTTTCACAAAGTTATGAAAATTTAGCTTTATGCCAATTAAAGGCACAAGCTTTTGATAAAGCTGAATTGTATTTTGATAAAGCGATACTCCATAGCCCTAGCAGTGCTTCAGCATTATTGCATATGGTACGATTACAATATGCGAAAGCAGAGTATAAAAAAGCGTTGGTTTTTTTAAAACGCTATGAAAAAGCGACACGTCGTTTTTCAGCTAATGCTTTGGCGCTTGCTTATAAAATTTTTGAAAAACAACGTGACCCTAAAACGGCGAAAAACTACGCCACTATGTTAGTTAAAATGTTTCCAAACTCTTATGAGACGAAACAATATTTGTTAACTGGCTTAAGCGAGATTGAAGCGGATCAATTGGCGAAAACATATCAAGAAAGTTTGCGAGGGCAGCAGCAACCTAAAAAACGGGTTGTAGTGTTATCACCTAAAACGTCAAATACGACTGTGACAGAGAACGTTGTAAATAAACACAAAACTGCGAAAAAAACATCAGCGAGTCTTGTTAAAGAAAAAGTAATAAAAACGACTGATTCGACAGTAAAAAATACACCCAAAATACCACAAGCCAACACAAAAACGTTAGCGTCTAAAACTTCAATTAACGCAGGTTCTACGGCACAACAGATGGTGAGTTTACCTATTCACCTTGTCGTTAAAGGCGATAGTTTATATTCTATTTCAAAAAAATATAATATTCATATGAAAGCGATAATGCGTTGGAATAAACTTAAGCACAACAGTATTTTGAAAATTGGAGATGTTATTTATTTAGCGAATCCGAAAAAAATAGCAAAACCTGAAGAGCAATAGCTAAATGACCACTGAGAATAACATAGAAGAACTTTGCGAAGATATCGAAGTAATAGGTCCAGGACAAATACTGTCTGAAGCAAGAGAAGCTATGGGGTTAACCCAACAGCAAGTTGCCGAGAAACTAAATTTTAGGACTACTTTAGTTAAAGATATTGAAAAGGATCAATTTGATCATTCGCTACCGGCAACTTTTAATCGTGGATATTTGAAAAATTATGCCAAATTAGTGGAAGTGTCTGCTGATGAAGTTCTTGCCGGTTATGAAATGCTGAATGTTGCAAAGAAGCAAGGCGCCGAGATGCAAAGCTTTTCTAAAGAAACTAAAAAACAAGCTGAAAATAATATGGTGATGTGGATTAGTTATTTAATTTTAGCTCTGTTAATTGGCTCTACTATTCTGTGGTGGTTACAAGATGCAAAAAAATCCAATGACGGAAATAATCTTGTTAGCCAGACAGCACCAACATCCACTGAGGTGAATGAAAGTATCTCGAAAACAGCTGCGGTAAATCATGATAAACAAACGCCAAAGGTGCAAAATGATCTTACGCAAAATACAGAAATTACAACGTTATCTGAAACTTTAAAATCAGCACCCACTAATCTTTTGCCCAACGAACAGGGTAATAATACCGTTAACGTCAGTGAAGCGAATATCGACATTGATTCAGCTACTACCGAGCAAGAAATATCGCCTGCGATTAACCCTGTGACAACTCCCTCAGAAACCAAGGATTTTGGTCCAGCTGAAGTGGCTATTTTTACATTTTCCGGTGATTGTTGGGTCAACATATATGATGCTACAGGCGAGCGTATCGCATGGGGAATTAAAAAATCTGGTTATAAAATGGAAATTACCGGACAAGCTCCATTTGAAATCACCTTAGGTAAGCCTGAGTTAGTGACGATAACGTTTGAAAATGAAGATGTAGATATGTCGCAATTTAGTCGTGGCAATATTGCAAAATTTAATCTTCCCTTAGAATAAAATTAGCTTTTTAACCGATAACTATTTTGTATTGAGTAAACATGTTTAAAGAATCTCCAATTATTCGCCGAAAATCCCGTCAAATCATGGTGGGAAATGTCCCCGTTGGTGGTGATGCGCCAATCACGGTTCAGTCCATGACTAATACTTCAACGACGGATGTTGAAGCTACTGTTGCGCAGATAAAATCTTTAGAAGCCGTTGGCGCAGATATAGTTCGGGTGAGTGTGCCAACCATGGATGCTGCGGAAGCATTTCGAGAAATTAAAAAACAGGTTAAGGTTCCGTTAGTTACAGACATTCACTTTGACTATAGAATCGCTCTAAAAGTCGCGGAATACGGAGCTGATTGTTTACGAATTAATCCCGGAAATATCGGTCGAGAAGACCGTGTTCGTTCAGTGGTTGAATGCGCTCGAGATAAAAACATCCCTATTCGAATTGGTGTTAACGGTGGCTCACTTGAAAAAGATATTCAAGAAAAATACACAGAGCCAACGCCAGAAGCATTGCTCGAATCAGCGATGCGTCATGTTGATATTCTAGATAGATTAAATTTTCATGAATTTAAAGTCAGCGTAAAAGCGTCGGATGTATTTTTAGCGGTAGGAGCATATCGTTTACTCGCTAAACAAATCGATAATCCTTTGCACCTTGGCATCACCGAAGCAGGCGGTTTACGTTCTGGCTCAGTAAAGTCCTCTGTCGGTTTAGGTATGTTATTATCTGAAGGCATTGGTGATACTTTACGTGTTTCTTTAGCCGCCGACCCTGTTGAAGAAATTAAAGTCGGTTTTGATATATTAAAGTCACTTAAATTACGTAGCCGCGGTATTAACTTAATTGCATGCCCAAGTTGTTCAAGACAAGAGTTTGATGTGATTTCAACCGTGAACGCATTAGAAGAACGTATTGAAGATATTCTTACTCCTATGGATGTTTCTATTATTGGCTGTATCGTCAATGGTCCAGGGGAAGCGACTGTTTCAGATCTAGGCTTAACCGGTAGCAGTAAAAAAAGTGGCTATTATTTAGATGGTATACGTCAAAAAGAACGCTTTGATAACAATAATTTAGTTGATGAGTTAGAGCAACGTATTCGTGCCAAAGCAAAAATGGTTGATAAAGCGAATAAAATTGAGATCCAAGAAATAGATTAATTCCAACAAAGCTTAGCAGTCGCTTATTTACGTTTCTGTGTAAACTGCCTATAATGCGCGCTTTATTTTTAATTTTCAGCAAACAGAGAGAACCACTTAGGTGAGTAAAACAATTCAAGCAATTCGAGGGATGAACGACTGTTTACCAACGGAAACAAATATTTGGCAAATGGTTGAGTCAGTACTGCGCCGTGTCGCGAGTAATTATGGTTTTGCTGAAATTCGTATGCCCATTGTTGAGTCGACAGCTTTGTTCAAGCGCTCTATTGGTGAAGTTACTGATATTGTTGAAAAAGAAATGTACACCTTTGATGATCGCAATGGTGATAGTTTAACTTTGCGACCTGAAGGTACCGCTTGTTGTGTTAGAGCCGGAAATCAACATGGTTTGCTCTATAATCAAGAGCAGCGTTTATGGTACATGGGACCAATGTTTCGCCATGAACGGCCACAAAAAGGTCGTTATCGTCAATTTCATCAATTTGGCCTAGAAGCCTTTGGTATTGCAACGCCAGACATTGATGCGGAAATTATTTTACTGACTTCTCGACTTTGGCGGGAACTTGGTCTCAATGAGTTTGTCACACTAGAGCTAAATTCATTAGGTTCAAATGAAGAGCGAGTAAATTATCGCGATGCGTTAGTTGAATTTCTAACAGCAAAGCAAGACTTACTTGATGAAGATTCAAAGCGACGTATGCACACTAACCCATTAAGAGTGTTAGATAGCAAAAACCCTGAAGTTCAAAAGGCTTTAGAGGGGGCGCCAAAACTGGCTGATTATTTCGGTCAAGACTCACTTGAGCATTTTGAAGGTGTTTGTCAACGCTTAGACGATGCCGGCATTGAATATGTGATCAATGATAAATTAGTGCGTGGTTTAGATTATTATAATCGCACTGTTTTTGAATGGGTTACGGATAGTTTAGGCTCACAAGGCACAGTATGTGCTGGTGGCCGTTATGACGGATTAGTTGAGCAATTAGGCGGAAAAGCAACGCCTGGAGTTGGTTTTGCTATTGGGATAGAACGTCTTGTACTGATGCTAACGAGTTTAGAGAAAGTGCAAAATATACGCCCACAAGTTGATGCATATATCATTATGTTAGGAGAGGGCGCTGACACAAAAGCTAATGCGTTAGCGGAACAATGGCGTGATGAAGTCAATGAAATAAGAATTCAATGTCACTGTGGTGGTGGCAATATGAAAAAACAAATGAAACGTGCAGATAAGTCGGGTGCGCAAATAGCTATTATAATCGGAGAAGATGAAATAGCTAACCAAGCGGTGACGATCAAGTATCTGCGCGGACAACATGAACAACAAAGCATGGCGTTTGCAGAAGTGCCGAGTTTATTATCAAATATAATTAAGGGTTAATAGTGTCTGATCATCAAACAGAAGAACAACAAGTAGAAGCAATTAAAGCGTTTTGGAGCGAAAATGGCAATGCGATTATTGCCGGTTTAGTATTAGGTTTCGCCGGTTTTATTGGTTATGGCTATTATCAAGAAAATAAATTAGCGCAGGAAGTGAATACTTCAGAAGCGTATCAAAACGTTGTCGAGTTATCATCAGGCGATGAAAAAACTTACCTTGCTGAAGGCGAAAAATTTATCAGTGAAAATGGCGATTCTAGCTATTCAGTCTTGACAGCACTTGCGTTAGCAAAAGAGGCTGCTTCTCACAAAGATTGGGCAAAAGCTGCAGAGTATTTAGCAACCGCACAAGAAAAAGCTACCAACCCAGGGCTAAAGGCGATTGCGACAACGCGTCTAGCGCGAGTACAAATTGAGTTAGCGCAATATGACAATGCGTTAAGTTCCTTAGCGACTCCATTACCCGCCTCTTTTAAGGCAAGTGTTGAAGAGATCAAAGGTGACGCTTATTTAAAACAAGACAAAGTTGATTTAGCAAGAAATGCTTATCAAGCTGCTATTGATGCATCAGAGCAAGCAAGCCCTGCATTACAGATGAAACTTGATGATCTTGCACAACATAATGTGTTAACGAAGTAATTTTGGCGGATTATTTCGCAAATTATTAATTTTTTAAGCCACTGTATAGTTCAATTTAAAATAAACTATACAAACGTTGGAGCATTAAGTGCTTAATTTTAAAAATATTATTCTTAATAAAAAGCTGTTTCTCGCTTGTTTATTAACTTTAGGATTGATGGCTTGTTCATCGACAGAAGATGAAATAGATGAAACAGAGCCGGTTGAATTAACCGAAATTACGCCTTTATTTACCCCGCAAGTGATTTGGGATGATACTGGTGAAGGCGTTGGTGATTATTTTTCACGCCTAAAAGCAAAAGTCGCTTATGGTAAAGTCTTCACGGCAAGTCGAGAAGGTTTTGTTTATGCACATGACGTGGTAACAGGTAAACAAGTTTGGCAAACAGACTTACGAGAAAATAGCGAAGACAGTGGTTTTTTTACCAGCTTAAAACCAGCATTAATAAGTGGCGGCCCTATTACAGGTATCAATAAAGTCTTTATTGGTAGTGAAAACGGTAAAGTGTTTGCTTTAGATGCAGAAACCGGTGAAATTTCTTGGCAAGCTAAAGTGAAAGGTGAAGTCATTTCTGCACCAGCATTTGATGCTGGTACGTTAGTTGTTAATACTGTTTCAGGTGTTTTAAAAGCATTTAATGCTACTAATGGTGAAGTTCAATGGCAGATTGAACAAGATGTCCCACCTTTGACTCTTCGCGGAGTGAGCTCTCCAGCCATTGCCGCTGGTGGTGTTGTTGTAGGGGCAGCAGACGGTAGCTTAACGATCTATATCTTGGCTGATGGTCAACAAGGTTGGACATCTGAAGTTGGTGAAGCAACTGGGTCAACTGAATTAGAACGAGTTATCGATATTGACTCAAAACCGCTCATTTATGGCGATACTGTCTATGCTGTTTCGGCACGAGGTCATTTAGTGGCGATAGAATTACGTACTGGCCGCATGTTATGGAAACGTCAATATTCTTCTTATCGACAATTATCGATAAGTGGTAATACGATTTTCTTAACGGATATCAAAGGCCATATTTATGCCATAGATCGCATCAATGGCTTAGAGCGTTGGAGTCAACAATCGTTTACTAATCGAAATGTAACAGGTCCTGCGGCATTGAAAAATTATGTTGTCGTTGGTGATTTTGAAGGTTACCTACATTGGTTAGATCAGGAAACGGGTGAACTTGTTTCGCGTCACCATGTTGATGGTAGTGGCATATATACCACGCCAACGGTTGCCGATGAAATCTTATATGTACAATCACGTGATGGTGATTTACAAGCGATAAAAACACCGTAAGGTTTTTTATCAGCTAGAATTAAAACGGCTCCTCGCATTGCGTAGGAGCCGTTGTTTGTTATTTAAATGGCATAAAAAATAATATTTTTATGCAAAGTAAATTTTTAGAGGTAATCATGCTTCCTGTCGTAGCCCTTGTAGGGCGTCCAAATGTTGGTAAATCAACATTGTTTAATCGTTTGACGCGTAGTAGAGATGCGCTTGTTGCTGACTACCCAGGCTTAACGCGTGATCGTCAATATGGACAAGCGCAAGTTGAAGAGCACCCCTTCATTGTAATTGATACCGGCGGTATTCATGGTGACGAGCAGGGTATCGACGCCTTAATGGCCGAACAGTCATTAATGGCAATCGCTGAAGCTGATGCTGTGTTGTTTATGGTTGATGCGCGTGCAGGATTAACTTCTGCAGACATTGGCATTGCTGATTATTTACGTAAACAAAATAAAAAAGTATTTCTAGCTGCTAATAAAGTTGATGGAATAGATGCTGATTCTGCTGTTGCTGAATTTTACGCCTTGTCGTTAGGGGAAACGGTTCATCAAATTGCTGCAGCACATGGGCGTGGAGTTACTCAATTATTAACGCTTGCCTTAACGCCACATATTGAAGCTTTAGGCGTTGAAAAAGCTGATCTCGAAGCAGAGCCACAAGAGCTTTCAGAAGAAGAGATCAACGAACAAGCCCCCAAAGAATCAGATAAAATAAAATTGGCTATTATCGGTCGACCTAACGTTGGTAAGTCGACTTTGACTAACCGTATTCTCGGTGAAGAGCGCGTAGTGGTTTATGATATGCCAGGTACAACCCGAGACAGTGTTTATATTCCGATGGAAAGACATGGTCGAGAATATACTTTAATTGATACTGCGGGTATTCGTCGCCGTAAAAATGTTACCGATGTAGTCGAAAAATATTCCGTCATCAAAACCCTGCGGGCGATTGAAGATGCCAATGTATGTTTATTGATTATCGACGCTCAAGAAGGTATTTCAGATCAAGATCTTAGTTTATTAGGTTTTATTCTTGAAGCAGGTCGTTCGTTAGTCGTTGCGGTAAACAAATGGGATGGCTTAGATGATCATGTGAAAGATCGTATCAAAACAGAACTTGATCGACGTTTAGGATTTATTGATTTTGCTCGTATACACTTTATCTCTGCGTTACATGGTACTGGAGTAGGACATTTATACGAGTCAGTTGAAGAAGCCTTTGTTTCTGCAACTAAACGAATTTCAACATCAATGGTGACCAAAATATTAGATATGGCTATTTTTGATCATCAGCCACCTATGCATAATGGTCGCCGTATCAAATTAAAATATGCTCATGCGGGTGGATATAATCCACCGTTAATTGTGATACATGGAAACCAAGCAAAACAATTACCTAACTCATATAAACGTTATTTAATGAATTATTACCGTAAGTCATTAAAAATAATGGGCACACCGATAAGAATTGAGTTTAAAGAAACGTCAAACCCATTTGCGGGTAAGAAAAAGTTAACCTTTACCGAACAAAAGAAATTGGCGAGAAAAACGCAAGGTTACAAAAAGTCGGAAAATTAACACACATCGAATTCACGCTCAATCAAATGATTGAGCGTTTTTATTTCGCTCAACTAATAAATAGTCATTTATTGTGAGTAGTTAAATTGCTTTTCGTTATATTTTTGACTAGTGTATTTAATATTACTTTTATAATGAATAGTTTACATACCTATTAACTATGTCTTTAGCGCCAGTCAAAATAGAAACCTTATCAAGAATTAATAATAACCTTGGCTTAATGCAAGCAGGTTCTATTGTCAGTATTGATATCAGCACACCCGCAGGCCAAAAAGGAAAGTTTCGTAGTACCTTCGTAGGTTTTTTGGCAAAACAGTATGTTTTGATACAAATTCCTGATTCAAGCAAAATGGGCAATTTCGGCCAATTTATAACTCAAGGTACAGGAGTGACTGTACGTGGTCTTATTGAAGGCAATGAAGGCTCAGTTGCGGCTTTTGTTAGTAGCATTAAGCAAACAATTCAATTGCCGTCAAAACTGATGGTTCTAGAGTTTCCAACGTCCATGAGTGTGCAAAGTTTAAGAAAGTCGATTCGTGTTGACACGGATATTCGCGCTAAAGTTCGGATTGAAAAAAATTTTTGGGAAGGAATGATCACCGATCTTTCTAAAAATGGTTGTCAATTAAGAGTAGATAATGGTGAAGAAATATCATTAGCAACCGATAAGAGTATTGATTTTGTGATTGAAACATTTCCTGAATTAGGGACATTAAAATTTTCAGGAGAAATGTGTAGCCAAAAACAAATCACCAATGGGATGTCTTTAGGAATAAAATTTAACGAAGCACATAAAAACTCAGTGGTTAAGTTACTTTACCATGTGGTCACAATGGAACTTTAGTTTATTTCTGATCGTTTATACTCACCACATTTGCTTCAATAATACCGTCTTTCACTTGAATGTTAATTTTTTCATCAAGTTCAATTTGATGTACGCTTCTAATAATACCGCTTTTACTCCTACTAACACTATAACCTCGTGCAATGGTTGCAAGTGGGCTGACAATGTTTAGCTGTTCAATTAGATGGACAAAGTTTTCACTTTTTCGCGCTAAAATTTGTTGCATCGCATGAATTAATTGTTGCCTTTGCTGCTGTACTATTTCATGTTTATGCAAAATACCTTGCAGCGGAGAAAGTAAAGTTAAACGTTTAGTTAAATGCATGGGTATCACTTTAAAACGTTGAAATTCACGCTTTAATGCTTGCTCAAGTCGTATGGCAAGTTCATCCGCCTTTTGTTGGTAAACTTGTAATTTTTGCTCTGGATGTACTTGAGATAGTCGATGTTGTAACGATTGCAAAACTTGTTGTTTGTTCGACAGGGTTTGGTGAATATTTTGCTGTACGCGTTGACTTAATACCGTCAGTTGCGTCAAAGTCTCGCTCAAATCTTGTGAAACTAATTCTGCAGCAGCAGAAGGTGTTGGTGCTCTTAAATCTGCGACGTAATCAGATAATGTTGTGTCTATTTCATGACCAACAGCGCTGATAGTTGGAATTTTGCTATGAAAAATGGCTTCTACGACATCTTCTTCATTAAAAGGCCAAAGATCTTCTAACGAACCGCCGCCTCTGCCCACAATTAGGACATCGCATTCTTCTCTCGCGTTAGCCTGATCGATCGCCCTAACAATATCAAACTTTGCCTGCTCGCCTTGTACTAATGCCGGATAAATGACGATTTGAATGCTAGAGTTTCGACGTTTAAGGATTGAAATAATATCTTTGACCGCAGCGCCAGTTGGCGAAGTGACCAAGCCAACTCGAGTAATATGTTTAGGGATTTGTTGTTTAAATTGTTGAGCAAATAAGCCTAACGCATTTAACTTTTGTTTAAGTTGTTCATATTGTTGCTTGAGTAATCCTTCACCGGCTTCTTCCATCAATTCAATAATTATTTGAAAGTCACCTCTAGGCTCATATAAAGAAACTTTTGCACGAACAAGTACTTGCTGACCATTTTTTGGAGTGATCCGTGTCCGTTGGTTTTTTCCTTTAAACATCGCACACTTTACCTGTGACTTGGCATCTTTTAGTGATAAATACCAATGCCCAGAGCTTGCGGCGATGAAATTAGATATTTCACCACATAACCAGACAGTATTTAGTTCGCTTTCAAGCATGAACTTTACTTTTTTGGTTAGTTCACTTACTTGTAAAATATGCTTTGTAGCCATAAAAATAGTTACTTTATCAAATGTTAATCAGGATCTAACTTCTATTATATATTTGTTTAAACTATCTATGGCAATTTATTTCACTAAAATTTTAAAATTTAAGTTGTCCTAAGCTGATAAAACGGTTAAAATTCTGCCGCAATATTCACTCCCTAACCACACCTTTTTAGAGAGATGTTGCGATGCTAAGAATTGCCCAAGAAGCCTTAACTTTTGATGACGTATTACTTGTTCCTGCCCATTCAAAAGTGCTCCCACACACGGCCAATTTAAAAACTAAATTGACACGTAAAATTGATTTAAATGTACCCATGATTTCTGCGTCGATGGACACAGTAACAGAAGCCCGTTTGGCTA
The DNA here is from genome assembly GCF_031846185.1 of Thalassotalea castellviae. Classification (NCBI taxonomy): domain Bacteria; kingdom Pseudomonadati; phylum Pseudomonadota; class Gammaproteobacteria; order Alteromonadales; family Colwelliaceae; genus Thalassotalea; species Thalassotalea castellviae. The sequence continues at coordinate 340,149 of NZ_JAVRIF010000003.1, forward strand.
TTACATTAGCGCAAGAGGGCGGCATTGGCTTTATTCATAAAAATATGACGATTGCAGAACAAGCTAAAAATGTTTCATTAGTGAAAAAGTATGAAAGTGGCATCGTTAGCGATCCTGTTACTGTTACTCCGAACGCTACGATTTTAGATACCATGAAACTAGCTGATGATTTGGGCTTTTCTGGTTTTCCTGTTGTTGATGATACCAATAATTTAGTGGGTATTATCACTGGACGTGATTTACGTTTTGAAACTGATTTAACTAAACCTGTTTCTGAGTTAATGACGGTTAAAGAAAAATTAGTGACGGTTGAAGAAGGCGCTGAACGAGAAGAAATTTTGTCGTTAATGCATGAACATCGTATTGAAAAAATACTAATGATCGATAGCGCGTTTAAATTAAAAGGTTTAATTACCGTAAAAGATTATCAAAAAGCGGAAAGTAAACCTAATGCGTGTAAGGATGAGTTAGGTCGTTTACGTGTTGGCGCTGCTGTTGGAGTTGGAGCAGGAACTGATGAACGAATTGATGCTCTAGTTGACGCAGGCGTTGATGTACTTTTAATTGATACGTCACATGGCCATTCTCAAGGTGTACTTGATCGCGTTAGCGAAACGCGACAAAAATATCCTGATTTACAAATTATTGCAGGTAATGTTGCCACAGCAGCAGGTGCGAAAGCATTAGCTGATGTTGGTGTTGATGCAGTAAAAGTTGGTATTGGTCCAGGCTCTATTTGTACAACGCGCATTGTTACCGGTGTTGGTGTGCCGCAATTAACGGCAATTTCAAATGCAGTTGAAGGATTAAAAGGTACAGATATTCCTGTTATTGCAGACGGTGGCATACGTTTTTCAGGTGATATTGCAAAAGCGTTAGTGGCAGGTGCTCATTGTGTTATGGTGGGTTCAATGTTAGCGGGTACGGAAGAATCGCCAGGTGAAGTAGAGTTATATCAAGGACGCTACTATAAATCATATCGTGGTATGGGCTCATTAGGTGCCATGGCACAAAAAGATGGCTCAAGCGACAGGTATTTCCAGAAAACTGATGGCGAAGCCGATAAATTGGTACCTGAAGGTATTGAAGGACGTGTTGCATATAAAGGTCCTGTTGCGGCAATCATTCATCAGCAAATGGGCGGGTTACGTTCATCTATGGGGTTAACAGGATCTGCGACCATCGAAGAAATGCGTGCTAAACCTGAATTTATGAAAATATCGTCAGCGGGTATGGGTGAATCACATGTGCATGATGTGACCATAACAAAAGAAGCCCCTAATTATCGTATGGGATAAAAAGGCTGAGGCCTTTTTTAACGATTTTGGCGTTGTCGATTCTCACCTACTAAAGTAGGCTCCGAGTCTCCGCTTTAAACTCGATAAAAAATACTCACAGCATATTGTTGCAGTAGTAAAAAATTTAAGCAGGCTGACTTTCATTACTATGATGTAAGAGAATTTCAGCCTGTTGTTATTTTTAGCAAGTTTTAAAATTAACATTTATAAAAAGTGCTGTTATTCAATTTTCAGCGCTTCACTTTAAAAGAAACAGGAATTATTCATGACGACAAATAAAGATATTCATGATTCACGTATTTTAATTTTGGATTTCGGTTCACAATACACGCAGCTGATTGCACGTCGTGTTCGTGAAATTGGTGTTTACTGTGAGCTTTGGGCTTGGGATGTTACTGAAGCGCAAATTAAAGAATTCAATCCTACGGGGATTATTTTAGCTGGCGGCCCTGAGTCAGTGACAGAGCTGAATTCTCCACGTGCTCCTGAGTATGTATTTAATGCAGGCGTGCCTCTTTTGGGTGTGTGTTATGGCATGCAAACGATGGCAGAACAATTAGGCGGCGGTGTTGAAGGTTCTGAACATAAAGAATTTGGTTATGCGTCAGTAGAAGTTATTGCAAAATCTGAATTATTAAAAAATATTGAAGATAACGTGAGTGAAAATGGCAATGCGTTATTAGACGTGTGGATGAGCCATGGCGATAAAGTGTCAGCTATTCCTGAAGGTTTTACTACTATCGCGCAAACACCAAGTTGTAAATTTGCTGCAATGGCGCATGAAGAGAAAAAATTCTACGGTGTGCAATTTCATCCGGAAGTGACTCATACTAAACAAGGTATGCGTATGCTTGAGCATTTTGTCGTTGATATTTGTCAATGTGAAAAGCTATGGACGTCGGCGTCTATCATTGAAGACGCTATCGCTAAGATGAAAGCACAAGTCGGTGATGACGAAGTGGTATTAGGTTTATCTGGAGGCGTTGATTCGTCAGTGGTTGCCATGCTTTTGCATCGCGCTATTGGCGATAAGTTAACCTGTGTTTTTGTTGATAATGGTTTGCTTCGGTTAAATGAAGGTAAGCAAGTGATGGATATGTTCGGTGATCATTTTGGTCTCAATATTATCCATGTCGATGCTGAAAGTCGTTTTTTAGATAGGTTAGCCGGTGAGGCGGATCCTGAGAAAAAACGTAAAATTATCGGTAATGTATTTGTTGAAATCTTTGATGAAGAAGCAAGTAAGTTAACCAATGCAAAATGGTTAGCACAAGGCACTATTTACCCAGATGTTATTGAATCAGCGGCTTCTGCAACGGGCAAAGCGCATGTGATCAAGTCGCACCATAATGTCGGTGGTTTACCTGAAGATATGGAACTTGGCCTAGTTGAACCATTACGTGAACTATTTAAAGATGAAGTCCGTAAAATTGGTTTAGAGTTAGGTTTACCTTACGATATGCTGTATCGTCATCCATTCCCAGGTCCTGGTTTAGGTGTTCGAATTTTAGGTGAAGTGAAAAAAGAATATGCTGATTTACTGCGTCGTGCTGATCATATTTTCATTGAAGAATTACACAAACATGATTTATACAAAAAAGTCAGTCAAGCGTTTACTGTATTCTTACCTGTGCGTTCGGTTGGCGTGATGGGGGATGCACGTAAATATGACTGGGTTGTAAGTTTACGTTGTGTTGAAACGATTGATTTTATGACCGCTCGTTGGTCTCATTTACCGTATGATTTCTTAGGGTTAGTGTCGAACCGTATTATTAATGAAATTGATGGTATTTCGCGCGTTGTTTACGATATCTCAGGTAAGCCGCCTGCGACTATTGAATGGGAATAATTAATTAAGCGTTGTTTAAACTTGCTGTAATTAACAACTTCATCGTCAAACGTACTCACTGACTAACGTCTGCTCCGTGCGATTTCCTTGAATTAGTCAATTACCTCTGCGTTAAAACATCACTTAACATATGTCTAAAGAAATCCTCAAAGTTGAAAGGCCTTGAGGTTTTCTTTTTTAAAGCAATATAAATAACCAAACCATGAAGTTAAAAGTTCTAGGGCGTGTTGATCGTTCAAGTTTGTTTTTGCAGCAATTTGCTTGGTATTTATACAAGGCAGCGCTTGCGCCGTGTAGTTATTCTACTCAAGTCAAGCGTTAACACAGTAGAACGGCCAAACAGATGCTGCCGAAGGGTTCAACTAAACGCCTCCTGCTCTTTGTTACTTGAATTAACCATAGAATGACTATGCAATAATCCAAGTGTCGCGATCAGAAGCCGTTTAATTTGAACGAAATTCATACAGCAAAGTTCAATACGCCCTAGTAGGAAGGCGATAGGGGTAAAAATGATAGAAAGATTAGAAACCAAACAACGCATGAGCCGTATTGTTAAACACAACGGCACGATATATTTATGTGGACAAGTGTGTGCAGATGCGTCAAAGGGGATTACTGAGCAAACGCAAACCATGTTAGATAAAGTTGAAACTTTGCTTGAGCAGGCCGGTAGCTCAAAAGAACATATGTTATCCGCCACTATTTATTTAAAAACAATGGCTGACTTTGCAGCGATGAATGCAGTTTGGGATGCTTGGGTACCTCAAGGTTATGCACCGGCGAGAGCTTGTGTTGAAGCGGCAATGGCACGTGATGTGTTATTAGTTGAGATTTCAGTAGTAGCGGCTGAAAAATAAAGCGTTTTACAACGTTTACATTTTTTCTGTCCTGAAACACTATTCACACTACTGTAATAATTTACAGTGGTGTTTTTTTTATGTATGCTTAATTTCTTTCTGGTGTGAATTTTATTAATTTAAGGATGAGTAATGATAAAGTTGTATGGTTTTGGCAGTGCATTTGGCGTGATTGATGCGAGCCCATTTGTGGTTAAAGTTGATTTATTTTTAAAGCTTGCAGGCATCGATTATCAATTTGTCGCCGATTTTAATAATTTAAAACAATCCCCTAAAAATAAATTGCCTTTTATAGATTATAAAGGTGAGAAAATTGCTGATTCTGCTTTTATTATTAAATACTTAACTGAAAAATATCAAATAAAACTTGATGATCACCTCAACGATGAACAACAGGCTCAACTGTCATTATATACTCACGCGTTAGATGAAAGTTTGTATTGGATCTTAGTATATTCTCGCTGGTCAAAAGAGGAAACTTGGCCTGTCATCAAAGAAGCCTTCTTTAACGAACTCCCACTCCCATTAAAGTGGTTTTTACCCAATATGTTGCGTAAAGGTGTGGTTAAAACTCTAGCAAGACAAGGATTTGGCCGACATAGCGAGTCTGAATTACTCACTAAAGCAGTGGAACACTTTTCTGCCTTATCAACTTTATTGGGCGATAAAGATTATTTTTTTGGTGAGCAAGCATGCTCTTTTGATGCCGTGGCTTATTCATCATTATGTCAATTTATCAGTGTCGATTATTTTAATAACTTTAATCAGCAAGCTAGAAAATATAAAAATTTAGTCGATTACTGCCAACGTATTGAAGCAAAGTACTATTTAAACTCGTAATGACAAATAAACTTACCAGTTCGCTAAAAGAAATAGTTGGTTTTGATGATTTTCGTCAAGGGCAAGAACAAACTATTGTCCAATTACTGCAAGGCCATTCATCGTTAGCTATTTTTCCGACCGGCTCTGGAAAATCTTTATGCTATCAATTTACCGCAACGCAACTGCCACATTTAACCTTATTAGTGTCACCTTTATTAGCGTTAATGAAAGATCAGTTAGCGTTTCTTGCAAGCAAAGGAATAGCTGCAGCCAGTATTGATTCAAGTTTAACCGCGGAGCAAAACCAACAAGTGATGGCCCAAGCAAGAAATGGTCAGTTAAAAGTATTAATGGTCTCGGTTGAGCGATTTAAAAATGAACGCTTTCGACAATTCATTAGCAAGGTGAAAATTTCAATGCTAGTGGTTGATGAAGCACATTGTATTTCTGAATGGGGTCATAATTTTCGTCCTGATTATTTAAAGTTACCATCCTATCAGCAAGCCTTAAATATTCCGTTAGTGTTATTACTGACAGCGACAGCGACGAAGAAAGTAAAATTTGATATGGCGAATAAATTTGCCATATCGGCAGTTCACATAGTGCAAACAGGCTTTTACCGTAAAAATTTAACCTTATCGGTTATTCCTGTGCTTGAACATGAAAAAAATCAACAATTAATAACCGACATCCAGCAACAAATAGGATGCGGTATTGTGTATGTGACTTTACAGCAAACGGCTGAGCAAGTGGCTGACTTTTTAGTGAAAAATGGTTTGAATGCACAGGCATATCATGCCGGTTTTGATAGTGAAATGCGTGCAGAAATCCAAGATAAATTTATGTCAGGCCACGTGGAAATTATTGTTGCTACTATCGCTTTTGGAATGGGGATTGATAAATCAGATATTCGCTTTGTTATTCATTATGATTTACCAAAATCTATTGAAAACTATAGTCAGGAAATAGGACGAGCAGGGCGAGATGGTTTGCCATCAAATTGTATTACATTAGCAAACTTAGATGGTTTAAATACGGTTGAAAACTTTGTTTATGGTGATACCCCCGAATTAAGTGGTATTGAGCATGTGCTGAGCAATATCAAAGACGAAAAACAAGCTGGTCGCTGGGAATTACAGGGGTTAAGTTTGTCGAATGCCAGTAACATTCGTCAATTACCGATGAAAACACTGTTAGTGCAACTTGAACTTCATCAAGTCATTAAGCCACTGTATGCTTATTTTGCTGATTTTAAATATAAATTTATTACCACTCAAGATGAAATATTAAATGCCTTTGAAGGAGAACGTAAGGCGTTTCTTCAGGCGGTTTTTCAGTATACTCAGTTCAAAAAAGTATGGGGTGAACCTGATTTTGAGCAATTATTTCAACATTATCAATGTGAACGAAGTCGAGTGGTTGCTGCGCTAGAATATCTGCAAGAATTAGGACATATCGTATTAGAAACGAAAAAAATCACTGAAGTTTTTAGCGTTAACGACACCGCTTTATCGACACCATTGTTAGCTAAAAAATTACATGATTACTTTCTCGAAAAAGAGCAAAGTGAAATAAAAAGAATTGCCGCATTGGTTCGTTTTTTTGAATTAGAACAATGCTTGACTCATCATCTATCGTTATACTTTGATGAACAAAGCTCGCCTTCCCATTGTGGTCATTGTTCTGTATGTAGTGGTCAGGTAGCAAAATTGACATATTCTTCCGTAGTAAACATGCCCAGTGATGAAATACTTAAAAAATATTTAGCAGAAGTAACTGAATTATTAAAAGCTAAAAGTCAAAATGACATCTCTGTTGAAACCTTAACTCGATTTTTAACCGGCTTGATGGTGCCGTTATTCTCGCGGACTAAAGTGAAACAGCTTTCCGGATTTGCTTGTTGCCAGCATATACGCTTTCAAGAAGTGAAAAAGAAAATTCAGGCACTTAATATCGCGTAATTGACATTGAAAAAAGATTAAATAGTTAAGCAATATTTAGCTTTCGGCTATTATATTAGATTGAATAAAACAATTTCGACCTTGTTCTTTTGCTAAATATAGTGCTTTATCAGCATTTTTCACCATGGTTGTTTTATCACTTGTTTTTGAAACTTGTTCGAGATGAAAGCCAATAGAACATGTAACGTATTTCCCCGCCTTTCCTTTACCGTGTTTAACTTTTGCATTTTGCCATTGTTCAATGATGGCTTGAGCAAATTCGACACACATGTTTTGGGTAACGTTAGAGATGATGACGATAAACTCTTCGCCGCCATATCTTGCCACGATATCTGCTTCTCGTTTAAATAATAAGGTTAAATTTTTAGCTTGAAGTTTTATTATTTTGTCGCCTTTCACATGACCATATCCATCGTTATAGTCCTTAAAATGGTCAAGGTCGATTAGAAAGACGCAAATAGATTGCTCTGTTCTTTTGTTTAAACACAGTTGTTCAGAAAATCGAGCTTCATAAGTACGTCGATTATAAATTTCAGTTAAGGGATCTGTTTGACTTAATTTTTCGAGGACAATATTCGCTTTTGAAAGTTTTTTAACGCAATTTCAACTTGTTTTACCCCCATTAAGCCGACGATTAATCCCACCAGGACAAAACCAAAATTAACACTATTTTGCGCACCATAAATTGGATAAGCAGTGATTAACAAGGCAAAACCTACAATGACAATGGCCGAAAAAGCAATGCCATATTTAAATGTTAATCTGAAGACAAATAAAGTAAATAAGCTATACATCACAGTTCCTTCATATGGGAACGCAAATTGCTCTATTTGCCAACAAGATAAAATAACCCAGTAGTTAACATAGACAAGGCTTAACATAATGAAGAAGAGGATTTTTTGGTAATGTTTTAAAAATAAGGGATGAAAGCTGAACAACAAAAATAAGCCACATAAAGGTAGCTGCATCAATACTCTCGATTGAATATAAAGGCTTGATAAGCTTTCAGGCAATAATTCAAGATCGGCGATCATAAAAGCAGCCAGTAAAGCTGCGCCAATAATAATAAGCAAGCGTACTTGTTTTAGCGAAAGGTTTGTTTGTTCTATTATTTGATTATATGAGCTTTTCACATGGCCATTTTATGAAAATATTTAACGTTATTAAAGACGAATATTCTTTAAATTTCAATTAAATACTGTGAAATTTTAAGTTTAAATGAATGATTCGCGATTTATTTTTTATATTTTTGTAATAAATTTGCACAATAACAGACTACATGATTAAGAAAGTCATTTGCTAAAGGTGAACATTATGGAAATTATTCAATTAATAGTATCAACCAGTGTTATTGTTGCAGGAATACTACTCGTTGGTTTTCTCAATAAACGTTATGAGTTAGGGCTTGAGGATAATACATCTGGAGGCTGGGCATTTTCAAATTGTGCAAGTTATCCAAAACGTTTGGCAGAAAAAGATCAAATTATTAAGAATTTATCTGAAAGAGTAGCCGTTTTAGAAAAGTTAGTCACAGATCCACAAGAGCAATTAAAGCAAGAGATTGATAGCTTATAAAGTGATGCAATCCCAATATATGTCTTTATAACCCCTGTTTTGTTGCCAAAAAAGCTGAAACACTTTTTTGGCAACATAGAGTTTTTAATGGCTATGACCACATCCGCCCTCGCCATGAACATGGCCATGAGCTAACTCTTCTTCAGTAGCGTCACGTACTTCTAATATTTCCACGTCAAATTTTAAATCAATACCAGCTAACGGGTGATTACCATCGACAGTGATTTCATCTTCTTGTACGTCAACTACAATAACCGTTTGCTCGCCTTCATCCGTAGTTGCTCGAAGTTGAGTACCAACCTCTAAATCTTCAATTTCTGCAAACATTGCTTTAGGAACCGTTTGAACATAATCATCAAAACGCTGACCATATGCTTGCTCGGCGCTGACTTCTACTTCAAATTTGTCACCTGCAACATGATCAACTAAAGCGTTTTCTAGGCCAGGAATTAAATAACCTGTGCCTTGGATAATTGATAACGGGCTATGATCGTATGAACTGTCGATTAATGTGTCTTCGCTATCAGAAACGGCATAATGTAAAACGACAACTTTCTTATCTGTTATTTGCATGGGTTCTCCTAAAGGTAATTATTCTTCATTAAGCGTATAAGGCAGATCAATGATGGAAAGCGAAGACGCAGGATGATCTTTTATACGTAATTGTGTGGATGACGTTATGTCGTTATTTAACACTGCTTGAATATAACATTGGCCATTATCGGCTTGGTAAATACTGGTTATATCCCCGGATTTACGCCAGTTTTCGCCTAACTGTTTTTCGATAACTTGGGTTTTTATTTCTCCCGTATTTTCACCTGAAAGGCTAAATAGGGCTTTTTTATTCTTGCCTAAATACTGCATACGAGCGACAGTTTCCTGTCCTAAATAACAGCCTTTAGTAAAGCTAATTCCTTGTATCGCTTGCATATTTAACATTTGTGGCACGTACTCATTGTCGCTTTGTAATGTTAACGATGGGATCCCTTCAAGGATCTCGAGTAATGTCCATACCTGACTTGAAAATACAGGAAATTCAAAACTGGTCATTAAGGTGTTGATATTTTCTGTTTCATCAATCATTAAGTAACGGGTCACTTTGCCAGCTATATAAACTAATGTGGTTGTATCTTGTTGAATGACCGGCGTTAAGTTATCAGGAATTTGAGTAAACTTCGTTTTTAATTTTTCTGTTGCTTGCTCGCCGACTACTGCGATAAAACTTAGTTGATCAGCGGGCAATATTTCAACTTTGGCAAAAACGCCAAATTTTTTCAATTCAGCCAATGATCCTTCAAGGGTTGATTTAGGTTGAAATAAAAGATGTTGTTGCTGACGATTAAATAAACGAAAACAAGAAAAAACTTTTCCTTTCGCATTACAGTGCGCACCATTTAGCAAACTTTTTTGCTCAAGTTCATTTACATCACAAGTGACTTGTCCTTGTAAATATTTACTTTGCTCTTCACCCATTAATGAAATTGCAGAGTAATCGTCCAATGAAATCAAGTAATTATTGGGTAAATTCTCTAATGAGGGCTTTGTTGTGTCTATTGTGATTGTCATAGCAGCTTAAAAAATATCAAAACATGACATAGTAATAGGGGCGAGAGTGTAAAAATGCAAGCGTTAGACTAAACTATAATTTACACTTTTCTTGTTATCAAATGATGGCGTTCAAGCCGTTGAGTTTGTTACAATAGCAGCAATATTGAGAACCAAGGGTGTACTATGTTAACTGTAGGGTCGGTAGAAAAAGACAAATCAAGATTAAAATGGGCGTGCCGCCGTGGCATGTTAGAGCTTGATGTGCTGTTTATGCCGTTTGTCGATGAAGCTTGGGAACATTTATCAGATGAAAACAAAGCAATCTTTGAGCGTTTATTAGTTTGCCAAGATCCTGAACTTTTCGCTTGGTTTATGGGACATGAGGAATGTAAGGATGCAGAACTCAACTCAATGGTGCAATTTATACTCGGGAGAGTCAAAGTATAATATCCGGTTAGTTAAATCGTCTAATCAACAGGCAATTCAGTACTGCATTGAGGCGATAACTTTATTGTTTGTTTGCTACATTATTCATCAGCTTTATATGCTGGCTATTATTGCATCTCCCCTTAAATCAACGGTGAATATTGCGTTAATTTTATTTATCGTGATTATTGTCATGAAAGGTTATCATCGCTTACCAAAGCATCAAATTAAGTATTTGGTATTGCACAATGATGGTTTAATAGATTGTGATCGCCATAGTCAATTATCGTTACACATGAATAGTCGTATCGGTTGGTTTGGTTGTTGGCTCATTTTAATTGATAGTCGTTCGAAACAGCTTGTTAATCCAATTAAACTTTTTATTTTTAAAGATAGTCTTTCCCCGCGAGATTATTGTCGGTTATCACGAGTTGTTTTATCGAATCATCGTAAAAAATCTACTTCACCTTCATCTCATTAAAACAAAAGGGTGCTTTCTAACCTTAGGTGTGTAAATTATAGATCTTCAGAAGAAAGAATTGTCATATTAATTTCATCACTTAGTTCAGGATAATCTAAAGTATAATGCAAACCTCTGCTTTCTTTACGCTGCATCGCACAATGAATAATTAATTCAGCAACTTGTACTAAATTTCTCAATTCTAATAAATTATTGCTCACTCGGAAGTTTTGATAGTAGTCTTCTATTTCTTGTTGTAGTAATTCAACCCGATGTAATGCGCGTTCTAATCGTTTAGTGGTTCTAACAATACCAACGTAATCCCACATAAACAGTCTCAGCTCATGCCAATTATGTTGAATAACGACTTCTTCATCAGAGTCAGTTACGCGGCTTTCATCCCAATCAGGCAATTCAATGTATTTTTCTGTGTTAGGTAAATGTTTTTCGATATCTTCAGCCGCTGCTTTTGCAAACACTAAACATTCCAATAATGAATTACTGGCCATTCTATTTGCGCCGTGCAACCCAGTATAAGAGACCTCTCCGATAGCATATAAGTTTTCAACATCAGTTTTGCCTTGCTTATTTATCATGACGCCACCACAGGTATAATGCGCTGCAGGTACAATCGGCATTGGCTGCTTAGTCATATCAATGCCTAAAGAAAGGGTTTTTTCATAGATAGTTGGGAAATGTTGCATGATAAATTCAGGTGATTTATGGCTGATATCTAAATACATGCAGTCAGCACCGAGGCGCTTCATTTCGTAATCAATGGCACGGGCAACTATATCGCGAGGCGCGAGCTCTGCGCGTTCATCAAAACTAGGCATAAAACGACTACCATCTGGTCGTCTTAAAATCGCACCTTCACCGCGAAGCGCTTCGGTTAATAGAAATGTACCGGCTTCAGGATGAAATAAACACGTTGGATGAAATTGATTAAACTCCATATTAGCAACACGGCAACCTGCACGCCAAGCCATAGCGATACCGTCACCGCTGGCAACATCAGGGTTTGAAGTATATTGATAAACTTTACTTGCTCCGCCGGTCGCTAAAATGGTTTTTTTAGCAAAGATACGTTCAACTTTTTCACTATTGCGGTTCCAAACATATGCGCCAATACAATGTTTGTTTTTGTCCTCTGAATTTTGACAAACTAAGTCAATGGCGTTGTATCGTTCAAAAACTCTTATTCTGTTATGGTTATTCACGCGATCAACGAGAGTCGTTTGTACCGCTTGCCCGGTAGCGTCTGCGGCATGAAGAATACGGCGATGGCTATGACCACCTTCACGGGTTAGGTGATATTTTACTTTGCCGTTATCATTATCGTTATCTTCTTGATCAAAATTAACCCCTTGTTCGATTAACCATTCTAAACAACTACGAGCATTTTCAGCGGTATACTGTACAATGTCTTCATTACAAAGACCTGCACCAGCAATTAATGTGTCGGAAACATGGGATTCAATACTATCATTTTCATCAAAAACAGCGGCAATTCCTCCTTGTGCATAAAAAGTAGAGCCATCGTTGACTCGGCCTTTACTTAAAATGACAACATCTGCATTTTTTGCTAAATGAAGAGCAAGAGATAAACCCGCTGCGCCACTGCCAATAATTAGCACGTCACAATTGTGTTGTTGATTCATAAATGATTGATTTTCATGTATCCTATTAGATAAATAAATTTTAACGTTTATTCGGCGCAGAGAACAGAAAAAACGGACTATATCGATTAATTTAAGTTTTTTTTTAATTTATTTAGAACTTTTTCACACAAGTCTAGTCCTACTTGATGTGTTTGCTATGAGCCAAATTGAAAAGTTAACGAGTTTTAGGAGTATTGGCTCGGATGAGCGAACAAAATGTCGACCAAGTTTTGGTTGAGCGGGTGCAACGTGGTGATAAAAATGCGTTTAACCTGCTAGTTACAAAGTACCAACATAAGGTGGCAAATTTAGTTTCACGCTATGTTAAAAATCATAGTGATGTTCCAGATATAGTACAAGAAGCATTTATTAAAGCGTATCGCGCTTTACCTAATTTTAGAGGGGATAGTGCTTTTTATACATGGTTATATCGTATTGCGGTTAACTGCGCTAAAAACCATATGGTTGCCAGTGGCAGAAAACCGCCAGGATCAGATGTTGAAATTGAAGATGCAGAGATTTATGATGCTGGTGATGCGCTAAGAGAAAATGCATCACCTGAAAAGTTATTATTAACCAAAGAAATTAAGAGTGTAATTTTTAATACTATTGAGCAGTTACCAGAAGATTTACGTACGGCAATAAATCTTCGAGAGCTTGAAGGATTAAGTTACGAAGAAATAGCTACGATTATGGAATGTCCTGTTGGCACAGTACGTTCACGAATTTTTAGAGCACGTGATGCTGTAGATAAAAAAATCAGGCCATTAATTCAACGCTAATTTTATCGGTTTTTTTAAGGTGTATATATGAGTGAAAGTAAGTTTGAGACAGTTTCATCATTAGTTGATAATTATCAAACCAATGATGATGTTTTTGACGAATTAGTTAAAGACAACCATATGTCCGAAACTTGGCAACGTTACCATATGATTGGTGATGCGATGCGAGACGAATTACCTCATTCGTTAAATACTGATTTATCTACAAGTATTGCTAATGCAATTGCTGAAGAGCCTACCGTTCTTGCGCCAATCGCGAAACCAAGCTTTACAGAATCTGTAAAAGCTAAAGTAGTACAATTTTCTAAACCATTTGGACAAGTTGCTATTGCCGCATCTGCCGCCGGATTAATGGTGATAGGTGTCCAACAAAATGTTGCAGAGACTGATCCTTTAGTTCCTAATCCAATTGTTCAAACTGTTCCTTTTGGTGGCATAGCTGAGCCAGTTAGCTTAAATTATCAACAAAATGATAGAGCTTCCAAGCAACAAGCCATGGTTGAACAACAACGACGTTTTCAGGCTCTATTACAAGATCATAAACAACAACTTAAATTTACAGCATTAGCGGAAAAAGCAGAAAATGCTGAAAAAGAGGTTACCAATCCGGTTAAATGAAGTTATTAATTTGTTTTTTAATGCTGGGGAGCTTAAGTTCTTCAGCATGGTCTGCTGAGACCGAATCTCCTGAAACAGCTGATGTATGGCTAGCTCGTCTTTCTCAATCTTTACAAACCTTAAATTTTAGTACATCTTTTGTGGTGGTTAAAAATAACCATGCGGAACCTTATCATTGGTTTCATGGTGTAACCGATAAAAATGTTGAATTAGAAATATTATCTTTACTTAATGGCCCTCGCCGAGATGTGCTTAGAAAAGATAACACGATTAGTTATATAGAGCCCGAATTACCGCCTTATTCCGTACTTTCCGCCAACCTTACGGGTCCAATTCCTAATATTTTAAGTGGTGATATTCATACGTTATCAACTACTTATAATTTTATACCTGTGGGTAAAAGTCGTATTTTAGGGCGTAGTGCTCAAATTATTCGCATCGTCCCTAAAGAAGCTAATAAGTACGGACATTGGTTATGGTTGGATGAAAAAACAGGGTTGTTATTAAAATTAGCAATTGTGACAGGAAAAGGACAACCACTTGAACAAGTGCAGTTTACTCATTTAGATATTACAGAACAACCTGCTGAGAGTTTGAAACAGCTACAAGACACTGAATTGCCAAACGTTGTTGATATTCCACATGGTTACCAGCAACAAAAATTATCATGGAAAGTAAATTGGCTTCCTGCTGGCTTTGAAAAAATTAATGCTAATCGTCATCGAATTGCTTCGACAAAACAACCAGTAGAATTTATTTTATTTGGTGACGGTTTGGTTGATATTTCAGTTTATGTGACTCAAAGCCAAGAAAAACAGCGTTCTGTAGATTATGTTATGGATGGAGCAACAGTTGCACTGAGTCAAGTAGTAAATGGTATAGAAGTGAGTGTTGTTGGCAAAATACCTTCCTTAACAGCGAAAAAAATAGCAGATTCGGTAACGTTATTAGTTAGGCCTCAACCATGATTAAAGAAGAGGCTCGGGTGACTGCAATAACACAAGATAGCGTGACGGTCGAAAGTATCGTCAAGTCTACCTGTAGTGGTTGTCAGCAATTAGAGTCCTGCGGAAGTGGCCAAATAGCGAAAGCGTTTCCTCAGAAAAAGACGACTTACACCGTCAGATCTGAATTATCGGTAAAAGTCGGGGATCGAGTTATAATTGGTTTGTCAGAAAAACTATTGTTATCAGCAGCTTGGCAAGTATATATCTGGCCTTTAATCGGCCTGTTTATAGGTAGCTTTTTAGGCCAATCTTTACTTGACGCTAACTTGATATCGCATGAATTGTGGGCCTTGCCAATGGCTATTTTGGGTGGCTATTTGGGGTATTTTCTCGCTAAAAGACAACAATTTATTATGCGTGATAAACCCGAGTGGCATCCTACCTTAATAGATGTTTTACCAACAAATAAAAAGGATTGATAGCTTAGTTTCAAAGCTTTTATCAAATCTTAATCATTAAATTAACCTAACTTTCCTCGATTATCGTTATTAATATTCAACAAAAGATAGCCCCAAGAGGCTAAATTAGCTAAAATCTCGCCACTATTGATTTTATAAAACGTTTAACTGAATTTTCATCTATGAAACATATCCGAAATTTTTCTATTATTGCCCATATTGACCATGGTAAGTCGACACTATCTGATCGTTTGATCCAGCATTGTGGCGGGTTACAAGACCGAGAAATGGCAGCACAAGTTCTTGATTCTATGGATATTGAACGTGAACGTGGTATTACCATTAAAGCACAAAGTGTCACGTTAGATTACCTAGCAAAAGATGGTGAAACATATCAGTTAAACTTTATCGACACGCCAGGTCATGTTGATTTCTCTTATGAAGTATCTCGCTCGCTCGCTTCATGTGAGGGAGCATTGCTTGTTGTTGATGCTGGCCAAGGTGTTGAAGCACAAACAGTTGCCAACTGTTATACCGCGATTGAAATGGATCTAGAAGTATTGCCGATTTTAAATAAAATTGACTTACCGCAAGCAGATCCTGACCGAGTTAGTGAAGAAATCGAAGATATTATCGGTATTGACGCGACAGGCGCAGTACAATGTTCGGCTAAAACAGGCATTGGTATTGAAGATGTTTTAGAAACGATTGTTGAAAATATCCCTCCGCCAGAAGGCGACCCTTCGGCTAATCTCCAAGCGTTGATTATTGATTCTTGGTTTGATAATTACCAAGGCGTAGTTTCATTGGTTCGAGTGATGAACGGTGAAGTTAAAAAAGGCGATAAAATGGTGGTGATGTCAACAGGACAAACCCATATTATTGATAAAGTAGGTATTTTCACGCCAAAACAAACAGATACTGGAGTATTAAAAACCGGTGAAGTTGGTTTTATCATTGCAGGTATCAAAGAAATACATGGTGCACCTGTTGGTGATACTATTACCATTGCCAAAAAAGAAGCTGCTGAGCAATTACCTGGCTTTAAAAAAGTACAACCACAAGTCTATGCGGGTATTTTCCCTATTAGCTCAGATGACTATGAAAATTTTAGAGACGCGTTAAATAAATTAAGTCTAAATGATGCATCGTTAGTGTTCGAACCTGAAAACTCATCGGCACTTGGTTTTGGTTTCCGCATTGGTTTCCTGGGTATGCTGCACATGGAAATTATTCAAGAGCGTTTAGCAAGAGAATATGATCTTGATTTAATTACCACTGCACCAACGGTAAATTATGAGATTGCTTGTACTGATGGTGAAATTTTATCCATTGATAATCCTGGTGATTTACCACCGATTAATAATATCGATGAGATCCGCGAGCCAATTGTCCAAGCTAATATTTTAGTACCACAAGAACATTTAGGTAATGTAATTACCTTATGTATCGAAAAACGTGGTGTCCAAAAAGATATTATTTATCATGGCAATCAAGTGGCTGTCACGTACGAGTTACCGATGGCAGAAGTAGTGATGGACTTTTTTGATAAGTTAAAGTCAACCAGTAGAGGTTATGCTTCTCTTGATTATCACTTTGTTCGTTTTGAAGCTGCGGATATGGTACGTGTTGATGTGATGATCAACGGAGATCGCGTTGATGCATTAGCAATGATCACCCACAGAACGAACTCAGTGTCTCGTGGCCGTATGTTAGTTGAAAAATTAAAAGAACTTATTCATCGCCAAATGTTTGATATTGCAATTCAAGCTGCTATTGGCAATAACGTTATCGCACGAACCACGGTAAAACAACTTCGTAAAAATGTAACCGCTAAATGTTACGGTGGTGATATTTCTCGTAAGAAGAAATTATTACAGAAACAAAAAGAAGGTAAAAAACGTATGAAACAAGTAGGTAATGTTGAAGTACCTCAAGAAGCGTTTTTAGCCGTACTTAAATTAGAGAATTAATAGGGAAAGCATGGCTGTTTATTTTTCAATATTTTTAGTAGTTCTTACTTCGGTTTGTGGCGTTATTTGGTTATATGACAGATACGTTTTATTACCACAACGTAAGTTAAAATTAGCAACTGCACAAGCGCAGTGTGAGGGTGAACTTAGTGAAGACGTTAAAGAGAAAATCTTAGCGATTCCTGTTTTTATTGATACTCCGGTACAAATTTTTCCGGTTATTGCGTTTGTCTTAATTTTGCGTTCTTTTTTATATGAACCTTTTCAGATCCCATCAGGCTCAATGATGCCAACGTTACTTGACGGGGATTTCATTTTAGTCAATAAGTTTAATTATGGCTTACGTGATCCGGTAGCGCGTAATAAATTTGTTGAGGTAGGATTACCTGAGCGCGGCGATGTTGTGGTGTTTAAATATCCGATAGATACGAAAGTTGATTATATTAAGCGGGTGATAGGTTTGCCTGGCGATCGAATCATTTATCGCAATAAATCGTTATATATCAAATCTGCCTGCACTGAAGCCAAAACAGAATGTAATGAATTCAAACAAGTAGAAACGACCTTTGTGAGTAACGGTGATTACAGTGATGGCAATGTAGAGTTGACTCGCTATACCTCAGCTATGCCTAATAAAACGCATGATATTTTAGTCAATAATCAAATATTGCCACGTACAGCACATTATTATAAACAGTCAGGTTCACAACGGGATGAATTTGTTGTGCCAGAAGGGCATTATTTTGTGATGGGTGATAACCGCGACAATAGTTTAGATGGCCGATTCTGGGGATTTGTTCCTGAAGAAAACTTAGTCGGTGAAGCAGTTTTTATCTGGATGAGTTTTGATTTCGAACGTGACGATTCGAGTTTCTTACCCCGTTGGGTTCCTACAGGAGTCCGCTTTGAACGCTTAGGTAGTATTCATTAATGATAAATAGTAATGCCCTTGCGATTAATCAATTATCTAAAAAACTTGGCTATCGTTTTCAAGAGCCAACTTTATTGATCCAAGCTTTAACCCATCGAAGTGCTAAAGGGGATCATAATGAAAGGCTTGAATTTTTAGGTGATTCTATTTTGGGCTTTGTTATTGCTGAAACACTTTATGATAAGTTTCCACAAGAAAACGAAGGCGATTTAACTCGAATGCGTTCTAGCCTTGTTAAAGGAGTCACGTTGGCAGAAGTGGCGCGTGGTTTTAATTTAGGCGACTATTTAATTTTAGGGCCTGGTGAACTCAAAAGTGGTGGTCATAGAAGAGACTCTATTCTTGAAGATGCGGTAGAAGCTATTATTGGTGCAATATATATCGATTCAGATATGGCGACGTGTAAGTCGCTTATTTTGTCATGGTTTGAACAACGCCTGAATGCTATTAAACCAGGTCAAGCTCAAAAAGATCCCAAAACCCGTTTACAAGAATATTTGCAAGGACGAAAAATAGCTTTGCCTATATATGAAGTGATTGATACTACGGGGCAATCCCATAACCAAGAATTTACCGTGCGTTGTACTACTTCAGAAATCGATAATGAAGTGATTACCAAAGGCACAAGTCGCCGTAAAGCGGAGCAATCAGCCGCAGAAAAAGTCCTAGAAATTATTTTAGCGAATAATGCCAAAGGTAAACGAACGAGTAAAAAATCATGACACAAAGTACTCATTGCGGACTCATTGCTATTGTAGGTCGCCCTAATGTTGGTAAATCGACTTTATTAAATAGCATGCTAGGTCAAAAAATTAGTATTACTTCGCGCAAACCACAAACAACACGTCATCGTATTTTAGGTATATTAACCGAAGATAATCATCAAGCCGTACTAGTCGATACCCCAGGCTTACATATCGATGAGAAAAAAGCGATTAACCGTTTGATGAATCGTGCGGCAAGTAGTTCTATTGCGGAAGTAGAGCAAATTCTATTTTTAGTGGAAGGCACCCATTGGACTGCGGATGACGAACTTGTTTTAAATAAAGTAAAAAATAGTGGCGCACCGTGCGTTTTAATCATCAATAAAATTGATAATGTGCAAGATAAAGAAGCATTGTTACCGCATTTACAAAAGCTAGGTGAAAAACATAATTTTACTGATATTGTGCCTATCTCGGCGAGTAAAGGGGATAATGTCGATAAAATTCGTGAAATTTGTTTTAAAGCTTTACCTGAAAGTGACTTTTGGTTTTCTGAAGATCACATCACAGATCGCTCAAGTCGATTTATGGCATCTGAAATAATCCGTGAAAAATTAATGCGCTTTACTGGTGATGAATTACCGTATTCAACGACAGTAGAAATAGAGCAATTTAAAGTAGATGAAAAAGGTATTCTACATATTAATGCCTTGATTTTAGTGGAACGTAATAGCCAAAAACGTATGGTCATTGGCAATAAAGGTGAGCGCCTGAAAACCATTGGCCAAGAAGCGCGTAGAGATATGGAGGAAATGTTTGAACAGCAAGTGTTCCTCGAATCTTGGGTGAAAGTAAAATCGGGTTGGGCAGATGATGAAAGAGCTTTACGCAGCTTAGGGTATGGCGATGATTATTCAGGCTAGATTTGAGTTGTTAATGTAAGCAATGAAAGAGCTTGAGCAACATGCCTTTTTATTACATTCACGACCACTTCGTGATAATCAGGTTATCGCTGAATTTCTCACAGAGTTAAACGGAAAAGTATCTGCAATTGTCTATGTGGGTACTTCCCTAAAATCTAACAAAAAAGCATTATTACAACCATTTACTCCTTTAATTATTGTCCTTAAAGGTAAAGGCAATTTAAAAACGCTTAATCGTATAGAAGTTAGTAGTAAGTCATTTTTATTGACCAGTGATCACTTATACAGTGGCTTTTATTTAAACGAATTACAAGTACGTTTACTCGGGGAACATGTCCCTTATGAAAACTTATACGGACTGTATAAACATTGTTTAGTCCAGTTGGCGGAAAAAAAATCGATAGAGCCGATATTAAGGCGGTTTGAGAATTCCTTATTAGAAGAGCTAGGTTTAACTATTGATTTTTCTGTGCTCAATGAGCAAGATGAACAATTTTATTACTTACCAGAGCAAGGTTTTATCCCTGTCGTTGAAAACTTAACTCAACCACGTTATTGCAAAGCGCATTTAGTCGCGATAAATAACCAAGACTTTAGTGATCTGGAAGTAAGAAAAACCCATAAAGTATTAATGCGACAAATTATTAATCATTTACTTGGTGGTAAACCGTTAAATAGTCGCCAATTATTTAAAAAAAGATAGAGAACATTCATGAGTGATATTTTATTAGGTGTAAATGTAGATCATATAGCAACGTTACGACAAGCCAGAGGCACCACTTACCCTGATCCAGTCCATGCTGCGTCTGTAGCAGAGCATGCTGGTGCAGACGGCATCACAATTCATTTACGCGAAGATCGACGTCATATTCAAGACAGAGATGTTTACGTCATGAAAGAAACCTTACAAACACGGATGAATTTAGAGATGGCTGTTACGGATGAAATGCTTGCCATTGCTTGTGAAGTTAAGCCTGTTTTTTGTTGTTTGGTTCCTGAAAAACGTCAAGAACTCACTACAGAAGGGGGCTTAGATGTTGCAGGTCAACAAGCTAAAATTAATCAAGCCGTTCATCAACTTGAACAAGCCGGTGTACAAACCAGTTTATTTATTGATGCCGATATAAAACAAATAGATGCTGCTGTTGCAAGTAAAGCACCTTATATTGAAATTCATACCGGTCATTACGCAGATGCTGTTACTGAAACTGAACAACAACAAGCGTTAACGAGACTTATTGAAGGGATTGAATATGCCCATCAGCAAGGTTTGAAAGTAAACGCTGGTCATGGACTAACCTATTTCAATGTTAAACCAATCGCGGCCATTCCTGAAATTATTGAACTTAATATTGGTCATGCGATTATCGCTCGTGCTGCCATTGACGGTTTAGATAAAGCTGTCAGAGATATGAAACAGTTAATGTTAGAAGCTAGAAGAGCATAACTGTATGTCTGTTGTTGGTATTGGTAACGATATCGTACAAATTAAGCGCCTTGCTGCTATGAATGAGCAGGCGTTAGAGCGTTTGGCATTAAGAATATTAACGCCAAACGAATATCGTTATTACAAAACCTTAAAGTTTCACATTTCTTATTTAGCCAAACGATGGGCAGGAAAAGAAGCCGCAGCGAAAGCCTTAGGTACTGGAATTGCGGAAGGTGTATCGTTTCAGCATTTCGAAATTGCATCACTGGCTAGTGGCCAACCGCAATTGATTTTAACTGAAGTTGCATTGAATAAAGCAAAATCACTTCAAGCAAATTCTTGGCATATTTCTTTATCTGATGAAAAAGACTATGCGACGGCTTTTGTTGTTTTATCAAAGTAAATTTCTTGATTTATCAAACACTCATCAACCAGTAACTATTTTAACCTGCTAAAACCTAAAATTTAAACTATACTGAAATAAATTGTGTATAAAATTTATACGGGTAATGTGTTATGCAGTCACAAAAACTTCCTACCGTTGATCGAAGAAGTGAGGCTCCTGAGCAATCTGTTTGGTGGTCAAAGCTATCTTTAGCACAAAAATTTTCAGCCAGTAGTCTAGGTAAATTTGGTTATGAATTAGCCTTTGTTAGAAATGAGAATGGTAAAAGTATTGCCGTTTTATTATGCAATGGAGGGGTGGCTGTTATTAGTGAAGATGGTGACATTAATACTTCTCCAGATATTAAAATTCGATAATATAGTCATTGTAAATATTACTAGCTTTGACATTTTTTGATTTTTATTTAGTCAAGCTTAATCAGAGTCGTGAATACACCATTTTGGTTTTATGAATAATTTTTTTCTAATAATTTATCTATTTCAGCAAATGCTTCATCCGCTAAACTCGACACTCGTTCAATATGTTCAAACAGTTCAAAAAATTCAGGTTCTAAATCATCAATGCCACTACCGCTTTTCAGTTGGGTTTCTATTTGATGTACTATTTTCCCAAGATCAGGTACACCAGTGTAACAGCATGCTCCATTAAGCTTATGTATAAACTCTTTTAATCGGTCAATATCTTGAGCCGTTAAAGCTTCTGATATGGTTAATTTTGTTTCCGGTAAGCTCTCTACTAAACCTTCAAGCATATCTCTTGCTAATTGTGGTTTTCTACCGGCTTTATTCATGGCATCTGGCCAGTTAATAACGGTTGAATGCTCAAATATTTGTACAATAGGATTTTGATTATCTTTAAGTTTGGCTGGTTTTAATGGTTTTTGTGATACCTCAAGTTCGTCAGCAAAGTTATTTTGAATATGGCTGACATTTGTAGTGTGACGGCCTAACAGGCGAATATCACAGTATTCATAAATAATATGGCGTAACATGCTTTCATCAATAGGTTTAGTCATGTAAGAGTTAAAGCCCTCTTTAAGCAGTTTGTCTTTTTCATCGCTTAGGGCATGAGCAGTCACGGCTATAATGGGAGTTCGATCATTGAAGGTTTGAGACTTTATATGTTTCAACGCGGAAATCCCATCCATGATTGGCATTTGAATATCCATAAAAATGATCGCGAAATTCTCATTCATACATAACTCTAGAGCTTCTTGACCATCTTTTGCGGTAACTACTTCACGTACTTGTTCTCGTAATAAAGCATTAATAAGTTTTAAGTTTGCTTCATTATCATCAACGGCAAGTACTTTAATATCTATTTTATTTTCTAACACTTCAGTCAGTGAGTGAGCAAAATCAAAATGTTGAGGCGTTAGTGCTTTACAAAGTCTTTCCGGGGTTAATGGTTTACTTAAACAGCTACTTGACCCCACAGCCATTAACGCTTCTTGTAAGTTAGGCGAATTACTATTGATGGCTAAATGAATGGATGGGATGTTCTCTTTGATAGAAACAATCAATTGCTTTAATTCATTTAAAGCCGTTGGGGTTATATCATGGGCAATTAATGCAAAGTCGAAGGTATTGCCTTTTGCTAAGGCATTACTAATTTCTTCGAGGCTGATCACCGGAAATACTTTCATATTCCAGCTTTCTAATATTTCACTGGTTGCTATTCTGCTATGAGTGTGTGGTTCAAAATATAGAATAGTTTTGTTTGCCAATGACGCAGGGTATAAAAAAGCATCATCTGGAATAGGATTAATTTCACATTGAAAGGTAAACCAAAAGGTTGAGCCATTTTTTTCATCACTGATAAAATTAATTTCTCCCTTCATTTCTTTTACGAGCCGTTGTGAAATCACTAACCCTAGGCCTGTACCACCATATAAACGTGTCACGCTTTGATCTGCTTGCCCAAAAGCTTCAAATATAGACGCTTGTTGAGAGGTATTCATACCAATCCCGGTATCATTGACCGTTACTTTTAACGTGGCTTTATTTTCATCAACATCGGCTTTATCGATATCAATATTAACACAACCTTTATCGGTAAATTTAATTGCGTTGCTCGCTAAATTAATGATGACTTGTTTAATGCGCATAGCATCGCCAATTAACGAATCAGGTATTTGCGGTGCAATTCTTAAAGAAAGTTCTATATTCTTTTTATGCGCACCAGGCGCTAATAATGTAATGGTTTCTTCTACCGTTTCTCGCATTGAAAAAGGAATTTTTTCAATGACCATTTTACCTGCATCTAGCTTTGAAAAATCAAGAATATCATTGATGATTGCTAATAAATTCGCGGCAGAACGTTCAATCGTTTGTAAATAATCGCGTTGGGTATCTGATAATGGGGTTTTTAACACTTGTCGAGTAAAACCGATCACGCCATTTAACGGCGTTCTTAATTCATGACTCATGTTCGCTAGAAACTCAGATTTTACTTTATTGGCTTCTTGCGCCTTTCGCTTGGCAATATCTAACTCAACGTTTTGAATTTCAAATTGCTCAAGGCTTTCTCTTAAATCAATGGTGGCTTGATCGATACTTTGTTGCATCTCATCATGATAATCTCCTAAAGATTCCGCCATGGCATTCACACCATTTTTAAGAAAATTTAATTCACCAATTAGTTGGCCAGTAACACGGCTTTCCAGCTTACCTTCTCGTATGCGGTCAACCGCTTGCACCATAGAAGTAATAGGGCGTGTAAAGCTTTTAATAAGTCTTGTTGAGAAAAAGGCACTGATCAAAACGCCAAATAACGCTATTGCATAAGCCATCATGATCTGACTTTGCTGAGCAAGTTTGATGTGATTCTTATTGATTTGCATGGCAATGTAACCAACGATAACTTGAGCCGATGAAGTAGTAGAGATCACTTCATCATCACTTTTTTCATCAATAATGGGAGTGCGAAAAATAATGTAATCGTCCGTAAATACAGAAGAAGTGGTTAACGGAATTTGTTCGCCAGCATCAATACGCATCAGTTCAGTATCACCATTGTAGGCACTAGCAACAAGTACCTGATTATCTTTCGAAAAAATGGTTATACTTTTAATAATCGAAGATTGGGTACGATGGGTAAAACCCACTAAATGTCTTAATTTTTCTCTGTCAGTATTAATAACGGCTTCTGTGGTTGCTATCGCTAGAGGTTCAATAATACTTCGAGCACGATCACTTAGGTGGGTATTAAGCTCAACATAACGGCTATAAGAAAAATAACTAGCAATACTAAAACCAATGATAGTAGTCGGTACTATTGTTAGTAAAATAACCCAGTCTTTTAGGCTTAATTTATACATTTAATGTGAGACTCTTAATGCCAAGATTTCGTGAAGATTTTTAGTATAATTGGCATTATAATGGCACATCAGCAAGTAAATTTATAGCGCTTAACAATAGGTCTCAATTTTTGTGGCAAATTTCTTTAAAGTAACCCCGAAAACCCAAAAACTGGGTCAACAATGCACCGTAAATATTTCTCGTTTAGATGCTAATGGATGTGGAGTTGCTCACTATCAACAAAAAAACATTTTTATTGATGGCGCATTGCCTTCAGAAACCGTGGTGGCTAAAGTCATTGAACAAAAAAGTAAATACTATCGCGGTAAGCTGGTTGAAATAGTCACAGCGGCAGAACATCGGGTAAAACCGAGATGTCAGCACTTTGCTCGTTGTGGTGGTTGCGATATACAGCATTTGGCATCTGAAGAGCAATTGTCATTTAAACAGCAAAAAATTACCGAACTCTTTGCCCGAAATGAAGTTATTCAAGGGAGGCAGTCAAACAATCAATCGTTGAAAATAAAGCGTGAACTGCCATGGCAGACACCGATAACCGATCAAGAATGGCATTATCGCCGTAAAGCTCGTATTGGTGTGCAATATAATAAAAAAGGCCAAGCAACTATTGGTTTTAGACAAAAGGCCAGTAATCAATTAGTGGCGATTAAAACATGCCCTGTGTTAGTTGAGCCATTCGATTCGCTATTTTATTCACTAAATGTACTTATTGCAGCCGTATCAGGTAAAAACCCCATTGGACATATTGAAATCATTGCTTCTAATGTTAATACGTTGATAATTAGACAATTAGTAAAAATGTCAGTACAAGATCGAGCGCTTTGGTTGGTCTTTGCTCAACAACATCAATGCCAAATTATGGTGGATGATGGGCAGTCAATTTTACCGCTAACCACTTGTGAAGAATTAAGTTATCAAATTGATACTGATATCAACATCACATTTAATCCGGATAATTTTATTCAGGTAAACCATCAAATAAACACTAAAATGGTTGCTATGGCCATGGCATGGTTAGCCTTAACACCGCAAGATACTGTCCTTGATTTATTTTGTGGGTTAGGCAATTTTAGTTTACCACTGGCGAAAAGAGTTAACAGGGTTGTAGGTGTCGAAGGTGTTGATGAAATGGTTGTGCAAGCACAACAAAACGCTCAAGCAAATCAATTAACGAATTGTCAATTTTATCAAGCAGATCTCAATAATGATTGGCAGTCTTACCCTTGGAAAAATGAAACCTATACCAAAGTGTTGATCGATCCTGCCCGTGCTGGCGCTTATAAAGCGATAGCTCAACTGGTAAAATTAAAAATACCGCAGTTGTTGTATGTAAGTTGTGATCCCGCAACGTTAGCAAAAGATAGTCAACTTTTATTAAGCCAAGGCTATAAAATTGAAAAAATTTCTTTAATCGATATGTTTTCACACACAAAGCATATTGAGACTATGGTATTGTTTGTTCGTTAACTTTTTCTTTATTTCTACAATAGTAAAAACACAGGATGTCGCATGGTTTCGGTTCGAAAATCTCATCAAATGACCCAAACAAGTTTTGAGCAATGGTTATTATCACTTGAAATCAGCAAAGAGAAATGTCAAATACTAGAAAACATCTGGTCTGAAAATAAAGTTCATCATGAAATAGATGAGCAATGTCAGACAAAATCGCTAGAAATGGTTGAAATTCTTGCAAGCCTTAACCTCGATAAAGACTCGTTAGCTGCCGCTTTTTTGATCCCATTAATTGAATATGACTACATCTCGTTAACTGATGTAGAAGAGCAATATTCCGATTCTGTTTTTCTATTATGCAAAGGCGTTGCACAAATGGAGGCAATTAAAGCTTTACGACAAAGTCAGTCAAATAAAGTCTCTGTAAATCAGGTAGATAACATTCGTAAAATGTTACTTGCTATGGTTGAAGATGTGCGTGCTGTGGTGATTAAATTAGCTGAACGTTTATGTCAATTACGACTTGTAAAAAATACCGATGAAGAGTCCCGCGTTATTGTCGCCAAAGAAACCGCTAATATTTACGCACCATTAGCGAATAGATTAGGTATTGGCCAGTTAAAGTGGGAATTAGAAGATATCTCATTCCGTTATTTACATCCAAGTGTTTACAAAAAAATAGCCAAATTATTGGATGAAAAACGTTTAGATCGTGAACAGTACATGGTTGATTTTGTGAGTAATCTGTCTCAGCAATTAGCGGATTTAAATATTCAGGGGGAAGTCTATGGTCGCCCTAAACATATTTATAGTATCTGGAAAAAAATGCAGCAAAAATCACTGGATTTTGAGCAATTATATGACGTGAGAGCGGTTCGTATCGTTGTTGAAAAACTACAAGACTGTTATGGCGCATTAGGAATTGTTCATACTAATTGGCAGCATTTACCGAAAGAGTTTGATGATTATGTTGCCACACCAAAACCTAACGGTTATCAGTCGATACATACAGTGGTTTTGGGACCAGAAGGTAAATCTGTTGAAGTACAAATTAGAACGAAGCAAATGCATGATGATGCCGAATTAGGTGTCGCGGCACATTGGCGATATAAAGAAGGCTCGGCGCACGGAAAAACCAGCGGTTTTGATGAAAAAGTCAGTTGGCTTCGTAAAATTTTACAATGGCAAGAAGATGTTACTGAAAGTGGCGAACTTATTGAAGAGCTTCGCAGCCAAGTGTTTGAAGACCGAATTTATGTGTTTACACCCAATGGTGATGTTGTTGACTTACCTAATGGATCAACGCCACTGGATTTTGCCTACTACATTCACTCAAATGTTGGCCATTGTTGTATTGGCGCTAAAGTATTTGGTCGGATAGTACCTTTTACGTATCGCCTTAAAACCGGTGATAAAATTGAAATATTAACCAGTAAAACGCCTAATCCAAGTCGTGATTGGTTAAACCCTAATTTACATTATATTCATGCGCCTAGAGCACGAGCAAAAGTGCAACACTTTTTTAAACTTCAAGATCGAGATAAACATCTTGCGCAAGGCAAAGACTTACTCGAACAAGAGTTATTGAAGCATGATTTAATGCAGGTTGATTTATTGTCAACCAGTAAACGTTTCAATATTAAAACCGTCGATGATTTATATGTAGCCATTGGCTCTGGTCATGCGCGATTGCAGCAAGTGGTTAATCATCTTCTTTTAGAAAATGAAAAGTCTCAACCTCCTGTTGAGTTAGATCCACAAAGTTTAGTCAAGCCACAGTACCATCAAGCTAAAAGCGCCGTTGATGCAAATGGTATAACGGTTTCAGGAGTCGGGAATTTACTCACGCATATGGCAAAATGTTGTCATCCGGTACCGGGTGATGAAATTATGGGCTTTATTACCCAAGGACGTGGGATCTCAGTTCATCAAGCAGATTGTGAACAATTAGCTAATTCACTTACACAACAGCCAGAGCGTGAGATTGAAGTGCAATGGGGGGAAAACCCAACACAACATTATCAAGTGACGGTGAAGCTTGTTTGCGTAGATAGACAAGGGTTAGTGAGAGACATCTCGACGATTATCGCCAATGAAAGGGTAAGCATTATGGGGATGGAAAGTCGTTCAGATCATAGTAACCAAACTGTTATTATGTCGTTAACCATAGAAATAGCGAATAATGAAATGCTCACCCGCTTGATCAGTAAGCTATTACAACTTGACGATATTATTGAAGCGAAACGATTATAGCTATTTGAATATCATCAGTGAATGAGAAAATTTTTACATGTTAAATGACAAACCTTCCATCGAA
Source organism: Thalassotalea castellviae (assembly GCF_031846185.1). Lineage (NCBI taxonomy): Bacteria > Pseudomonadati > Pseudomonadota > Gammaproteobacteria > Alteromonadales > Colwelliaceae > Thalassotalea > Thalassotalea castellviae. The sequence continues at coordinate 368,866 of NZ_JAVRIF010000003.1, forward strand.
AAACTTCGCTGGATCATGGCCGAACTTCGTGATCCTGAAACTGGTTGTCCATGGGACCTTAAACAAACTTTTGCCACTATTGTTCCTCATACGATTGAAGAAGCTTATGAAGTAGCTGATGCTGTGACAGAGGCGGTTGAACAGAATGATTTTAGTGAATTAGAAAAAGAGTTAGGTGACTTACTCTTTCAAGTGATTTTTTATAGCCAATTGGGTAATGAACAAAAAAAGTTTGATTTCGACAGTGTATTAGCGGCAATTTGTGAAAAGTTAATCCGTCGTCATCCTCATGTTTTTGCGAATGAGCAGTTAACTACTGAGGATGAAATAAAACAAAATTGGGAGAATGAAAAAGCTAAAGAGCGTCAGAGCCGAAATCAAAATGCTAACATCAGTATTTTAGCTGACATTCCTAAAAATTTACCGGCGCTTTCGCAAGCGGCTAAAATTCAAAAACGTTGCTCTCATGTCGGTTTTGACTGGCATGATATTCACGATGTTTTCGCTAAAATAGAAGAAGAAGTGAATGAAGTTAAAGAAGAGCTTGTTGGTGATCAGCAAGGCTTAGCAGAAGAATTAGGCGACTTAATGTTTGCGGTAGTGAATTTGTGTCGGCATGCAAAACAAGATCCCGAACACTTGTTAAGAAAAGCAAATCAAAAATTCACTAAGCGCTTTCATGGTGTGGAAAGACAAGTGGCAAACTCAGGTAAAACGTTCGAACAGCATCAACTTGCTACATTGGAACAATTTTGGCAAAACGTAAAAAAATCAGAAAAATAATTATCTAGGATATATAAAAGATCACACAATGGTGTTTTATAGAGAGCGTCTTGCTATGGTTAGACCAGTTGACAACCACTTACAGTCGTAGTTAGATGGGTAACATCAGCGACTATCAAACGAGTTTTTTGTGATCCATTCTTTATTTATCTTTATTCGTCGATATGTCAATCGACTTATTAACATCCCATTGCCACAACTCATCAGTGGACCAGAGGAATTAGGTCAAGCGGCTAAAATATTAAAAGATGTAAACAGAAACAATACCTTTATTGTTACTGATAGCACTCTTGTTAGTTTAGGGATCGTGAAAAAATTGACTGATTATCTAGATAAAGCTCAGCTACATTATGTGGTTTTTGAAGAGGTAACTCCTGATCCAACTATTGCGGTAATTGAACATGGGGTCAATTTATATCAGCAAAATCAATGTGACAGTGTGATTGTTCTCGGTGGTGGTTCTGTCATTGATTGTGGTAAAGCAATAGCCGCTTCGGTGGTTAAAAATAAAAATATTCAAAGGTTATCGGGATTATTTAAGGTGCGTAAAAAACTACCGCCATTTATTGCTATTCCAACTACTGCAGGTACTGGCTCCGAAGCGACCTTAGTTGCCGTGATAACAGACCCGAGTAAAAAACAAAAATTTACTGTGATAGATCCATGCTTGGTTCCTCATTACGCGATTATCGATCCGCTATTGATGGTTGGCTTACCGGCAAAGATTACGGCTGAAACCGGTATCGACGCGTTAACACATGCCGTTGAATCATATATTGGTTTACATGGGACGACGCAAACTAAATCATACAGTTTAGAGGCGATACAACGCATTTTTACCTATCTGCCCCAAGCGTATCAACAAGGTGGAAACTTAACCGCTCGAGCAGAAATGTCATTGGCAAGTTATTATGCTGGCGTAGCATTTACTCGCACTTCCATTGGTTATGTGCATGCTATTGCGCATCAGTTAGGCGGTTTTTATCATATACCTCATGGCTTAGCTAACGCGGTATTATTACCTCATGTGTTAAGTTTTTCATGTGAAAAAGCGTATCAACAATATGCACAGATAGCTTATCATTTAGGGATAGCTAAACAGCATGAAAATGAAACCGAAGCTGCTCAATTGTTTATTCAAGCGGTTAAAACATTAAATAATACCTTGAATATTCAAAAGACATTTTCTGAACTTAAAAAGCAAGATATTCCATTATTAGCCAAGCGTGCGATTAAAGAAGCATATTGTGAATATCCTGTCCCTAAGCAAATGACTACCACTGAATGTGAACAAATATTATTTAAGTTATTAGACGAATAAAAAAAGCACCGTAAAGGTGCTTTTAAAAACGTCATTTTATGACTCAAAAAATAATAATTGTTTTACTCTTCGGGCAATTCAGCGTTGTGATAAACGTTTTGTACATCATCGCAATCATCTAACATAGCAATGAATTTTTCAAAGTTAGCAGTATCTTCTTCGCCGGTAATCTCGGTATATGTTTGCGGAACCCAAGTGATTTCTTCAACTTCAAGATCATATTCTGGCATGCTGTTGGCAAATTCTGTTTTGATCTTAAAAAATTCGGTATGTGGGGCGTGAACAGTAATAATGCCGTCTTCTAATTCAACATCAGTTACATCGATATCAGCCATCATCAAGTTTTCTAATACTGACTCGTCATCTTCGCCTTTAAAAGCAAACACTGCTTGATGATCAAACATATGTGAAACAGTGCCGGTAGAACCAATTTTAGAATTTGTTTTTGTAAAACATTGACGAACATCTTTTATGGTACGGTTACCATTGTCAGTTAAACAATCGATGATCACCATACAGTTACCAGGCCCAAAACCTTCATAACGAGCTTCAGCATAATCTTCTCCACCCGCACCTGATGCTTTTTTTATTGCATTTTCAATAACATGAGTAGGTACTTGGTCTTTTTTCGCTTTATCGATCAAACCACGTAACGCTAAGTTTCCTTCAGGATCTAATCCGCCATTTTTAGCGCAAACATAAATTGCTTTTCCGTATTTAGAATAGACTTTAGTTTTAGCGCCAGCGGTTTTGGCCATTGATAATTTACGGTTTTGGTAAGCTCTGCCCATCTTAAATTTTTCTCATGTTCTCTAAAAATTAACTTGGCTAGATTCTAACAGTGTATTAATTGGCTTTCTAGTGCTGTAAAAGAGATAGGATAAATTAATGAATTGTTAATTGTTGCTTCATCGGGGGATTATTCTTGTGAAGGTGTAGGGTGTAACATTGAGGCTTCACTGTTACACCCAATCACGTTTCTCATAAACATTCTCTATTTAGTGTTTTGCTGTCGGTTTGCACCTAGAGTATTCATTTGCAGTTTTTCAATATTCCATTGCGATAAAGATAAATGACTGACTTGGTAACAAAATAGAAATATGCGTTCAAATTGTATTTTTAAGTCTTTCATGATTGTTCCTTAATCTGCTGCCACAGTATCTAAACCAGCGGAAGTAGTCATGCTTGTTGATGATTTAAAATAAGCAAGGTTATCTAAAATAATAGAATTTTCAGATAAAGACTTTGCTGTTAGTAAATCTTCATAAGCACTGTAGCTTTCATTGTTTAAATGTTTGGCGATACTACGGTTGCTATATGCTAATGCTTTTAATAATTTACCATGACGACCACGAGTAGCGTTGACAGATAAAGAATCGATTGCTTTAGTACAAGACTCTTCGGCTTTATCAAATTTATACGTTTTGATTTGTGCTGCACATAAGTTCATTGCATGGTTAAAATCGATGGTTTTTTTCATCTCAATGTCTTTCATACCATTTGCATAATCGCCAGCGACAATTTTATCTGCGCCAGTTGTATGTTTAACTACAGCAACTTTAAATTTTTCTGCGCTGTCTAATGCAAATGTTGTACTGCTACACAATAGTAACAATGAGGGTAATGTTTTTGAAACGAGTGTATTAAGTTTCATGATTTTGTCCTTTTCATTAAAGTTAGAAGTTAATGTCAATGTTGTTGACGGTTGTTACTTTAAGAAAAAGGTTGATGGCTGACAAACGACAAAATTACAGCCATCAATTGAAATTAATTCACTTATAAAGAAAACTCTTGTTTTATCCAAGTGGCAAAGCTATCAAGCTCACTTCCTTCGTTGATACTTTCATGCCTAATTAAAAAGTATTTATCATTGGTGACGAGTTCATGATCAAATAATTTCACTAATAATTGTTCACTAAACCATGATTTACTCATAGGTAAAGGAACCAGTGCGATTCCCATGCCTTGCTGTGCCGCTCTAGCAACACCAAACATGCTGTCAAATTGAATAATTTGCTTTGGATCGAAATCTTCTATGTCTACTCTGTCAGCCCACTGATGCCAAGACCAAGGGCGAGATTGATGAAGAATTAACGGCACTTCTTTTAAAGCGTCGTAGCCTAAACTTGACCATTTTTTATATAAACTTTTATTGCACGCAGGAGCATAGCGAATCGGAAATAGCTCATGAACAATACTGCCATTAGGCTTACCATTAGCTAATACTATCGAAAGCTCGGCTGGAATATTGGTTTGATTTGCCGATTTGACGGTTTCCAATTGTAAGTTGATGGTTGGATTTTCTTCCGTCCAAACACTCAATTTTGGAATAAACAATTCACTGGCAAAAAATTCCGGTAATGTGATAGTGATGGTTTTGTTTTCTTCTGTGGCCGTAAACCTACCTATGGTAGCTTCTAACTCTTGAATTATAGGTTGTACGGCATTGTAAAATTTCTTACCTGAGGTGGTTAATTTTATCGCGCGAGTTTGTCGCTCAAATAGGGTAAAGCCTATTTGTTCTTCTAATTGTTTGATCTGGTGACTAACAGCCGAAGGTGTTAAAAATAGCTGTGAAGCTGCATGTTTGAAACTTAAACATTTGGCTGCGATACAAAAAGATCGCAGTCCGCGGATAGGTGTTTGAATAGCCATTAATGAATACTTTTGATGATCCCAATCCACCTACAGCAAATGTTAGACCAGTAATGCCAGTCTTTAATTTTTTTGTACTCATTACGGTTTGTCTGGGTTATATACGTTTTTTATCTATATTATAAAAATAGCTGGTGCAAATATAACCATAAATTTTGGATTGCTTGCCCTGTTTTGGTGCTATGTATTGTATTGGTGCAAAACGATGGTGCAGTGTTGTAAAATGAAAAGTTGTTTTTTATTCACTATTGTTAAATGTATAAATGACAGGTAGAAAAAAAGGGTGCGAAAAACGCACCCTTAACATCAAACAAATGTTTAAAAATTTAGAAATCTGGGGAGATTCCGAAAACAAGTTCATCATATGGTAACCCGATGTCTTGGACAAACGAGATAAAATCACCTGATAGATTAATTTAATTAACTTGTCCATAAATAAACCATAAATCCTAACATTCACGCTGCCTTGCCTATACACATTAATAAAATTCTTTTATTAACTTTAAGAAGGATTCAAAGTTTATTGGCCGACTGTATAAATAGCCTTGCACAGAATTGCAGGCATTATTTTTAAGAAATTTTAATTGTTCTACCGTTTCTACGCCTTCAGCGGTAACACCTAAATTGAGATTATGTGCCATAGCAATCACGGCTCTAACTATGGCTTTATCATTATCGTCAACCACGATATCTTTAACAAAGGATTGATCTATCTTGACAAAATCTAAAGGAAGCCTTTTAAGATAAGCTAATGAGCTATAGCCAGTACCAAAATCATCAACAGATACGCTCATGCCTATTGCTCTTATTTTACTTAATAATTTTTCAGCTATTGCATAATCATTGACTAAAACGCCTTCAGTAACTTCAAACTCTAATAGGTCAGGTTCAATGTTATATTCTTTTATACAATTATGAATAAAAGAAAATAAATTTTCTTCAATGACTTGAGAGGGAGATAAATTGATAGAAATTTTTATGTTATAGCCATGTTTATTCAATTGTTTGACTAATTCACAAGCTGATTTAATGACCCAATGACCAATCGCGTTTATTAATTCGCTTTTTTCTGCTTCCGGAATAAATTGAATTGGAGAAATAAGACCTTTTTCTGGATGATTCCATCTTATTAACGCTTCAGCTTTATAAATAGAGTTTTGTTCTAAGTTAACAATTGGTTGTAAATACAATTCAAATTGGTGGTACTTGATGGCATCTCTAAGCTCTTTTTCTAATTCAATAATATGCAATGAAGCATCTTGCAATGATTGAGAATAAAATTGTATGGAATTCTTGTTATTATTATCTTTGCCGCTATATGCACTTAAATCGACAAATTTCATGAGTTCTTCAACGCTATTGGCATCTTTTGGATAATTCGCCGCACCTACACTTACACTAATTGAATAGGGTTCACCTTTTGTACTGATAAAGGGTTTGTATGTACAAGCAAATATTTTATCAAGTCTTTTTTTACAGTCGTGTTCATTTTCAATATCAGACAAAATAATGGCAAACTCATCACCACCAATACGGGCTAAATAGTCGTTATTATTTAACGTTGCAGTGATCCTTTCACTTAACTCGATCAATAATTTATCGCCATCATCATGTCCATAATATTCATTATGAGAACGAAAATTATTGATATCTAAATACAATAAGTAAAAAGGCTTGTGTTCATTGGTCTGTCGTTCAAGTTTTTGCCAAAAAGAAAAACGGTTAGGTAATTCAGTGAGCATATCTTGGAGTGCAAGCTGTTCATTTTTTTGCACTAAATGCTTAATGTTGGTGACGTCATTGGTGAAAATTATCCAGTTATTGACTTCATTAAGCTCAGTTTTTACGGGATATAAGGCTATTTTTAACCATTTTAATGTCGAAGGAGGTGATATCCAACAAAGTTCGCCATCCCATCCTGATTTGGTGTTCATAATACGGTCAAACTCAGGCAATTGGCTTTTCATTAAGTTAAAAATAATATCAATGGGCTTTTCATCATGTTCGAGGGCTTGACGTCGTTGTTCAAATAATGAATAAGTTGATGAGTTTTCGATAAGTGTTTGTAATGAACTATCGGTAATAATAACGGAAAAACCTGCATTTTCTATCGCTTTCGTTAATGCAATTAATATATCTCCTTGCTGCTCCGGTTTTTTCAGAATGGTAAGTAAACGAGAATGTAAATATTCATTTTGCTCGATTAGCCGATCGTTGGATAATAATAATTCTCGGGCAGATTGTAAGGTATTTTGTTTGCTCTTAAATTCTTCAGCTAAGCTCGTTATCAATAATATATTTTTATCGTTGTGTCTTATTGCTGTGGCTTCAAGGTGTAGTTCTTTTTGATTGTCGGTTACTTCGGTCCAAAAACCTGATTTAAGGGTATTGTTGCGATTACCTTGCCATACTTGTTGTGCATCAATTAAAAAGTCTTGTAAAAATGGCGTGTGATCATCAATAAAAATGGTGTCTTGTTGATGTAATAATGGAAATAAATCAAAAGCCCACTGGCTATTTCCGGCGATACGTTGCACTTCTCCTGTATCACAGTTGGTAACTTCAAAAATTACCTGTTGCAAAGAATTAAGTACGCTGAGTAAAGTTGCATGCATGTTATTACTCCTGAAGCGTAAGCTCGGCAATTGCTTGGAACATTTCTTCTACTTTACTGCCAGTTTTAGCGCTGGTATTAAAGTGAGCGTTAAATAACGATTGATATTGTTTTGTTTTACTATCTTCTAAATGCCAGTTTGCTTGTAAATCACTTTTATTAATGGCGAGAATTGCCGGGACATTATTGGCTTTTCTCGCTAACGCATGGATTTCAAGCCCCTCGATTAAAGAGGTATTTCTCGTTTGATCTACTACGATGATATAAGCAGCAGCTCCCCGTAAATACTTATCTTGAAAAACATTGTAGCGGTCATATCCCTCAACATCCCATAACATTAATTGAACTTCTTGTTGAGCCACATTGACAACTTTTTTATCAACTTTCACGCCAATAGATGTCAGGTATTTTTCATTAAAAATACCTTCAACGTATTGCTTAACCAAACTGGTTTTACCGACGCTAGATGCCCCTAAAAGGCATATCTTTTTTTGAATCAAAATCCATCTCTTTATTAAGTTGTTATTAATGTTGTTATCTAATTATGCCAATTAACTGTGATAAACCTATCAACCCATTAACCATTGCATTAGTTAGTTGTATGCTCAACATAGATAATATTAAACATAACCTTTCTCGCGGTGTTTTTCACATCTTTTATGTTGATTTGTCCAATACCTGTGACATACATTTGTTCTCTTTTTAACCCTAGTTTAGTTAAAGCTAAGGCGGTATTTTCAGCTCGTTTTAAGCTAAGTGCATTATTTGTAATGACATTACCCGTATTATCACTACAGCCCATAATGATCAAACCCACACTTTTGTTAAGTTGGCTAGCTAACAAACTTAGCTGAGTAACTTGTTGTTTTAGCAACTGTAAATCGTCTGTCATTGACGCATTGACTTGAGCATCACCGCTATCAAAACTTAATTGGATACTGGCTATTTTACCGACTAACGCTTTGAATACTTGCTGATTAATGCTAACTGATTCGGCAAGTGGACGACTGTTTGTAAGTGTTAATTCTTTCTCGTTTAATTCGTTTGGTTTTAATCCTATTTCAACCAGTTTAGACGTTAATTGTTGATGATTAGTGTAATCTAACTGTCCGTATAAGTTTAGTTGGTCATTCTGCCAATCAAAAGTAATTTGAGGGTATTTCTGTAGGACTTCTTCGATACGTATTTTTATTAACTCTGGTGACAATGAGTAATATCTTCGCTCTTTTAATGTTACATTTTCGAAAGGTATTTTCTGTAATTCAAACCATTTCTGTACAGATAAAGCACTAGGATCACGCATTAAGTCTAAAGAGATCAGCTGTTTTGAGTGTACCTCAAGGTTTTTCACCACAATACCAGCTTCATGATCAATCGCTATAATCTGCTGATGTAACTTATCAAGTTTGTACCAATTAAGTGATTTAAAGCCGATAAATAAAATGGATATAGCCATAATAAACCAAGCAAACCATGGTTTTCTTCTGTTTGAGGTTTGTTCCGGTTTTTCTTCGGTTAATAAGCAGTCATTTAATTGTGTATCGACATTTTCAAAAGGAGCATTATCGCCATTAAATTGCTGAAATTCTTGTTGATATAAGTGGTGAACTTCTTCAAGGGTAAGTTGCAATTGTTCATTAAGTGATTGCGGAGGTGTTCCTGAAACTGCCGCGACAATGATGGCACTAGGCCCAGGTTTAATTAATAAATTGAAATTATCAGTACTTACCGTCTGTAACTGTTCTTTGACGCCATTATCATCAAGTTGAAATGAGTCGCCTACAAAATCATTAATGGCGGTAAGCATTGAAGAAATTAACTCAGCATCGTTTTGACTTTGTTGATCTAAGTTAACCGCTTTTAAGAGCAAACCTGTTTCCTGATGGATCAGAAAAATGTGTTCAACACGATAATTATAAGTTTGCGAAACGACATATTGTGTAAAACTAACACCTGCCTGCCAAGCTTTAAAACGCCATGTTAAGCCTTTTATTGTAAAACTGTGTTCAATTAATTGGTTTGTTCTCTCGATAAAATTAGACAGAAAAGCACCGACAGATTTTCGCACTAAGCTGCCCATCAGAGGATAAAGTGAACTGATTAAACGATCGCTATGATGCGTTACTGAGTGCTCTACAGAGTTTTCTACAATGGGTAAGAGTACTTTTTTTATTGAATCGTCTTTTTTCTGTCTGTCATGAAAAGCTTCTGTTAGCACATTTGAAACTATGCTTCGAGCATCTTTATTTACGGCGTCGGTGATCCGCTGATTATCTTGACCTAGAATGATGTGTCTAAGCTGTTCTAGCTCTTGTTGTGACTCTTGGTCTGACACTGAAGTATCTTTTGGCATTATAACTGGTCATCTTCCAAGTTAGTTGCCATAGTCGCAAGCAACTTGGCCAATGTTTTTCTATCTGTTTTTGAAGACGTTAATTCATTTGAGACTTCTTCTAAATGTGTTTTCAATTGGCTAATTTGTTGATCAAAATTATTGGAAAGGGTAGAGCTTTCATTATCAAGCGATTGATTTAAATCTTTAAAATCTTGTTGAGTAGCACTAGCAAACATTTCATGTTCAGAATATAAACTGTCTAAGGATTTTTGTAGATTCGCCTCGTTATCATCGTGAGATTTATCAATGAAAGCGATTCGTTCATCGATTTCTAATTGTTTAGTTTCAACTGTTTTTTGAAATGAAGAGATTTTATTTGCTAATCGTTGTTCAAGCGAGTTGATTGATTTCTCCATTTCGCTTTTCAATGCCGCTAGTTGCGCCATAAGCTTTTGCTCTGCCGCGCCAAAAACAATGGTCCTTAATTGAGTTAGTTCATCCATAGAAGCGCTATCATTATTCGAAGCGGTAGCAGCATGTTTTTTATTCGCCATAGTAATATCCCTTTCAAGCCATTTTATTATTAAAATAAGTGTAACAGTTATCTTAAATATTGCCTGAAAGTAGAGAAATTATTTCCTATAAACCAATAGTTTGAATTGATTTCACTGGTAACCTTGCTAGATTTTTTACTTGATTTAATTAAGTGATGTAAATTGTTTGTTAGCGATTATAGTTTGAAAAATAAAGCCTTAAGACAATAAAATGTCTTTTTTCAGCGTAGATTAGGATTAAATTTTGTTTAAATTCTGGTTGACCACTTAGTTAACAATCAGCTGGTAATTTTTATTATCAATTTTGTTAAAAAATAGTTACATTTCGTTAAATTTTTATGATAGCTTATCGGAAAAAGGAGCTATTAAACTTTATAAATCATAAGATTAATATAGTAATTTTGATCTTGATTTTGGTCATAAAGATAACGGATTTATCACACACGAATTTTAAAGATAAACCTGAAATAGCTGGATAAAAGAATGCAATATAAATTAATGTTAATGGTAGTGTTCGGTGTACTTCTTAATAGTGGTAATACTAAAAATGCAGAGGCCGCTTTAATACAATCAGATTATCTAACTTTAGGAGATAATTTAGCGGTATACGATGAAGACACTGATTTAACATGGTTGGATTTGTCGGTAACGGATGGAAAAGCTTATGAAAGCGCCTTAATTCCTCATCATGAAAAGGGATTCAATTATGCGAAATCAAGCCATGTTACTCAATTATTCTTAAACTTTTTTGGCGAGACAGTGTCGTATAATTCTCCTGGTTACAGTACAGGTAATAATTTATTAGCTCAAGAATTCTCAACTCTATTTGGGCTCACCAGCGCTAGCTCATCTTTTGGCTTTTTCTTTGATAACGAAAATAAATTTTCATTATTTGGCGTGACGTTAGGAGGAGGGAAGTTATATGCCCCAGATTTTCCTGTCGATTATAATAAGTATTATGATATTGGTAATTCAGGAGTTGGCACTTATTTAGTAAAACAAGGTCGTATTAGTTTTGATGAACCGGTAATAACTGCATTTTCGCCGAGAGTTGCTGTGCCAGAGCCTGCGAGTTTGCTTATTTTTATTTTTGGGAGTTTAGGATTGTTCGTTAATCGACGAATGTCATCACATAGTGACTGATATAGATTCACTTTTCAGTCATGTTACTAACTAAATAGGTCACTTAATCTAAAAGGTATACTGATTTAATAGATAGATAAACCGAGTTCGTTAGCAAATCCTGATATTAAATTCATACCAACAACGGAGTTGCCAAATTTATTCAAAGGTGGACTCCATGAGCAAATAACACCATAGTTTGGAATGATGGCTATTATCCCTCCACCGACACCGCTTTTGGCCGGTAAACCAACTGAAAATGCAAACTCACCTGATTGATCATACATACCGCTGGTCGACAAAATAGCGTTAATTCTATGTGAATCTTGCCGAGTACATATTTGTTCATTTGTTCTAGGATCAACGCCTTTATTCGCTAAAAATAACAAACTTTGTGCTAACTGATGGCAATTCATTGAAATTGAACATTGAGTAAAATAGTGACTAAGTACTTCTGGCACTTCAGCTTCAATATTACCAAAACTTTTCATCAGATAAGTTAAAGCGGCATTTCGATTACCGTGAATTAATTCAGATTGATAAACGTTTTGGTCGATATATATATTTTCATCATTGGCTAAATGACGCATAAAACTTAGGAAAGCAAGTTTACTCGATGAATAATGGCTGGCTAGAACATCCGCTACTAATAAAGCGCCGGCATTGATCACAGGATTTCTCGGAATACCTTTTTCCCATTCTAGCTGGATAATTGAGTTAAACGGCTGACCTGATGGTTCCATTCTGACACGTTGCCATAATGAATCACCTAATCGGTTCATTGCCATGACTAAACCAAACACTTTTGAAATGCTTTGTATGGAAAACGGCGCTTGGATATCGCCCGCGCCAACTAATTTACCATCAAGGGTGGCGACAGAAATTGCCATTAATTCAGGGGAGACAGTTGCTAAGGCAGGAATGTAATCTGCAACTTTACCTTCTCGATAAAGACCTTGTTGTGAAGCTATTAATTTATCGAGCGTTTTTGCTAAATTTTTTGGTATTGAGGTCATTTATATCACTGCAATTTTACGATTTGTTTACCGGTGAAATTACCTGATATTTGTTTCTCTAACGCTCTAGAAATACATACATCATTAAAGTCGACAATGAATTGCTCAGGCGGAATTATTTTACCATCAGCAACATTTTCGAGTAATAATTTACTCATAAAACTCATATGTTGTTGTGCGCACAGGCTGTTAGCTAACCATGCCCCACCTAAAGACACAATACTGATATTAGGAGCTTTTCTAAACATTAATTCTGGCGCAAGTACTGGCAAGGTTTTTAAACACGCAATTCGGCCACAAAATCGCATTAATTCAATATTTCTCACGGTTGTTTCGCCGCCGATAGAATCGATTACAGCGTCAAATCCTTGTGGGCCTAAAGTTGCTCTAATGTTTTCACAAAGTTTTTTGTCATGATAATCAAAAACAGCATCGGCGCCTAATTTTTTCACTAATTTATGGTTGTGTTTCGATGCCGTCGTAAAAACATCTGCTCCACGTTGTTTGGCAAATTGAATAGCAAACTGACCTACCGCACCCGCTCCAGCCTCGATAAAAATAGTATCGCCTTCAGAAATTTGTATTTTATTTAAGGCGATAAGCGCAGACATCCCGGCACAGGGGAGGGTAGCCGCCGTACTTGAGGGGACACCATCTGGAATTACCGATACAGAATAGTTTGGCACTTTAGCATATTCACTTAACACCCCTTGTTGAGCAAGACTTGAATGCCACATAATGCGGTCACCAATGCTTGGGAATAACCCTTTGTTTGCTTGTACGACAATACCAACGGCATCTAAACCAATAGTATGTGGGTATTGCCATTTACAAAAACCTGCTTTAGCAAATTGGGCATCTAATGGATTTAAGCCCACATATTCAATTTTTACCAAAACTTCATTTTCATCGCACTGCGGCAATGCTAATTCAGCTGTTGATAATTGCATTTGCTCATTGGGTTTTTCCAAGACAATAGCTTTCATTGTCTTGGGTAACTCGCCAAGTTGTATTGATTCGTTCAACGCCATTTTAATTCTAATGTTCGGTTATTAACTGTTGACTCCAATGGCCATTAAATGCCTGATAAGTACTTACTTTGGCAATTAATGACGAGATGGATGTATCAATGTTATTTTTTTCCGCTATTAAAACATCCTGCCGCGCATCTAACAACTCTAGATAAGGAATTTGTCCTTCTTGATACATGGCTTGAGCCTGTAAAAAAGCATTGTTTGCATGCTTAAATCTAGCCTGTGCATACGAATGTTGATTGGTTTGCTTGATTAAAAACTGAAGAGACAGTTCACTCTCGTTAATCGCTTTAAGTACTACTTGTTGGTAGGCACTATATGCCGCTTCACTTAAAAACTGTTGTGCGTCTTTTTGAGCAATTAATGCCGGATAACTTAGTAACGACCACTCTAATTGAGGAGTCACTTGCCATTGTTGTTGAGTGTCAACTAAACGTGTGTTGTTCAAGCCTAATACACCGGCAAAACCACTTATACTAATATTTGGTAAAAGTGCTTTACTGGCTGCGACACTGAGTGAATAAGCTTGGCTAAAATTAAATAATGCTTGGTTGATATCAGGGCGTAGCGCAATTGCATTATTAGGATCTGCAATTTCAACCGCAAGATCACTCGATAAAAAGCCCGTTTTTTCAGTCAACATCATTTCATTGGTGAATTGCCCCGTTAAGAGCGCAAGTGTTGATAAGTCACGATATTGAGCGTATTTAATTGCTGGCAAAAGAGCTTGCTGTTGACTAAGTTGAGCTTTAGTTCGATTAAGATCAAGTTCATTGGCAACACCTTCATCAACCCGCGCTTTTAGTACATCAATACTTTGTTTTAATGCTTCAATTTGTTGACTGATTATTAACTCATTTTCTAAATTACCTTGATAGCTTATATAGCCTTTTACTACCGATGAGACTATTTCTACTTTTAATAACCTTAACTGTTCTGCTTTACTCATTGCTGAGGCGTTGGCAGCATCGACTAAAGCTGTGACTCGACCAAATAAGTCTATTTGCCAATCAACGCCAATATTCGCACTAGATTGACTTGTGATAGTTTCTGCTAAACTACTCCTTTCTGCTGAAACAGTAATATTTCCCTGTGGTAAATATTCTGCTTTTTGCGCGCCAAGTCGTGCAAGCATACTCTTTAGCTGTAACTGACTGGTTTTTAAGTCATGATTTTTGACTAAAGCCAGGTTTACTAACTGATTGAGTTGTGGTGAATCAAACTGGTGCCACCAATTTGACTCATCCATTCCAGATAAACTACTTGCGACATCGGCACGTTCAATAAAGCTCTCTAGCAATTGTTGATGCTGCTCTTCATTGATTTTACTGGCACAGCCCGATAAAAAGAGTGAACTGATTGTAAAACTGATAATGGCAAACTTATGTTTTATTGGGCGTTTTATTAAGCTAATCATGATTATTCCTCGCCCTTAACAGCTTTATTTTTGCTCAGGAAAATATAGAAAACCGGCGTAAATAATAAGCCAAAAATGGTGACACCAATCATGCCTGAAAATACGGCATTACCCATTGCATGACGCATTTCTGAACCAGCCCCTGTGGCAAGTACCAGTGGAATAACGCCAGCCGTAAAAGCAATAGACGTCATTAAAATAGGGCGTAAACGTAAGCGACATGCTTCAATGATTGCATCTAAATGTGATAAACCATGATCATGCTGATCTTTTGCAAATTCGACCATTAAAATCGCATTTTTTGACGCTAAAGCAACAAGTACGATTAATGCTATTTGAGTAAAAATATTATTATCATCACCCACTAACCATACTCCTAGTAAAGCAGAAAATATTGTCATAGGAACAATTAGAATTATCGCTAAAGGTAAGCGTAAACTCTCATATTGTGCGGCTAATACCATAAAGACTAATAACACCACCAATGGAAATACATATACCATCGTATTACCGGCTAGTATTTGCTGGTATGTAACTTCTGTCCATTCATATGAAATTCCTTGTTCTAACGTTTCAGCCAAAATTGCTTCAATAGCTTTTTGCGCTTGATCGGAACTCGTGCCGGGAGTAGGACTGCCATTTAATTCAGCGCTCGGGTAACCGTTATAATGCATGACTCGATCCGGGCCTGTGCTAGGCGTGACCGTTAGAACCGATCCTAGCGGCACCATTTGTCCTTGTCGGTTACGTACTTTTAAGTTAAGTATTTGCGCAGGATCTTGACGGAAATCTGCATCGGCTTGCGCGTTAACCTGATAGGTTCTGCCAAATAAATTAAAGTCATTGACATAAATTGAGCCTAAATAAATTTGTAATGCATCGAAAACCTCATCTAGTGGGATCCCTTGAATCAATGCCTGTTCACGGTCAATATCAATATCCATTTGAGGTACTTGAATGCGAAAGCTTGAATATAACCCCATTAAGGCAGGATCTTTTTGTGCTTTTGCTATCACCGCTTGTAAGTTATTAAACAGGACTTCAAAGCCTTTATTTTCACGATCTTCGATCTGCAGTTTGAATCCTCCTGTTGTACCTAACCCTTGAATAGGAGGCGGCGGAAACACAGCAACGAAGGCTTCATCAATGGCCATAAACTTTTGATTTAATTGTGCAGCAATAGCCATGGCAGACTGACTTGGATCGGTTCTTTTATCGAAAGATTCGAGTGGCGTAAAGACAATCGCGCTATTAGGACTAGTAGTAAAACCGTTAACGGATAAACCAGGAAAAGCTACCGCATTCGCGACTCCGGGAATTTCAAGAGCAATTTTTTGCATTTCTTTTACCACAAGTTCTGTTCTATCTAAACTTGCAGCGTCTGGTAATTGAGCGATTGATACTAAATACTGTTTGTCTTGTGCAGGAATAAAACCACCGGGAACTTGGTTAAATAAAGTAATGGTGCCGCCAAGCAGTACAAAATAAATAATACCCACCACCGCACTCATTCTTATCAGTTTTTGAACCAGCTTCTGATAACCTTGCGCACCTTTATCAAAAAGTCGATTGAAAGGGCTAAATAACCATTTGCCAAATAATGCATTAAGTAAGCGAGTTAATTTATCTGGCTTGCTATCGTGCGATTGTAGTAATAATGCTGATAACGCTGGCGATAAAGTCAATGAATTAAATGCCGAAATAAAAGTTGAAATCGTGATTGTTAACGCAAACTGTTTATAAAATTGCCCTGATAAACCGCTAATAAAAGCCGTTGGAATAAATACCGCGCCTAACACTAATGCTATCGCGATAATTGGCCCAGTGACTTCTGTCATGGCAACTCGCGTAGCTTCTAATGGGGTTAGCTCTTTTTCGATATTACGCTCGACGTTTTCCACAACCACTATGGCATCATCAACGACAATTCCGATAGCGAGTACTAAGCCAAACAACGACAGAGTATTAATGGAAACCCCTAGCCATTGCATTACAGCAAACGTACCAATAAGTGAAATAGGCACGGCAATTAATGGAATGATAGACGCGCGCCAAGTTTGTAAAAATAAAATAACGACAATTACTACTAACACTATCGCTTCAAGTAAGGTTGTTATCACGGCATCAATTGATCCCCGTACAAAAACGGTTGGATCATAAACAATGTCGTATTCAACGCCTGCGGGGAAGTTCTTTGATAAATTAGCCATGGTTTCGCGAACTTGATCTGATAACTCAATAGCATTTGCACCTGGTCTTTGAAACACAGGAATTGCAAGTGCTGGTTTACCATCAAGCATGGCGCGTAATGAATAATTGTTTTGACCTAATTCAACTCGTGCAACATCCTTTAGGCGAGTTATTTGTCCTTGCTCACCCAACTTGATGATCACTTGTTCAAATTCTTCAATATTACTTAATCGACCTTTTACATTTAATAAAATTTGAAATTGACTATCGTTACTCGCTGGCTGAGCTCCTAAACTACCTGCTGCAACTTGTTGGTTTTGTTCGCGTAAAGCTGTAATAACATCATTCGCTGTTAATTCATGAGAAGCTAAATCATCAGGATTTAACCAAATGCGCATAGCATATTGGCCACCACCAAATAATTTAAGATCACCGACGCCATCTAAACGAGTGATTTGGTCTTTAATATACAAATCAGCATAGTTGGTAAGGTAAGTCGTGTCATGGGTATTTTCAGGTGAAAATAAATGAACAACCATGGTGAGATCAGGTGACGATTTCTCTGCAACAACACCTAAACGTTGTACTTCTTGGGGTAAGCGTGGCAGGGCGCTATTGACTCTATTTTGTACCTGAACTTGCGCTCGGTCTAAATCAGTGCCTAAGGCAAAAGTGACCGTTAACGTCATGCGGCCATCGCTAGTGGCTTGTGAAAACATATACAGCATGTTTTCTGTGCCATTAATTTCTTGTTCTAAAGGTGTTGCAACTGTTTGGCTGATAACGGTTGGGTTAGCGCCAGGGTAACTCGCGGTGACAACAACAGTAGGTGGCACAACTTCAGGGTATTCGCTAACAGGTAATTGAAATAAAGATAAACCACCAGCAATAAGTATGATCAGCGATAGCATCGCGGCAAAAATAGGCCGTTGAATAAAAAAATGGGAAAATTTCATGCGTGAACCTTAGTATTTTGCAAGTAAGTTTTCGGCTTGGTCTTTACGTAATGTAAAGGCAATACCACTGCTATCAATTTCAACACTGTTAGGTTGAATTGGCATACCAGGACCTACACGAGCAGGACCATTGACCGCAATAATGTCACCTTTTGTAAGGCCAGAGGTTATCGCGCGTAACTTACCGTAACGTTCACCTAGTTCAACGAGCTTATATTGCAATATATTGTTTTCGCCCACCGTTAGAACGAAGCGATTTTTTAAATCGGTACCAATCGCTTTACTTGGAATAATGATTTGCTCAGTAACAGCGTTAGCGGCTAATTTTATACGGGCAAATGAACCGGCACGTAACTGATTGTCAGCATTTTCAAAAACGGCGCGTAGACGTAATGTTCCGGTTGAAGCATTGATTTGATTATCAATAAAATTGATATAGCCTTCATATGGAAAAGTGGTTTGTCCGACTTTTTGCATGATGACTTGTTGCTTGCTGTCAGCAGTGATATTACTGAAAGATTGATTCCATGTGCGCTCATCTATATCAAAATAAGCGTACATTTTCTTATTTGAAACGATAGATGTCAGCACGCTTTGTCCAGCTATTACGTTATTACCTTTTGTGATATTCGCGTTAGAAATAACACCATTGATGGGTGAACGAATAGCGCTAAATTCTAAATCGAGCATTGCTGCATCAAGTTGTGCTTGTAAGGCTAATACTTGTGCTTCACGTTGGCTTAACGTCGATTTTCGTAATTCCACTTCTTCTGTTGAGATGGCTTTCCTTTCTGATAATCTTACGGCACGTTGGGCTTCACTTTTTGCTTGCTCTAGCGCTGCTTTAGCACTTAATACTTGAGCTTCTAAGCTGGTAACTACCGCTTTAAAAGGTCTGTTATCAAGTTGAATGAGTAAATCACCTTCATTAACCACATCGCCTTCTTTAAAAGCAATGTTATTAATTACGCCTGAAACTCTCGGCATCAACGCGACTTCTTCTGGAGATTCAACTCGTGTTGTGTAAGTGTGCCAATTTTGTACGGGTTTAATTAATACTTCAGCCACATCAATAGGCTGCAATGGTCGCTTTGCAGGTGCTGCAGTCGATTCATCACTACAACCAGAAAGTACTATTGTTAACCCAACAACAGAATACATAAGAATATTTTTTAACATTTGAGACTCCTTGAATAATGAAGCCATGATACGGAACTAGTATGTTGATAAAAAGCCTAGTTATTTACACTTATTAGTGCCAAAATTGCACCAATAGTGTTTTTGGAAAGAAATTATGGATACAACAAGTCGACTATTATTATTATTAGATGTAGTTGAAAGAGGTTCTTTTGCAAAGGCTGCGCTGGCACGTAACATAGATAGATCTGTAATTTCTAAACAAATAAGCCGTTTAGAAGAAGAGCTTGGGGTAAGGTTACTAAATAGAACAACACGATCCTTCTCGTTAACAGCCGCCGGAGCTGAAATGATTAAAAAAGCGACGCAACTGCGTGAGCTTTTAGGAGAAACGGTTCGGTTAGCGGAAAATTACCATCAAGAGCCCAGAGGGGTTTTAAAAATAACGGCATCTACCACGATAGGACGACGCTTTATACAACCTGTGATAAATGATTTTCAAAAGCGTTTTCCACAAGTTGAAGTGGAATTGCATTTAAATGAACTACTTGTTGATATTGTATCCGAAGGTTTTGATCTAGCTTTTCGAATTGGAGAGCCAAAAGACTCCTCGTTAATCGCACGAAAAATTGCACGTAACCGATTATTACTGTTAGCATCTCCTGCATTTATAGATACTTATGGTATGCCAAGCACAATTGAAGAATTGGCAAAATTACCTTCTGCTAGTTATTCAAGCCAGTCAGTTAAAGTAGAAAGTATTCATTATTACGATGAGCAAAACAAACAATGCGAACAAAAAACCTTTAGTACATTTAGAGCGAATAATGGTGAAGTATTGCTGATGAAAGCCTTATCTGGAACTGCTTATGTTTTAGCTCCTGCTTTTATTATTGAAAATGAAATAAAAGATGGCTTATTAATTCCGCTATTGCCAAAATTGAAGTTAATGAATTTTAGTGACATGTATGCCGTTTACCCTCACCGTGATTTACCGGTAAGAACTCGTTTGTTCTTTGATGCTGTTAAAGATTATCTTGGTTATCAAACTCCGCTGTGGGAAAAAGCTATTCCAGACTTTGAGAAACTTTATCAAGGTTAAGACCAAACTCCTTTATACTTAACGGCATTAGTACTCTTTTTACTTTATGCACGAAACTAAGGGGAGGCAGTATTTTATGTTAATTTTTAGTATTTTTAACGAGGTGATACATAGGTTTTCAACAGCAAAATTTATTAATAGCGTTAGCTGAAGTTCTTCCCCAATATCCTCTGGGTATCAGTGAATATGATTTGTTATTAGTTTTACAAAAACAGCCATATCAGATATTTTCAAATGATGGGATGCAAGATCCTCTCATTTTATTTCAACGTCATTTTATTTTGTTTAATGCTTTATATCAGTTAAAAGATAGATGGCATCAAGAACAAAGCGCGTGTTTAGATATTGTTGTTACCCACATTAGGTATTTACCTTTTATAGCAGGACAAGAAGGTTTGATACAAGCGGATAATTTACGCGCGTATTATCTTGATTGGCAAAATTTCACTGATACTAAAAAAGAGGACGTTGAAGAACTTATCGAAAGCTTTTGGCAACTTATGGATGGTGAACATTCATCCTCAACCCTAAGTCAAACAAGTATTGAAAATGCGTTTAAATGTTTATTAATCAAAGATAGCGATGATTTTAAGCAAGTAAAAATACAATATCGTAAATTACTGCATCAACACCATCCCGATAAAGGCGGTGATACGCAAAAATCACAAGAAATTAAAGCTGCCTACGCAATACTCAAGGCTTATTTCAATAACCATTGATTGCAATATAAATGGTGCATTGATGGTAAACATTTATATATTGGTAGTAGCACACCTTTTTATATTAATTCACCATAGACTTTTTTAATGTAAACGATGTTTTATATATTTTATTGTAATACCTTGCTGCATCTTCTTGGCTACTGGAATCGAACCACTTCATGTGTGCGTCAAAGTATTCGCGAGTCTTACTCGTTGTTTTAATTACAGCATTAAAGGCCTTGACCATCTTTGCTCCTATCTTTGATTTTGAGCATAAAATGTTGCCAAGCATATAATTAGGGGCTTCTTTTAGTGGAAAACTCTCAATAACTGTATTGTCTTCCTCTGAGTAAAAACCAAACACGTTAGGGTATTCAATTGATATATCAAATCGTGCTTTTTCGATCATATTTACTATGCCTCTATTCGCTTTACTCGCATGACGTTTCCAGAAAAAATGAGCGTTTTCGGGAGAATTAATTAATGAATCTATTTCAACGCCATAACTTCGACCGCCAACAATGCCAAATTTAATTCCAGCGACTGTATTGATAATATCGTAAATAGAGACAGTCTTTTGTTGAGTCACTAACTGCCTGACTTTTTGGAAATAGGGGGAATTTTTATTGATGTATAATCGCAAGCCTGGGAAAACAGTTTGAGGTATTTGGGTACTATAACTAAATTCATTTCTTTCTTTTGTGGTGAGCTTATTCCCAATGCAGACATTTTCTTGATGTTTGATCAGAGTAAAACCGCGTTTAACAGGAACGTGTAATTTTTTAAAAAAATACTGTGAATTTAAGTGAGCTGCTAAAAGATTAAAAGTACTGGTGTCTATATCAAGTACTTTGTTTTTCGCAGTGACATTATTTTGTGGTGCATCAGTAACCCAAACTATTTCAGTAGCAAGCGATTGGCTAGTAATAAAAAGAGAATAAAATGAAAAGGTCACCATTATTTTATGTAACGATAAACAAGGTAAATTTTTAATTCATTTCCCATCCAATAAACTCTGTTAATTATTAATGTATAACACTTTTTTAAACTAATAAGAAATAGATAGTCAAACTCAATGGTTAATATAGCTTGCTGCTTAATTATTCATCGTAATGAAAATATTTATCTTAACTGAATTTATTTACATCAAAAAAGTGCTTAATTACTATCAAAAAAATTGCACTGAAAGTTGTATATATGTTCAATAATTTTACACTTTTAAATTGTTATTATATTTTTTCTTTTTATCTATTTGAAAAATAAGTGTTTATTTATGTGGCATGCTCTCTGCCTAATGTTGGCTGATGTATTGAAATATACAATAAAACATGGATTAATTATTTTTTAAATAAAGGTTACATATGAAATTATCTCACATTATTTTTGGTTGTTCACTGACTGCCCTGACCGCTGTTTCAAATGCTGGCGTAATTTATTCAGAAGGTTTTGAAGGGAATGACAATACATGGTCTGCATATCATAGCCCTGTTATCAATACTCCTTCTGGTGCCATTACCGCTAGCGATGGCAATAACTATGGTCTAATTGATACATCAGTCGGGGGAGCAACTGGAGCATATACTTTTTTTAGTGGCTCTAGTTCAGTCTTTGGTAATGGTTTTAGCACCAGTCTTGATGTGTTTATTGATCCTACTGTATGGGCAATTGGTGATGGTTTTGATTATTCATCAGCAGTAAATAACCAAAGTGGCGTTCATAATAGAGATTTTATATTTAACGCTGGTCAAACAACAAATAATGGTTTTGTGATTAATGCTTCTAACAACAGTGGTTTTGACTTTAATGAAGGGTCATTAATAAACAGTGATTATTATGAAGTAACTACTGCGGGTTGGTACACACTAGAGCACGTTTTTTATAATCAAGGTGGGGTGCTAGCCGTTGATTTTAATATTTTAGATGGCGTTGGTGCACTGCTTCACACTGAAACACGTTCTACAGCAGCAGATGATATTGCCACTGTTATCGGTGGTAATAGATATGGCTGGGTAACATATACTGATATGTCATTAGCTATTGATAATTCAACGTTAAGTATTACTGAAGTACCTGAGCCTTCTACATTGGCTATTTTTGCGTTAGGTATCTTAGGTTTAGCATCACGTCGATTTAAGAAATAACTATTCTTAACCAGTTTATAATATTTAAAAAACACCAATGATGATTGGTGTTTTTTTTTGAATTATAAAAAACTTCAACCTAAATTGAAGCTAGGTTCTGAGCAGAGGCTATTTGAGATTTAAACGGTCAAACCAACTTAGTGACTGATCACAAACTGGCTATGCTTTTTGTTGAGCTTAATTGCCTATGAGTTTGAGACCAAAAATGACTAGAAATTTGATTAATGGCATTAGACTCTGCATTAAAAAGTATTGCAAAACCAATACCTGAATTTGGTGAGTAACCTATATCCGCTCTAAAACCTTCTACCCAACCAGAGTGATATATTAATTCAGTGTTGGCTAATTGATATATTCGCCAACCATAACCATAATGCGCATCAGTTAAATATTCACGCCAAAATCTTCTTCGTAAATCTCTTTTGGTTTTGACTCGTGGAGTTGTGACTTCTTTGATAAGTTTCTCTGATATAACTTTTGGGTTATGTCCTAAATTTGCAATTAACCATTGAGCTAAATCAGAAATGCTCGAATTAACGCCCGCCGCAGGAGCAACGTTATAAAAATCAGGTTCGACATTAACTTTGCGCCAAGTATATTTCTTTAATTTTTTGCCATGTTTATCTTTATGTTTGGATAAGGTAGTTTTTCTGAGTACGTGTGGTTTAGCTGAGTTTTGTTGTTGGCTGAACTCTTCAATACCTACAGAACTATCATTCATTTTAAGTGGTTTAAAAATTCTTTCTTCCAGTAACGTTGAGTAGCTTTTATTCTGACTCGTTTCAATAGCAGGTTGTAACAATCCATAAAGTATATTTTGATACCCATAGCACTTCTCAGGCTGGCAAATAGGGGCTATTCGATTAAAACGACCAATAATTTTATCCATACTCCAGTTTTCGTGGAGTAAGTTGTCATAAGCATTTGGCATCAATCCACTTGAATGACTTAATAAATGTTTAAGTTGAATTTTTTCTGCAGCCCCTTTTTTTGCTAATGAAAAATGTGGAACATATTTAGTAATAGGATCGGATAAATTGATTACTTGCTCTTGTGCTAGCATCGTTGTAATCGTTGATGCAAAGGTCTTTGAAACCGACGCCAAACGAAATATAGTATGTTTATCAATAGGTTGAGATTTTTCTTTGTCAATATAACCAAATGTTTCTAGGGCTATAATTTTGTTGTTTTTTACAATGACATAAGCAGCACCCGGAATACTATATTTTTGGAGTTGTTGAGCAACATACGTTGAAAATTCATTATTTACCTCAACAAGTGGCTTAGCCTGTGAAAGCGAACTGAAAAAAATAAGGAAAAAAATACAATAAACTCGAGCAAACACGGCTATGTCCCCTTTTAAAAAGGAGGTGATTCTATCGATTAAGTTGCTAGATAAAAAGGGAAACATATATTTTTTAAGTAATGTATTTATTTCTCTTGAGAATAGATTAAACAAGAACTGATGATTAAGGGCACTATCATACACCTAAAACTCCTATTTTTATGCGATTTCACACAAAATATCGATAACTATTATTTAATATAATAGCTAAAAAACTCAAACGAAATATGCCGAATTAAAGGGAGAAAATATCATTAAAGTCGAAGTGAGAGAAAGCAAGGTTTTTTAATTAAGTTTTTGTTATTTAATGATATTAATGTTAGTGGTAAATAGTTTTTTTGTATTCTTTCAGTGAACAGGAACGTTGCATTTAAGTAGAACATCATATAGTTTAGCAATCGAATAATAAAAGGATTAATTATGAATTTAAGTAAATTGTATAAAGGAACTATATTTTCAAGTGTTATCTTATTAAGTGGTTGTGGAGGTTCTGATAACTCATCAGAAACAACTATCAATCCAGTTAATACCCCTCCTACTATTGAAGTCTCTGATGTCAGTGTTAATGAAAAAGACAATGTCAGCATTACAGCTATAGCTACAGATGATGGTTCTATAGCAAGTTATGCGTGGCAAGTATTAAGTGAACATATAATAGAACTTAACGGTGAGGATAGCGAAACGCTTACTTTTGTTGCTCCCGAAGTTATGTCTGAAACAGTTATTGAGCTTTTGATTACGGTGACTGATGATAAAGGAGTTTCAACAAAGTCTAATGTTAATGTAAATGTAAATCAGTTAACTATATCATTTACTATTAATGGCTTAGCCACCGATTCACCAATAATGAATGGCGAAGTGACTGTAAAAATTTCAGGCTCTGATACTACATTTCAATCAACGACTGATGAACAGGGGTATTACTCCGTACCAGTTAAATTAGATGACTCACAAGCTAGTGCAATGCTTTCAATCGAAGTACACGGAGTGGGAAACCAAGAATCAGCTGGTTTAATTTCGCTGCTTGGAAGCGTAAATCAACTTAAAGAAAATGCCGGTGTTGATGATGTTTTAACTGTTAGCGAAAACTTTGCAACAACGGTAAACAATTTTACCACTGCGCTATATGCTTTGATGAAAGGTGCGAATGAAAGCAATGAAATAATATCTCAAATACAATTCGAAGATTTAAAGCAAAAAGTAAATACATCAGAACTTTTGACACTAGCAACAGCAATTAAAGTGGCGATTGATAAATCAGATCAAAATGCTGAATTTGCTTTACCTACAGAGGTCATCAATACACTTGAACTCGTTGAAAATATAAAACTTACAAAAGAGTATGTGAGCAAAATTAGTGAATTTTCTGCGTTTTCTGAAGCGAGACAAGAAATATTTAATGACGATTCTTTTTCAATATCTACAGGAAATAACACACCAAGCAGTTATTACCTTCTAGGTTCTAATTCAGATCACTTGAATAGGGATGGTTCATTTATATTTAATGATGATGGATCAGGTATAAGCCATTTTACACGTATAGGCAAAGATAGTAACGAATCGAACTTTAATTGGGAGGTAGACAAAAATGAAATTATTATTACATTTGATGCTCCTTATACTACTTACGTTGATTGGAGATTTGATTCTTTTTTCCCTGTAGAACTGCACTATCAAATTTCATCTTATAGGATTAGACGTTTGTCTAGCAGTGAAGGGAGCGACATTTTACAAATTACGACAAATCAACGAAAACACTATCCAAATAATGAGTATGAAGATACATATTTTTCAGAAGTAAAACTTCAGACGGCTTTAAAAAATACACTCCCAATTAATATTGATGATTTAAAGGTGGCCTATTTAAGACTGCCGACAAAAATAACGAGAGAAGAGGATCCTGATTCATTTAAGGAAATTAAAGCTGACAAATTTAACTTTAATAGTGATGGAACAGGTACAAGTCAAGTACTCGAAAAATCCTTTCAATGGGAAAATATTGACGGTCAAATTGTTATTACACCAGATAATATTGATGATTATAGATTGATAGTTAAACAACTCAATAATAGTAATGTGAATGCAAATACTTACCTTGTAGAAAGTGTTAATTATGATGAAGAAAACTTAAAAACATCTATATTTGCTAAAACTATTGGTCATGGAGCTATGCTCAATGAAAATATGAATTGGCAAGCAGTAACCGCTCCAGGAATTTATCGTTCAACAAATTCCCTTTTTAATGAACCGCTAAGTTACTTTTGGTTTGAACTTAATGAGGACGGGAGTTTATATCAAATTAATACTCATGATAGCGATGAAAATGGCGAATTATCAGCTTACGAAATTCAGCTAGCTACGGGTGAATGGCATATAAATACTGATGGTAGCTTAACGATAATTACGTGGATGAGCAATGTCACAGGAAGTTATGATCCTAACTGTAACGCTCTTAGTGTGGAGTGCTATACCAATAGAGAACAAACGTGGAATTTAATTGAGATAAAAGGTCAGCAACATGTTTTATTCAACCATTCCCATGATTTAAATATACCTAGTTACGATCATGAAACTAGTACTTGGAGTAATATTGAAATAGATGAACAATCTTGGACAAATACTTCAATTTATAAGATTCAGCAGCGGCCTGCTAATATAGATGCTAAATTTATAGACTGAACTTTAAAATTTACAATAAGTTTTTAAAGGCAGTGCTTAGAATAAAAAATCACAATAGTGTCAAAAAACACCTTTGTAACAACTGGCCGTTTAATTCGAAAAAACCTTAACTGCGATGTTAGGTTTTTTTTTTACAGTAGAAAATGGTGCCGACTGCCGGAGTCGAACTGCCAACCCTGCTTAGCTACTGATTCATCAGTAGGCCAGTTCCATATACAATAGATACAAAAAAGCCCTAACCGAAGTTAGGGCTTATCTGATAAATGGTGCCGACTGCCGGAGTCGAACTGCCAACCCTGCTTAGCTACTGATTCATCAGTAGGCCAGTTTCATATACAATAGATACAAAAAAGCCCTAACCGAAGTTAGGGCTTGAATGAATGGTGCCGACTGCCGGAGTCGAACTGCCAACCCTGCTTAGCGACTGATTCATCAGTAGGCCAGTTCCATATAAAATAGATACAAAGAAGCCCTAACCGAAGTTAGGGCTTATCTGATAAATGGTGCCGACTGCCGGAGTCGAACTGGCGACCTACTGATTACAAGTCAGTTGCTCTACCAACTGAGCTAAGTCGGCACACAAAGCTTTGTGTGCGATAAATTTATTCTATTGAATTATTTATCTTGGCACCGAACGAATGTTTGTTGAATAACAGAACACTTGTTCTAAATGATGGTGCCTCGACCCGGAATCGAACCAGGGACACGAGGATTTTCAATCCTCTGCTCTACCGACTGAGCTATCGAGGCAAATTTAACGGCAAGGAGGATAATGAAAATACGCACAGATAGCAACTGAAATTTTCTTTTAGGTGAGTATATTTCCTTATTTAAACGATTATTGTCATCCTATTTTCAATCTTTGCAATGGTTAGCAATGAATTATGGTTTTTTCTAAGCTAGAACTTTGTGTTATTTATTCTCAGTTGCGCAATAAAATTTAATCATATAGTATCGTCGAGACTTGTCGGAGTGCCACTTACATTTTTGTAATGGCTGAGATCGCGAAAGCGGGATCCGTAGAACCTGATTCAGACTAATATCTGCGAAGGAAACAAGGGAATAAACACTAACTATTTTCAGTTAGTTTTACAAAGCTCCTGTATATCTACACTCCGTCTTTTGTGCTCAATTTTTGAGCGAACTTACGAAAGGCTGAACCATGACTAAATTAACTCGCCGCGCACGTCGCGAACAAGCAGAGCAGTTTTTAACAAATTGCTTTAATCAACGTTTTCCAAATTCTAAAAAAATCTACGTTAAAGGTAATTTGTACTCCATTAAAGTGGGGATGCGTGAAATCTCACTAGCCGATTCTTTCGTTGGCGGTACACAAGAGAATCCAAAACTAGAGCCTAATCAACCTATTTGTGTTTATGACACATCTGGTCCTTATACTGATGAAGATACACAAATTGATGTTCACAAAGGTTTAGCAAAGTTACGCGCCACTTGGATTGAAGCTAGGGAAGATACTGAAGTATTAACGGGGGCATCCTCTGGTTATAGCCAAAAACGTTTAGCCGACGAAGGCTTAGATCATATTCGCTTTGAAAACCTTCCTAAAGTACGCCGAGCATTACCGGGAAAAAATGTTACACAAATGCATTACGCTCGCCAAGGTATCATTACGCCAGAAATGGAATACATTGCTATTCGTGAAAACCTAAAGCGACAACAATTACATGACGAAATGTTAACTCAGCAGCACGCGGGTCAAAGTTTTGGGGCAGTGGTAGGCAGTGAACAAATGCCTAATGAAATAACCCCTGAATTTGTTAGAGATGAAGTGGCGAGAGGGCGAGCTATTATTCCTTCAAATATCAATCATCCTGAAGCCGAGCCAATGATCATAGGTCGTAATTTTTTGATTAAAGTTAACGCTAATATAGGTAATTCAGCGGTTACTTCTTCGATTGAAGAAGAAGTAGAAAAGCTCGTTTGGTCGACAAAATGGGGGGCTGATACCGTGATGGATTTATCTACAGGTCGATATATCCATGAAACGCGCGAGTGGATTATTCGTAATTCGCCAGTGCCCATTGGTACGGTACCAATTTATCAAGCGCTGGAAAAAGTTAACGGCGTAGCTGAAGACTTAACTTGGGAGATTTTTCGCGATACCTTAATTGAACAAGCGGAGCAAGGTGTTGATTATTTTACGATTCATGCCGGCGTATTACTGAGATATGTGCCTATGACCGCTAAACGCGTCACAGGTATTGTCTCACGTGGCGGCTCGATCATGGCGAAATGGTGTTTATCACATCATAAAGAAAATTTCCTCTATACCCATTTTGAAGATATTTGTGAAATTTGTAAAAAATATGATGTTTCATTTTCATTAGGTGATGGTTTAAGACCAGGTTCCGTTGCGGATGCAAACGATGAAGCCCAATTTAGTGAGTTAAAAACCTTAGGAGAATTAACTAAAATTGCTTGGAAGCATGATGTGCAAACTATTATAGAAGGGCCTGGGCATGTACCTTTGCATATGATCAAAGAAAATATGGAGCAACAATTAGCGTATTGTGGTGAAGCGCCATTTTATACTTTAGGCCCTTTAACCACTGATATAGCTCCGGGATATGACCATATTACATCAGGCATAGGGGCGGCCAATATTGGATGGTATGGTTGTGCAATGTTATGTTATGTAACGCCAAAAGAGCACTTAGGTTTACCAAATAAAGAAGACGTAAAAGAAGGGTTAATTACCTATAAAATAGCCGCACATGCTGGGGATCTTGCGAAAGGACACCCCGGTGCGCAAATTCGAGATAACGCCTTATCTAAAGCGCGATTTGAGTTTCGTTGGCATGATCAATTTAATTTAGGATTAGATCCTGATCGCGCTCGAGAATATCACGACGAAACACTGCCGCAAGAGTCAGGAAAAGTTGCTCATTTTTGTTCTATGTGTGGTCCAAAATTCTGTTCAATGAAAATAAGCCAAGAAGTGCGAGACTACGCAGCTGACATTGAAGATCAATCTATCACGATCAAATTACTTGATGAAGAACTCATAACCAGTAATGCCGAGCTTGAGCAAGCTGTGCAAGGCATGGCTGAAAAATCAGCAGAATTTAAGGCATCAGGTAGTGAAATATATCAACCCGCGAAATAATTTTCGGTTTTGAATACGCTGAAACCTTCGTCGAAATGATCATTTAGGAAAAATACTTTATGGAAATAGCGGTAGTTGGGGCTGGTTTAATGGGGCGCCTGACTGCTTTGTCTTTAACAAGACAAGGCTATCAAGTGTGCCTGTTTGACAAGGACAACAAACAAGCTAAACAAAGTGCAGCCTATGCTGCTGGTGGTTTATTAACGCCATTAGGCGAGTCAATGAGTTGTGAGCCTAATATAGTAGAAATGGGCTTTACTTCGTTAACAATGTGGCCTGAGTTATTAGCCACATTAGATGAAAAAGTTTATTTTCAACAACAAGGGGCGATCATGGTGAGCCATGAGCATGACAGTGGTGATTACCAGCGTTTTGTTCAACATATTGCGCGAAACTATGACCAACATATCGTAAAGTCATTAAACCGATTG
This sequence comes from Thalassotalea castellviae, assembly GCF_031846185.1. Lineage (NCBI taxonomy): Bacteria > Pseudomonadati > Pseudomonadota > Gammaproteobacteria > Alteromonadales > Colwelliaceae > Thalassotalea > Thalassotalea castellviae. The sequence goes on from NZ_JAVRIF010000003.1 coordinate 399,526, forward strand.
CAACTTGCCGAGCTAGAACCTGAATTAGCCCCTTATTTTAATCAAGGTTTGTTTTTACCCAGCGAAGGGCAAATTGACAATCGTATGTTACTAATCGCATTGCAAAAACAACTTGAATTAGAGCAAGTTAATTGGTTGACCGAGGCTCAGGTATCACAAATAAATAACCAAACAAGCCATTGTCAATTGACCGTCAATGAGCAAATTCAATACTTCGATTTAGTGATTGATTGTCGAGGGGTGGGCGCTAGAGCTAGTTTTGATGTAAAACAACCCGCTTTTCCTATTGAGGATTTACGTGCGGTAAGAGGTGAATTGTTTCACCTGTTTGCTCCTGAGGTGCATTTAACTCGACCTATCAGATTAATGCATCCAAGATATCAACTTTATATCGCGCCCAAACCTGATCAGGTTTATCTGGTAGGTGCCACCGAAATTGAAAGTGATGATTTATCTCCCATGACAGTACGTTCGGCGCTGGAATTACTCAGCGCAGCTTATAGCGTTAATAGTGGTTTTGCAGAAGCTAATATTCTTCAACACATCAGTCAATTAAGGCCGGCATTTAGCGACAATCAACCAAAAGTTTTAGTTGATCAACGCTTAATTCAAGTTAATGGCTTGTATCGTCACGGCTTTCTCATTGCCCCTGTAATACTTAAACAACTGCTATTAACCGTTTCTCAATTAAACAAAAGCACAATTACAGGAACATCAAAATGAACGTGCGTATTAACGGCGAGGTACACATGCTTCAAAACATCGCTAAGAGTAAAAAATCAAAGGTAAATTTAACTGATGCGCTAGAGCAGTATTTAACATCAAAACAGCAAACAATGAGTTTTGCCGTTGCTGTTAATAGTGATTTTATTAGTAAAGGTCAATACTCATCTACGTTACTAAATGATGGCGACTCCATTGATGTACTGTTCCCTATTTACGGAGGTTAACAATGAATTTAACCATATACGGTGAGCAACTTAACAGCCGGCTTTTAATTGGCAGTGCGCTTTATCCGTCGCCAGATATTATGAAAAAGGCAATTTTAGCAAGTGGTGCTCAAGTGGTAACTTTGTCGCTAAAACGACAAAACCCTCAAGCGCAATCAGGGCAACAGATTTGGCAATATATTCAAGATATTGTAAAGCTAAATAATGGCTTTTTATTACCGAATACTGCTGGTTGTAAAACGGCTAAAGAGGCATTTACTTTGGCACAAATGAGCCGTGAATTATTCCAAACGTCTTGGTTAAAACTTGAAGTCATTGGTGATGACTATAATTTACAACCAGATCCGCTTGAACTATTAAAAGCCACTGAAATGCTGATAAATGATGGTTTTAACGTATTACCTTATTGCACTGACGATTTAGTCTTATGTCAGCGCCTGTATGATTTAGGCTGTGAAGTCATTATGCCTTGGGCATCACCTATAGGTACAGGAAAAGGGTTAATGAACCCATATAATCTGGCAACCATTCGTGCACGCTTACCTAAAGCAACATTAATTTTAGATGCCGGGATTGGCAAGCCCTCAGACGCTTGTTTAGCGATGGAAATGGGCTATGACGGTATCTTATTAAACAGTGCTGTTGCTCTGGCTGACGATCCTATTTTAATGGCTAAAGCATTTTCTGATGCACTTTTATCAGGCGAACAAGCCTTTCGAGCGGGCATAATGCAGCAAAGACAGACAGCCCAGCCCAGTACACCAACATTAGATACGCCTTTTTGGCAACAAAGTGAACCGGATCGAACATGAATAAAATAGAGACCAAACCTGTTGTCTGGACAATTGCTGGCAGCGATTGTTCAGGAGGAGCAGGAGTGCAAGCTGATATTAAAACTATGCATAACTTAGGAGTCGATGTTGGCTCAGTGATCACTGCGGTCACTGCTCAAAATCGTTTTGGTGTCGAAGCTATCAACCCACTGTCTGAAAAGGTTATTTTGTCGCAAATAATGGCCTTGGAACAAGTGCAACCGGCAACCGTAATTAAAATCGGTTTACTCGCCAATAATCAACTAGTTGAATTAGTTGTTGAGCAGATCAAACGCTTCAATAAAGAGTGGCCAAGCAAACCTTATATTATTTACGACCCCCTAGCTATTGCCTCTAACGGCTCAGACTTAACAGAAGATGATACTTTACCGACAATCAAAGCAAAGCTATTACCACTTGTTCATTTATTGACACCTAACGGTAAAGAAATGCAAAAAATTACTGGGGTGTTTGCATTTTCCTGGCAGTGTATGGTCGCTGCGGCGCAAAAGATTCTTTCGCTTGGTGTTAGTGCCACAATTATTAAAGGTGGCCATCTAGAAATAGCTAAAAATAAATGTATCGATTATGGTACAGACGGACAGCAAAGTTACTGGTTAAGTAGCAATAAAATATCAAGTCATAACACCCATGGTACAGGGTGTACTTTTGCCTCGGCCATTGCCGCTTTAATAGCACAAAACTACGCGCTAAAGGATGCATTTATCATCGCTAAAGCCTACCTTAATCAAGGATTAAAGGCGGTCGGAGAGAAAAAAAGTCATTTTGATGCAATATGGCAAGGTCAATGGCCAAGTTATATAAATGACTATCCTGAGGTATTGGTAAATGAATCTAGTTTGGCTCAAGCTATTGATTGGCATGAAAAAAAAACCTCAGAGAAGCCAAGACCATCAGCTACAAGCTTTGACTATGGGTTTGCAGCGCTCGATTCTAAGCAATTGGGATTATATCCTGTAGTGGACTCACTCGAATGGTTAGAACGGTTATTAAAATTAGGCATTAAACTGATTCAATACCGTAACAAAGCGCTTGTTGGAGAGGCATTAGAGCAATCAATCATGCAAGCAATTGCTTTAGGCAAACGATATAAAGCCATGTTGTTTATTAATGATTATTGGCATTTAGCGATAAAATATAACGCTTATGGCGTGCATTTAGGGCAGGAAGATATCCAAGCGGCTGATTTAAAAGCGATTAAACAAGCAGGTCTTCGTTTAGGTATAAGTAGTCACGGACATTACGAGTTAATTAAAGTCAAACAATATCAGCCTTCTTATCTTGCTATTGGCGCTATATTTCCGACAAAAACTAAGGATATGACTGGACAAATTCAAGGCGTACAAACATTATCTGACTTAGTAAAATTAACGCCTGATATTCCAACGGTTGCGATTGGTGGTATCACCTTAGCACGTGCTAAAACGGTGTTAAATACATCAGTAAACTCAATCGCCGTTGTTACTGCCATTACTGAAGCATTAGAGCCTGAGCTTGCCGTCAAAAAATTTCAACAAATGATCAAAGACAGAAATAATGAATATATTTAGAAAATTAAAGAAAAATAATGAAGCGGTATTGTGCATGTCGAATCGCTTGTATCAGAATTTGAAATCTAGAAATGATAAGAAGATACATCAAGTGGATATTCACCGATAATTCATGAAATAACCCACCTAAGCATTCAACCCTTGCAATTCGCCGTGTAATTGAAAATGCTGGTATTGAAGATTTTCGTTTACATGGTTTTTACCATACCTGTGCCAGTAGGTTAGTACAAAATGGTATGATGGTACAAGAAACTGCACATATTCTAGTGCTTTCTAATATAGCATCTACATTATGCTATGGACATCTGGAAAAGAATCAGGTGGCTGAGAAAATGAAAGCGGTAATTGATCAATTTAATGAGTAATAAAAAATTACTTTATTTTAAAGGGGGATTACCCTTGAGAACCACTGTTTTTCATTACAATCTCCTATTTAATATTAACAAAGGCATTTTAACATAAGAATTACCAACATCAAAACACCACTATATAATTATAGTCTTACTTTAGAAATAATACTTTTACCATATCTCTATTTACTCTTAGCTCTTGATAGTTTTTATTATTAAATTTACTAATTTCGTACTCTTTATCGGCTGAAGTTATTTCTTGATTAGCTAATTTTCTGTCACAACGCTTAACTTTAACCTTTAGAGGAACATCTTTAACAGCATTATTTATAATTAAATCATAGTTTTTCGTAAAAAAAGAAGTCTCAAGTTCTAATTCTTCTTTAATATCAATCCATAATTCGTAGATTATAATTACTGTTGCTGTTTCGTCATGGTCTAAATTAATAATATAATTTTTTTTAAAAGGTTTTTTTTGATCAAGGATAGTCACTTCAGAAATTCGCTCTTTCTTCTCTGATTTATCATACTTAATTTCAAATCGTGATATCTCACCCCACTCTGATTTATATTTTGATTCCCAAATACTATCATCTGTAAACAATCTAAAGTCACCAAACTCACCATCTATAGATATATTGTTATGCATGTTAATAACATCAAATTCAGAGTGAATCGATAGCTTTATGAAATCGTTATCAATTTTTTTTACTGTCACTTCTTTGGTTGCATTATGGGTAATACAAGAGTGTTCGTTAAACCTAACAATTAACTCTTTCATTAAAGCTGAGTTATGTTGGATTTCAGGGAAAAAAGTATTAATCTTATTCTCTATGTGCATATCTTTGGGGGCAATAGAAAATAGAGTTGTAATACTAATACCTACTAAAAAGAAAAAGAAAAAATCTTGAGAAGCGGAAGCATAAAAGGATTGATCGTATTGATTTATAGGATTCTTTGTTTGTTTGACATTAAATATATCCTGAATCCAAGAGTATTCAGTTAAATATATTCCATCTCTTATCCCCCAGATTAGTAAAAATGAACCATATATACAGAGAACCACTATAGCGGTGCTAGCTTTGTTAGATTGAATCCATAAAATTAATTTTAGAAACGAAAACTTGAAGTGTTTTTTAATTGATACATACGTATCTTTGCTATTTCGTCGGATTAATAGCGACACGAAGAGTAAAGAGAGTAAAAATATTCCTAGAAACCAAATTAACATACCACCTCCTTTTAATAGTTAACAGATAGTAATGTAAAAGAAGGTAAAAACCAACGGCTATTACTGGTGCAATACTCAGTTCGGATATTTACACCATCAATTAATTTACCCGAATAAATTACACCCGCAGTTATAGTGGGCTGTACTTCAACCCGTATACCCTAAGCAACGGATTAAATCCTTTTTTCACCGTAATAATCACCTGAAAAACAATAATATCTTGATGAATATACCCTAAAACCCAATTCGCCCTAATGGTGTTTGTTCAAAATAGGTTGGATATTGTGCCTATCAATAACACGAAATAAATAACTCGTTGACGTATACACCACGAGTTATGCAGGGTAGGTGAAATATTGGTGTGAGTGAAAATAGATTGAGAATTTAACCAAACGATAGATACAAAAAAGCCCTAACCGAAGTTAGGGCTTGAATGAATGGTGCCGACTGCCGGAGTCGAACTGGCGACCTACTGATTACAAGTCAGTTGCTCTACCAACTGAGCTAAGTCGGCACACAAAGCTTTGTGTGCGATAAACTATTCTTATGAATGATTTACCTTGGCACCGAACGAATGTTTGTTGAATAACAGAACACTTGTTCTAAATGATGGTGCCTCGACCCGGAATCGAACCAGGGACACGAGGATTTTCAATCCTCTGCTCTACCGACTGAGCTATCGAGGCACATTGATAATACTAAATACTATCTTTGTACATGTCTTTTTGGCTTTGCCTTGAAGACGGGCGCTATTAGACTGTTTTTCTTTTTCCCAGTCAACCCTTTTTTTTTAAAAACCGCTTGTTTGACGTTTTTTTCTACTGTTTGTTGCTTTATAAATCGAATTAAAGCTCAAACGTAATTATGCCGTATATAAAGTGTACAGGCCTATGACGATGAATCCAGCGCCTGCGATATAAGATAATACTTTCTCGTTAATATATTCGGATAGAAAAGTACCCACTAAAACACCCATGGCACTGGCAAGTACTAAAGCGGCGGAAGCAGCAAAAAAAACGGTCCATTTACTCACGGCTTTGTCAGCCGCAAATAGCATAGTTGCAAGCTGGGTTTTATCGCCAAGTTCAGCAATAAACACTGAGACGAATATGGTTAAAAATATTCGCCAATCGATTGAAAACTCCATTATTTTGACTCTGGTACGTAGCCTTCAATATTTGGTTCAATGTTATTAAATAAATAATCGACCATACTTTTCTCTAAAATAGCGCGATCATCTGGGTTCATCATGTTCATTTTATGTTCGTTAATTAACATGGTTTGTTTTTTTTGCCAGTCGGTCCAAGCTTCTTGACAAATATTGTCATAAATTCGTTTGCCTACCTCGCCAGGATAAAGTTGAAATCTTAAACCTTCGGCTTCTTTCTGTAATTTTTGGCAAAATACTGTGTGACTCATTTTTTGTTCCATTTAATAAATAGGTTGTTGCTGAACTTGTTCAATTAATTTACTGGTAGAAGCAGCTAATCCCACCGATGCTTCAGTGGTTAGATCATACCACTTTTGTTGTTTAACATCGTGTATTTCTTTCGATAATGATTGCTGGCAATCAACAAGTACCGGGGTAATATCTAAATGAAAGTGACTAAAGGTATGTCTAAAGCTTTCCAATAATGTTGTTTGGCTTATCGTTAATTGTTTGGTCGCGAGTAGTGGGGCAATTTCGCTGTGATCATCGACTTCAAAAAAACACCATAAACCTCCCCAAATCCCTGCAGGGGGTCTTTTTTCCATAAGAACTTTATTCTCAAGGCGAGCAATTACCATTATGGTTGATTTAACAGGCGTGGTCTTCTTTGGCTTTTTCTGTGGATAATTCGCTTGTACATTCCCGGCAAAGGCAAAACAATTTTTTTGGATTGGGCATTGCTCACATAAAGGTTTCGTTCGTGTACAAACCGTAGCACCAATGTCCATCATGGCTTGATTGTATTTCTCTACTCCTTTTACCGGCGTTAATTGTTCCGCAATAGGCCACAAGGCTTTTTCAAATTTACTTTGGCCGTTATAGCCATCAATAGTGTAAAAACGTGATAATACCCGTTTAACATTACCGTCTAATATCGGGTGATGTTTTTTTAATGCCAAACTTAAAATTGCACCGGCAGTTGAACGACCAATGCCGGCAAGTGCAATCACATCCTCAATGTTCTCTGGAAATTCACCTTGATATTTATCACGTATTATTTTTGCTGTTTTATGTAGGTTTCTTGCGCGTGCGTAATATCCGAGTCCTGTCCAATGATGCAGTACCGTGTCTTCATCAGCATTGGCTAAATCAATAATAGTAGGAAAGCTGGCCATAAATCGTTGGTAATAGGGAATAACGGTTGTTACTTGTGTTTGTTGTAACATTATTTCGGATATCCAAACCCGATAAGGCGTTTTATTTTGTTGCCATGGAAAATGCTTTCTTCCTTGTTTATCGTACCAAGAAAGGATTTGCTGGCTGAATTTTTCTGCTGATGCAGCAGATATTTGTGTGATTTGTGTCATAGTCGCGACAGTCTAGCGAAAAGCATTTATTGAAACAATCATTATCAATAGATGATAATTTGAGAAAGTATTGGCAAATTAGCCGTTTTATCACTATATTCTCGCCAAGTTAATGAATCCCTTTATTTATGAGAGCAATTATGAAATTTGAAGCAAAAAACAGAAGCCAACGTTTAAGAAAGAAACTTCGCGTAGATGAATTTCAAGAGTTAGGTTTTGATGTTGCGTGGAAGTTTGCTGACGATACAGATTCAGAGGCGATTGATACTTTTTTAAATCGTTTTTTTGATGAAGTGATTGATCCTAACGAGCTAGGTTTTGGTGGTGAAGGTGATTTAATTTGGCATGGTTTGATTTGCACGCAACAAATTGGCAAATGTACTGATGAACACAGAAATATCGTCGAAAAGTGGTTAAAGGACAATGGTGCTACTGCCGTTTCTGTAAGTGAGCTTTATGATGTTTGGTGGGCTCAATAGTAACCACTTTTTGCTCAGAAAAGACAAAAGCTAAGCAAATGAATACTTAGCTTTTGTTTTAAACGTTGATTTGATGCTTTTTAACAGTGAATTTAAATGATCACTAAAAGTGATATTTCAGCAGTAAGTTCATGTTTTTCTCATCAATATTATTTATACCGTATTTGTTGTGCCAATAAACATACTCAACCCCAACATAAACTTTGGTTTTAATGTTGAAGACATCAGCAATATTGTATTTTAATTGTGAAGTAAAGTTATAGCTGGTGGTGTTATCATCGTTTGACGGTACATAATCAAGAAAACCATCGTAAGTTAATCCTGCAATAGGTATTTGCCAAGTAACAGTTACTTGCTGTCCATTATCGCCAGAATCGTTATTTCTATGGTATAGATTCAAATTAAAATAAGTAAAATGAGGTATCTTTAAGTTTGTGCCAACTCCCATTAAATAATGGGTGAAACCATCACCAATTTCAGCGGTAGTGGCAAAGTAAATGTTTTTAAATAGGTCATTTTGATATTGGGAAAGCTGAAACCTAGGTGAAACTTCAGCATAGGTTTCTTTGTCTCCATTTGCAGATTGTAAACGATCAATAAATAAAAAACTGTCTCCCCAACTATATCCGCCCGCATGTTCAAAGGTAAATACAGTCCGGTTATTATCGCCTAATTGATAATTATCGCCTTTGAGTAAAGTCGCACTAATATCGCTCCACAGTGTTTCGGCTGAACTCGTTATTGAGGTAAGCAATATTAAGGCGGTAGTTAAATATTTCATAAGCGCTTTTTATCCTTCTTATTCAGTTTTAAACTGTGATACAAGATTTTCTAATTGTTGTTTTTGCTGGTTAAGCTCATTCATGATTGCGGCAGTATTGTCCGATAAGTTTGATATTTCAACAGCCATATCAGCGATTTTAGTGACATTTTGATTAAGCTCATTGATCACACTCGATTGCTCTTGAGTCGCTGTAGCTACTTGTACGTTCATGGTGGTGATTTCATTAATTTCTCCAACTACTTCACTGAGTACATCTTTAGCTTCGTTGGTTTTATTTAACCCTTCACTGGCAAGTTCAGTATTTTCTTCCATGGCGGTAACTGTTTCATTTGCCTGTGTTTGCAAGCGTTTTATCACATCATTTATTTCTTGAGTAGAGCTTTGTGTCCTTCCGGCAAGTGTTCTTACCTCATCAGCAACAACCGCAAAGCCTCTGCCTTGTTCACCCGCTCTTGCTGCTTCAATAGCCGCATTTAGGGCAAGTAAATTGGTTTGTTCTGAAATACTACTAATAGTATCTACAACTGAACTTATCATTTGTGTTTGTTCGGCTAAACTTACAATTTTTTCTTGTGTTATGCGGTTACTTTCTTGTAGCTGTTGCATAACATTACTTGAGTCATCAACTCGATGATTAGATGTATTGATTTGCTCTTCTGATTTTTCAGTTTTCGAAGCGGTACTTGTGGCAAGTTCACTAACTTCTTGAATACTATGACTCATTTCATTGGTAGCAGTAGCCACAGAATCTGACTCTATTTGTTGATCAGCCACTAAAGAATTGACTTTAGCTGCCATTGCACTCAGTTGTTCAAAGGATGCAGACATGACTTTTTCATTCTGTTTTATCTCAACCATTATCTCTTTTACTTTGCCGATAATAGCGTTAAAACCTTTTGCCAATAACGCTAATTCATCGTTACCTTTTTCCTCAAGCGTGTGAGTTAAATCCCCCCCTTTACCTGCCATGGCAAGTAAACGTTCACCGATATTTAAAATAGGTTTTGTAATACGGTTGGCTAGAATGACCATTAAGAAAATAAAAATGGCTACTATAACGGCATTTAATAGGGCGGTTTGTGCTAAGGCAGAATGAATTTTTGATAAAGGCTCTGCTTTGGGGAGCATGGCAACTATTTTCCAATTGAGCTCAGGTAAACCAACACTTGCAACATAAAAGTCTTCATCATTATAAGTTACATCGTCATAAACATAGCCAGAATTTGAGCTAAGTAATTTATTAGAAACTTGAGAAAAACCATTTAGTTGCGATAATTTTTGATTATTTAAAGAAGAAAGTTGCGGATGTATAAGCACGTTACCTTGATTATCGGTAACAAATACATAGCCCTGTTCACCTACTTTATTGCGTAAAATACTTTTACTGATTTCATCTACGGGGTAACCAAAACCGGCGATGGCAATGTCTTCTCCTTGATGTCTCACTCGATAATTAATAAATGCAGTTAACTTTGTGGTGCCTTTTTCAATATCAAAAGAAATTTCATACGGTTTATCGGTTTTTAAAAATTGATAGAACCAAGCATCATCTTGAGGTGTGACTTGTCGTGAAATTCCTGTTTGAGTGTAATAATTTTGGCTTATATTAGACACCCAATAGACGGTAAATGCGTTGTTTTCTTTTCTAAGATTCTCTAAATAATCAATGAGTTGACCTTGCCCATTTTCAGACTCTCCCGCCACAGCCCAATCTAATAAAAATTTATTCTGTGCGATGCCTTTAGATAATTCAATCGGGGTACTTAGCTGTTCTCTGATCCTAGATTCAACTTTAGCCAATTGATTAGGTAATAAATCTTGTTCAATATTATGCTGAAATACATTACTAAAAATAAAATTATTTAGCGCTAAACTAAATATCGATAAAGTGATTAGCGAAGTAGTGATTACGGCAATAAGGGTTTGTCTTATGGAGCGGTTAGTGAACCAATTGCTAATATTCATATAGATGATTTTCCAATGGCTAGGTTATTATTCTTTTTAATACATTAACTTTATCGTTAAAAAACCGATAAACTTTAGATATATCAATTTGTAGTATTGACTATGATTGAAGATTTATCGAATTACTTAAAGAAAAGTTGTAGTGCTAATTGAGTTTATCTTGTGAACGTTAGATAATACGCGCCCTTAATATTCTGTAGAAAACAATTATGACTGAAAGAACCCATAAAACTATCGAACAAGCCGAACAAGAAGGCAAATATATTCGTAAAGTACGTAGTTTTGTTAAACGAGAAGGGCGTTTAACTAATGCACAAGCCAGAGCTCTTGAATTACACTGGGATACCATGGGATTAGATCATAATAAAAAGGTTATTAACCCTAGTGTAGTCTTTAATAATGAAAATCCTGTGGTATTAGAAATTGGTTTTGGTATGGGGAAATCTTTAGTTGAAATGGCGAAAAACGCGCCAGAGTTAAACTTTATTGGCATTGAAGTACATAAACCTGGCGTGGGTGCTTGTATTGCTTTAGCTCAAGAAGAAGGCATTAAAAACTTAAGAGTTTATGAACACGATGCTATTGAGATTTTAGCGGATTGCATACCTGATGCCTCAATCACTACAGTGCAATTATTTTTTCCAGATCCTTGGCATAAAAAGAAACACCATAAACGTCGTATTGTTTCACCTGAATTTGTTGAAACTATTCGTCAAAAGCTAAAAATTGGTGGGGTGTTTCATATGGCTACAGACTGGGAAAATTATGCTGAGTGTATGCTTGAAGATATGCAAGCTTCAGCAGGTTATAAAAACTTGTCAGAAAACAATGATTATGTGCCTCGTCCAGATTCACGACCATTAACTAAGTTCGAAAACCGAGGTCAGCGTTTAGGACATGGTGTTTGGGATTTACAATTTCAGCGAATTGACTAACCTACAAAATAACCTTGAGTAATAAACTTTTCTGTAGATTATAAAAAATATCGACTATAAAAGGTGAATGTCATATATGCCATTCACCTTTTTTAATGGATGAATGATTGCTCTATATGAAATAAATGCTGACTATTGCGCGTATTTCCTGTTTCTATCAACCATTGCTTAGTAATAATTTCTTTTGATAAAGCAAATTGTAAAATTCTCACTTTATATCGGCACCAATAATCAATAGTCGCTTGAATATGGCAATCAGAGTTTGGAAATAATTCACTTCTGTTTTCGATTAACTCGTTTTTTAAATACTCGATAATTTTTGGTTTTAGTTCAGTTTCAATGAATTGTTTAAACTGCGTAAATTGTTTCGCCCGATATAATTGCCATGCCATCCAGAGCAGTAGCCCAACAGCTAAAATAACCAGAATTTCCAAAAGAACCCCTTAAATAAATTTTTCGGTGATGTTAAAAGAAATTCACCATAAAGGATATTAAATTTTAAATTGCGCATTTTCATGCATCAACAATTTAGCTTTTAACGCTAACCCACCAGCATAGCCTGTGAGTTTGCCATTACTACCGATTACTCGATGACAAGGAATGATTAACGCGATAGGATTAGCGCCGTTTGCCGTACCAACCGCGCGAACGGCCTTTTTGTTATTAATTTTTTCCGCAAGCCATGCATAGCTTTTAGTTTCGCCTTGTTTAATAGTGGTTAATGCTTGCCATACTTTTTGTTGAAATGGTGTGCCTTGAGGGGCAAGCGCAACATCAAAGCTTGATCTTTCTCCTGAAAAATACTCGTCTAATTGTTGGCGTACTTCGGTAAATAATGAATCATTGGTTGGGTGATCATCAGGAAGTTTAAGTGCTGCGGCCCCTGATTGAAAAGCAAGCGCCGTTAAACCACATTTATTCGCGCTTAAGGCAATATCACCGTAAGGCGAGGCGTAAATATTGTAATAAATTTCACTAGACATAGTTTTCCTTAAATAATCATTCATTGACTAATTGTTGCTTTACGCGTGTAGTGTGCGAGATTTAATGCGCAAGCGAGTGCCATAAATATATGCAGGCATATGCACGCCAAGGTCGCCATTGCTCTGCCAGTTGTAAAATCTCTTTATTACTGATTTTTTTCTCATTATTCGATAACGCTTTAATTACTCCAAGATCTGCACTCGGAAATGCATCAGGATCACTTAAACCTCGCATCGCAAGATAATTTACCGTCCAAGGACCTATTCCTTTAATTTCACATAACTGCTTTTCTAATCGTTCAAGCGATGGATAATTTTCAATTTTTTCATGATGCAACTCAAAAAATTCAACCCAACGCTGTAATGTGGCTATGCGAGTTTTTGTTAACCCTATTCCTTCATATTCAACGCCTAACAAGGCTTCAACAGATGGAAAAATTAAACGCGTTTCTGATGGTAACTCAGGAGATTGTTGACCATACTTTTCAGTAATACGTTTCGCTAGGGTGGTAGCTCCTTTTACTGAAATTTGCTGACCTAAAATCGCCCTAATTGAAAATTCAAAAATATCCCAGCAACCGGGTAATCTTAATCCTTGGTGCTGATTTATTATTTTTTTCAATAAAGGATGTTGAGAAAGTTGCTGGTGGATTAAGTCCATATCGGCGTCTAAATCAAACATTCGCCTGATTCGATTGATAACATTACTTAAGTAACTGTAATCCGACAATACTATTTTCATCGTTAATGCTGGTTTTTTAGGGTGGTGAGTAATTACTAACCATCCAGTGCACTTATCAATTGAAATACTACGTTGATAGCTATTACTTGTGACTTTTTCTAAACCCTTTATCTGTCTATTTTGGAAAAAAGTCAGCATGGTTGACCAATCAAATGGCGGACGATACGGTAAATTTATGGTTAAACATTCATTGTCTTTTATGATGTTTTTACTCTTTCGTAATAACTTAGGTGAGCATTGATACGCTTTTTTGATGGCTTCATTAAAACGCCTGACGCTATTAAAACCACTTGCAAAACATATGTCGCTTAAGCTTAATTTTGTCGTGGAAATTAATTTTCTGGCTAGTAATAATCTCTGTTGTTGAAAATATTCGCTAGGTGAAAGACCATAATACTGTTGAAATAGTCGTTGTAATTGCCTAGTGCTAATAGCGAATTTTGCTGAAATAGTCGTTAAATTGTCAGACTTATAATCAAAACTTTGAATAATTCTTTTTAATTTTATTGGTAAATTCTTCACCGCAGCCTGTTCTGGAAAGCAGCGCTTGCAAGGTGTAAATCCAGCATGTTGAGCTTGTTCTGCACTTAAATAGTATTGTACATTTTCTGGCTTAGGTGGCCGAGCAGGGCAAATAGGTCGACAAAATATACCTGTGGTGATCACTCCTGTAAAAAATTTACCATCAAATCTAGCATCTCTACTGAGTCTTGCGGTCTCGCAGGTTTTTACATCAAGTGAACGTTGCATTGGGTTTCTTTTTTTGCCTTTTAATAGTTATCTACCTTACCGGAGTTTTATAAATTTACTGGCGAAAATCAGACATCAATAACAAATTTAATAATGATTTTTTGAAAAAAAGATTAAAACCCTTAAAAAATAAATTAGTGTTTTTTTAAAGAGATAAAAACAAAAAGATAAAGTAAATCATCTGGATAATAAATATTTATACGCTATTTTTAAGAATAACTTAGTGAATTTCAAGATTTCGTCAGTGTTTTTAAACTTTTCGTAAGCTTTAATTAGAATGTATCAATATAGTATTTTATGTTAGTCAATAATTAAAAAAAAATTACGAATAAAAAATAATCAAATTTTAAAACGTTCGGGGAGAGCAAAATGTCGCAAGGCTACCAAAATAGAATTACCCATTTGCCACGCAAAAAAAGCAAAGTGGCTCAAGCAATCATTTCATCTTTACTTATTGCTCCACTCTTAGTTAATGCGGCTGAAGAAATCGCTGAAGAAGAAGTTGAGGTTATGACAGTAACTGCACAGAAGCGTGTGCAGAATATTATGAAAGTACCGGTAACTGTTGACAGTGTTTCAGAGGAGACTATTAAGCAGTCAGGCTCAGTAATGCTTGATGATATTGATAAATTCATTCCGGGTTTTGATTTTAGTGGTGGAGATGTTACCCAAGCTGGTGTAACGATGCGTGGCGTTTCAAGCCCTAATATTAGTGTTGGTGGAGATCCTTCAACGGCGACATTTTTTGATGGCGTTTATATGCCAAGAGCTGCGCAAAACGTTTTATTTTCAGATATGCAACGCGTTGAAGTGCTAAAAGGGCCTCAAGGTACGCTTTTTGGTAAAAATGCCGCAATGGGAGTGGTAAATATGATCCCAAATGCCCCTGAAGATGATACTTACGGTTTTATTAAAGGGACGTTCGGCTCTGATAGTATGCAACGCATTGAAGGGATGTTTAACTTTGCTATCTCCGATAGTGTTTATGTGCGTATGAATGGCTTATCAAATAAGCAAGATGGCTACATTAAAAATGTAGCTCAATCGCCACTTAACAGTAAAAATTCTGGTGATGGTGGCGAGAAAGGACATCAAGCGGCAAGAGTTGCTGTAAAATGGGATATTTCAAGTCGAACGAATGTTCAATTGTCTTATGATTGGGACAAGTTAGATCAAGCGCCTGGGGCTGCAATTGGTTTAAGTCCTTATGCTGAAAATCCAACGGATCCATTTGCCAATACTTTTGCTAACGACGTTGTTAACGGTGGCGAAAGTCGTGATATGACGGCAACAACGTTTAAATTAAATCATGAGTTTAATGATCAATGGTCGATGATGTTTATTTCTAGTTTTCGTGAATGGGAAACTAGTAACCGCATTGATGAAGACGGCACTGCAGAAGTGTCTCGTTATTTAGATACAGACAACCATGAAGATTCAAATATTTTCTATAACGAATTACAAGTAAATTACAATAGTGCAGATTTCAATTACGTAGGTGGTATTACTTACTCTAAAGAAGAAGTGCACCAAACAACATTTATTAATACCACCACAGATACGGCGGCACGTTTAGTTTCTGGGCAGTTAAATGATCAATTATCTGCAGGTGTTAGGCAAGAATTTGCGGGCGCAATTGGTGTTAACCCTGACGATGTGCCACAAGAAACGGTCGACTTTTTATTGAGTCAATATGGTTTACCACTAGAACATATGTGGGATCCAGAGCAATGGGCGGCTACATTAAATGTTATGGGCGCTGCTGGCGATATTATGGATTACCTTGCGTACATTGGTGTAGTACCACCAGGCACACCTCTTACAGCTGATATTGTGTCGTTAACCGGTGATGCTACATACGATATTGTGGCACAACAAATGGGTATTGCTGAAATATTTGGCCCAAGCTATGCCAATCAAATGTGGTCTGAAAATTTCATTAACAATGGTGAGTTTATTAGTTACGGGATTTATTCAGATTTTGATTTTCAATTGTCAGATAAATGGAACGTATTTTTTGGCCTTCGTTACTCAGAAGATGAAAAAGATTTTTCATGGCAAGTGTCCGAAACACAATTTGCGCAAGTTCGCCCTGGAGTTAGTAATATTTTATTCCCCGCTCGTGAACAATTGTGGCAGTCAAAAACATGGAATAAAACCACTGGTCGTTTAGGTGCTGGCTATATAATTAATGATGATCATATGATTTTTGCCTCGGTTGCAACTGGTTATAAAGCGGGGGGATTTGATTCACTTAATTCACCACATAGTGAAAGTGATGGTTCAATTATTATCGACCCAAATACTGGTGAAATTGTAGATGTTGCCTTTGCTCCAGAAGAGTCTGTTAACTATGAATTTGGTTATAAAGGGATAGTTTTTGAAGATATTATCACGACCTTTTCACTTTATCATAATGTCTTAGATGATAGACAAGTCAGTATTAACTCTAAGCCTCCTGGACAAAGCCAAGCATTGCCAACCATCGTAAACCAAGATATGACAATTGATGGCTTTGAACTTTCAATGAATTGGCAAATGACAGATACATTATCAACGGGTTTTGTGACTGAAGTACGCCAAATTGATTCTAGTACCGAAGCTTTCTATAACGATTCAGGTACTTTAATTGAAGAAGGCACTGAAGCGAATGATTCAAACACGTCATATACCTTAATGTTAGATTGGGAGCCAGATATTAGCACGGGTTATGCCGTTGTTCATGTTGATTATGTTTTTAGAGAAAATGCGCGAGGCTTAGAAATTGGAAATGACGAGTGGGTAAATGATATCCCCCATTATTTTGATGATACAAAACTACTAAATGCACGTATCTCATGGCTTAATGATGACGAAACCATTGAAATTGGCTTATGGGGTAAAAACCTATTAGATAATCGTTATACTGGATTTCCAGGTGGTCGTACAAAAGATATCTTAGGTACAGGATATACCAGTGTTAATAAAGGGATGGAAACCGGTATAGATATTAAATATTCATTTTAATAAAAGCCTTGAATGATTAAGCTAAAAAACCAACATTAAATGATGTTGGTTTTTTTGTTTAGCATAGTGTCAGCAAAGCGTTGTATCCGAAAAACAATTCGAACAGCAAAACAATCATTATTTTTAAACCAACATCATAAAATAAAGCGACTATTAATTTTTATTTTTTGTGTTTATTATGGTGTAAGTTTTTGACATCCGACCACAATTTTCTCATGGCTGAATTTTTCTCTCATATTGCTTTTGCACAAATGTTAATGTGTGCTTTGTTGTTATTTCCACTTCGAAAACAAAATTCTTCAATTACACTTTATATTTTATTGATGCTTTGTGGCTCAGGTTATTTATTAAGTGCGTTATTTTCACCGATAGAAAATGGGTCAATTCTTTGGTGGTTAGGTAGAACCGGTGGCAATGCATTACCGGGAGTGTTCTGGCTAGTTAGTTTAAGTGTTTTTGGCGATCATATTGTTTTGAAACGGTGGCAATATATTGTCGCTTCCTTAACTTTAGTTGTTCCGTTAACGGCAACATTAATTCAAATGATTTTTTCTGTCACCCTAAAAGATCATGAAGGATTGTATGGTTTGATCACCTATGGTGCGTTGTTATTAGAATTAGTTTTAATATCACATGCGTTAATTATATCTATCAAACATTGGCGTGGTGATTTAGTGCAAGAAAGGCGATATATCCGAGGAAGTGTCATTGCAGTATCGTCTTTATACATTATTTTAGTGATGATTCTGGAACAATTGCTCAAAATTGATTGGCCACCATTGGAAGTTATTTCGAGTTTATTACTGGCTATTTTGGTCACTGGAGTAAACTTCTTTTTATTTCAATTACGAGAATCAAGTTTATTTGAAGCTGTTGGCGATAATCCAACCAAAATAAAGTCAACACTACCTGAACAAAAAGCTTCTTTAGAATTAACTAAAATTATTGAATCGATGGAGAAGGACAAATTATATCAGCAAGACGGAATGACTATTTCTGGCTTAGCTAAACATTTAGCAATACATGAATACAAACTGCGTAACTTGATCAATGGTGAATTAAATTATCGTAACTTTAATGATTTTTTAAATTATTATCGCATCAAAGAAGTGACAGAGAGTTTAGTTTCACCTTCATTCAGTCATTTACCCGTGTTGACGTTAGCGTTAGAAAGTGGCTTTAGAAGCTTAAGTTCTTTTAATAAAGCCTTTAAAAACACTCATGGAATGACTCCAACTGAATTTAGAAAGCAGAATTTACCCGATTAAGGTTTTATAAAGTTAAGTCGTAATCTGTTGAAATATAATAATAAAATTATAAATCAACTAAATCGATTAGTTAATTTTTATAATTCGTCAGCTTTTTTTTAAAATTCGTCAGCAAATTATACTTGCTCACACTATAGTGAAACTATCTATAGTTTGATGAAGTGTATCTATGCTCAAAATTAATGTTGCTTTTAACTATAAATTTACCGGATTAATTATCGCGGGTTTGTTGTTTGTTTATTCTGCACATACTAATGCCAACGACGCTGTGCAAATGTATACACAGTGTGCAACGTGTCATGGCAATAAAGGTCAAGGCAATGAGTTATTAAAAGCACCTGTTCTTGCAGGGCAGTCAGCCGAGTATATTGCCAGACAATTAAACAATTTTAGTTCAGGTATACGAGGCTCTCATGAAAAAGATACCTTAGGTAAACAAATGCTTGCCTTTAGCCAGTCGTTAGATAAGGACAAAGATGTTCCTGTATTATCAAAGTATATCGAATCTTTACCTAGTATCAGTCAGCCTAAAGATACTGTTGGGGATTTAAAAAACGGTAGTCGATATTATCAAGCAAAATGTGGTGCTTGTCACAGTGGTAATGCGCAAGGTAACCCATCATTTAAAGCTCCAAAACTAGCAGGGCAAAGTGTTGATTATCTACGTCGGCAAATGCAAAATTTTGTCACTGGTATTCGAGGAACTCACGCTGAAGATAAGCTGGGTCGTCAAATGGCGATGATGGCAAAAACAACTTCAGGGCAAGAATTAGAAGACATTTTACATTTTATTGCGCAGCAAAAATAACTAGACTTATTATGAATAAACTTTTTATTTATCTCCTCATAATATTTTGTTTTATTATTTCGCCATATAGTTCGGCGCAACAAGGTGATTTTGTCTTAGCAGAAAATTGTCCGCCAAGCTTTGAATTAACAGAACAAGGTGTTTGTCGCTTATTAACGCGATATCAGTTTTATAGTTCAGTACAAAATAAAGGTTTAGGCGGCACTCGTACCAATTTGCCTGCACACCGAGATGGCTTTACACCTGCACAAATCGATTTAGGACGATATTTATTCTTTGATCCTGCACTGTCAAAAGATGGTTCTATTTCTTGTGCGAGTTGTCATCAGCCAGATAAAGGCTTCAGTGATGATCTTGATAGAAGCATAGGTATTACCGGAAAAAAGGTAGCACGATCAGCTCCCACATTATGGAATGTCGCGTTTGTTGATAAATTCTTTTGGGATGTACGAGCGAATTCATTAGAAGAGCAAGCAATGGGGCCGTTATTTGATCCCCTCGAAATGGCTAACACTCCAGAGCAACTGCTGAGTACATTAAGAAATAATCAAGATTATCAAGCAATGTTTGCACAGGCATTTCCTCAACAACCAACAGTTGAATTAGCTCAGGTTTATACTGCTTTAACGGCTTTTCAAACATCCCTGATTTCATTGAATAGCCGTTATGATCAGTATGCTCATGGTTATCATCAAGCATTAACGAAAAATGAAATAGCGGGTTTAAATGTCTTTAGGTCCTTTGTTGCTCGTTGCGCAGAATGTCATCAGCCTCCGCTTTTTACCAATAATGAAATTGCAGTAATAGGGGCTCCCGAGCCGGCAGGAAGAGAGTTAGATATCGGTGCTGAAAAAACTTATAACGCCCCTAAATTACGAGGCGCTTTTAAAGTACCAACCTTAAGAAATATTACCAAATCAGCTCCTTATATGCACTCGGGGCGATACGATAACTTACGTGATGCGGTCAAGTTTTATAACGATGGGCGAGGAAATTCGATACCAGAAGGTGAAGAAATGCTAATACATTGGCATATTTCAGAGCCAAATTTAACCGATGATGAGTTAGATTTAATCGTTGAATTCTTAGGTACCTTAACGGATGAAAGCTTAACACCACAAATGCCAACTAAAGTACCTTCGGGCTTACCAGTAATAGATGAAAAATTTCAGCTTCAACAAAATCAATCGTTATCATCAAATCAACAGGTTCAAATGAATCAAAAGAAAAATAATACAGCAATGCAAAGTGGGGAATAATATGAGTTCAGGAAAAATAATAGGTGCAGTACTTGTCATCGGGGCTTTCGCCGGTGGGATGTATTTTGGAAGTAATCAGAACCCAGTGCCCGTCATTACAAAAAGTTCTGGTGGTGCTAGCTACGGTGGTGGTTACGATAAGGCCGGAGATAGCGATGCAGCTGCTAGTACTGATTCAACGCGTGTAAAATATAAAAGTGAGGTCGCTGACCGCAGTATTGTTGGAGAAACGCATGTCGTCAATGATGGCGAATTAATTATGGATGCGGTGCAAAAGGCTAAACCGGGTGACACCATTCAAGTCATGCCGGGTACTTATCATGAAACGGTTTATATTGATAAAGATAACATCAGTATTATTGGGGTTATCCAACAAGGTAAACGTGCGACTTTAGATGGTGAGAAAAAGCTAAATGATGCCATTTTATATTCGGGGAATAATTTCATCGTCGAAAATTTAGTGATCACTAATTATAAAGGCAATGCCATAATGGGGCAGGCGGGGAATAATTTTGAAATTCGTAATAACATTATTGTTGATACGGGTGTTTACGGAATTTTCCCACAGCTAGGTAAAAATGGTGTAGTTGAATACAATATTATTTCAGGTATTGAAGATGCCGCTATTTATGTTGGCATGAGTGATAACATTCATGTTGCTTATAATGATGTTTTTGACAGTGTTGCGGGAATTGAAATAGAAAACTCACGACATGCCATTGTTGAAGATAATTATGTTCATAATAATACCGGTGGTATTTTAGCGTTTATCACGCCAGGCTTACCGATTAAAACCACTTATGATGTCATTATTCGCAATAACTTTATTACCGACAATAATACCAAAAACTTTGGGGCGCCAGGCTCTACAGTTGGCGGTATTCCTGCTGGTACAGGTATTTTAATTATGGCGGCGGATGATGTTGTTGTAGAAGGTAACATCATTACCAATAATAAAACGGCGGGCATATTAATTACGGATCATAATAATGCGCCGAATGTTACAATAGATCCTGAGTCGGATCCTGCCCCTGATCGTGTCATGATTTTAGATAACTTAATGCTTAATAATGGTTATGACACGATAGATGAAGCAAAAGCATTGATGTTGACTGAATTTAAACAAGGTCATCCAGATATTCTTCAAGTGGGGGCAACCAAAGACAGCTGTATTATTAATCGCCATCGATATATCTCGGTGGGGGTAAATAAATGGGCAGAGTGTGACTTTACTAATACGGACACTATCGTTAGTTACTTATTAGAAGAGCCTGTTGCACCACGTGTTATTGACCCATCTGAACGTGGCAAAGTGGTATATAACGGCATTTGTGCTGGCTGTCATACTTATACCGGCAGAATGATAGGTCCTCCAGTGCAAATTATTCAAGCTTTGTATATGGATAACCCACAAGGTATAGCTGATTATATCGCTAAGCCTATTAAAAAACGTGAAGACTACCCTGAAATGCCGCCGCAAAACTACTTAGATGAAGAAACGCGTTTAGCGGCTGCTAAGTATATGCTAAGTAGAAAACGATAATTTTAATTATCGATATTTCAGCCTAGTGAGAGAAGCAAAAAGGAACCTAATGTTCCTTTTTTGTTTAACCTCACGCTCAGTGAAAGGTTTAAAAGAAAAGCCCGGTTTACCACTGGGCTTTTTGCTGTATGGGTTTTAATTGTCTCAAGTAGGCAACAACTTAAATTATTGAAAATATGGAGGTTTTGTTTGGATTTGTTATTTAGTGTTACCGATTGGCAACACTTAATAAACTTTTTCTTCGTTCTTTTATAAATATTTTTTATTGGTGATGTTTAACTTATTGATTATTGGTTGTTTTAATGAATTGGCATTAAAGTTGATATCTAACAATTGAAAACACTGAACTCTAAGAGCGACTAAGAAATTATGAGCCTTATTTAAGTGTTAAAGAAATTAAATGAGTTTATTTCAACAATTAATGAGAGGAAAACGATGAAAAATTTAACGATGATGTTATCAGTTGTATTGATGTTAGTGTCTATTAACGCTTATGCAGGCGCTGAATTTGAAAAATATGACGTCGACGGTAACGGTGTTATCAGTGAATCGGAAGCACAAAATGACTCAGCATTGGCAGAGCAATTTAAAACGTTAGATGCAAATGGTGATGGAGAATTAAGTAAGGAAGAATTTTCAAATTTTTCAGGTTAATAACCAATCTCAACCAATGCTTGCTGGTTAATCTACCTTAAACGGTAGGTCTGGTTTATTAAATTTGCTGCCTTTAAGTGCGTAACTTTAAGGCAGCATTTGTTATCGATTAGTCGATTTTATACCGTTTTTAATTTCCACTGACCTTTTCTAAAGCTTAGCCAGCCAATAAGTGCAAAAATACTTTGAGCGATAGTAATGGCTAGAAATACACCGATCGGTCCTAAGTCAAACCATTTTGCTAAACCGTATGCCACAGGTATTTGAATCAACCAATAACAAATAAAATTTATTTTTGTTGGTGTCATGGTATCTCCAGCGCCATTAAAAGCTTGCACTAAAATCATCCCTAATGCGAAAAATCCATTGCCATAGCTTATATATCTTAAGCAATCTGCGCCATATTTAATCACATTTTGATCACTCGTAAATAAACCGATAATTTGGTTTGGAATAGTGATAAATATCAAGGCAACAGTCAGTAAAAAGTAAATATTATACTTGGCGATGCGCCATACAGATTGCTCTGCTCTTTCTGGTTTATCTGCACCTAGATTTTGTCCAACTAAAGTTGCTACGGCATTACTTAAGCCCCATGCGGGTAGAATCACAAACATAATCACCCTGATCGCAATCGTATAACCAGCTACAGCATCACTGCCATAAGTCGAAACGATTCGCACTAAGGCAATCCAACTTGCGGTGGCAATTAAAAATTGAATTATTCCCCAAAATGATACTTTTAAAAGCTTTAAACATACTTCGCTTTGTATAAGTAAATGGGTAAGTGTTATTTTAATACGCCCTGAAATACCAAATAAGTAACTGAGTTGGTAGAGAACACCGACACCTCGTCCTATTGTTGTTGCTACAGCAGCACCGGTTAAACCCATTTCAGGGAAAGGTCCAACACCGTAAATAAGCAAAGGGTCCAACACGATATTTATACCATTGGCTAACCATAAAGAGCGCATCGCGATAGATGCATCGCCTGCCCCCCTAAAAATGGCATTAATTAGGAACAAGTATAAAATGGTAATTGAACCAGACAGCATGATGGTGGTATAGGTTTTACCTTCTTGAATTAACGATTCACTGCCGCCCATTAACCTTAAAATGTCTTCAGCAAAATTTAATCCTATAAAGCCGACAATCAAGGCAACCGCCATTCCTATCCATAACGTTTGACCGGCTACAACATCAGCTTGTTCAATGTTTTTCTCACCGTAACGACGAGCAATAGTAGCCGTTACCGCCATACTTAAACCAATTGCTAACGCATATAAAAGCGTTAAAACCGCTTCCGTTAATCCAACAACTGCGACTGCTTGTGCCCCTAAACCAGAAACGAAAAAGATATCAGTAATAGCAAAAATTGACTCCATTAACATTTCTAATACCATAGGTACCGCGAGTAAAAACGCGGCAACGCCAATAGAACCTTTGGTTAAATCTTGATGGTTGCCTTTTAGTGATTGTTTAAATAATTGTCTTATGCTTAATTTTTGTTGAAGCTTATCGAAAGTTACTTCAGCGTTTGTTTCTCCTTCGTGGAGAATCGTTTTTTTATCTGTTTTCAAAATTAATAACCTTTAGAACGGCCAAATAAGTTTTAGTGCAAATCAAGTTCATTTCATTTTAATCTGCAATGAATAAGCTTGTTAAAGCTGGCAAGGAGAGGGTGTTTATTAATCCACTCATTTAGAAGAATTGATCAAATGAGCAAAATTTAACGTGATTAAATGTTGATTTTTATTAACGGTAAAGTGTGAACTAACTAAGAATTAGTACTCATTCAACGTTGAAAACACGATAGACTTGATCCCATAAACGGTAATGTCAGCAATAACATTTGTGGATAAAATAAAATTGTTCATTGTCCCGCTCTCTATGGAATTTGATAAGAATTACGAGAATGTCAGTGCTTAATTAAAAAGTCAACAGACTCATTAAAAATAAACTTGATTTCCAATATTTAAATTTTGTATACAGTATGCAATAATGCTTTTTTGGATTGTGTTATTTAAATTTAAGAGGTTTACATGTTGTCAATTACTGCCGAAGTTGTACATCAAGCGTTAATGTTTCCTAAACTTGTAAATGCATTACAAGTTGCTTTTACCGAGAGCATTGAAGTGCCACCAAGATTACATTTTGATATGGAAAACCCCAATGCAAGTCGAGAAACAACATTGTTAATGATGCCTGCTTGGCAAGCTGGAGATGTAGCGGGTATAAAATTAGTAACCGTTGCTCCTGAAAATAGTCAAAAAAACCTTCCCTCAATTCAAGGAACTTATCTTCTGTTAGATGTTGATACTGGCTCTATAAAGGCGATGATGGACGCACCATCTCTTACTGCGAAAAGAACGGCAGCAGCGTCAGCTTTAGCTGCTCGTTTTCTCTCACGTGAAAACAGTTCAACATTGCTTGTTGTCGGCACTGGCACTTTAGCACCACAATTAATTGCTGCCCACGCCAGTGTGAGACCCATTCGCCAAGTTTATGTTTGGGGAAGAGATATTAAAAAGGCACTGCAGGTTTGCCAGCAAGTTGAGCATTTAAATATTAACTGTAAAGCTGTTGATGAATTAGAACCGCATGTAAAACTCGCCGACATCATTTCATGTGCAACGTTAAGTACAAAGCCGTTAATATTTGGCAGATGGTTACAAGCCGGTCAACATCTTGATATGGTCGGTGCTTATCGCCCAGATATGAGAGAAATGGATGATACGTGTTTAACCCGCTCTAAAGTGTTTGTTGATAACATTGAAAGTGCTGTTCGAGAAACCGGAGATATCGCAATCCCTCTTGCTGAAAACGTGATCACTCAGGCTGATATCAACGCCGACTTATTTTCGTTATGTAGAAAAACTTTTGTATTTAACAGAACTGATGAAGATATTACCGTATTCAAATCGGTAGGGCATGCCTTGGAAGATCTTGCTGCGGCTAAATTAGTGAGTGAATTTGTTTTAAAAAAATAAATTTGAACGAGTTTATTACATTTTGCTACGTTATCGGCCTTATTTTGTTAACAGATTGTTATTCCTAAGAGAATTTATTGACATTAGGGGAATTGACTATTTTAATTAAGAGAATTGGAACTATAAGGATAAAATAGTCAATGGCGGCACCTGTCTCTTTTAATAATAAATTAACTCGGCGTGTGCTTGTTTATATTTTATTATGTAGCTCTATTTTGTCGCTAGTTTCCACTTTTATTCAACTTTACTCAGCATATCATGAAAATATAACTCGTTTGAATAATAGCTTCGATAACATTGAATCGAGTTATATTCAGTCGATATCCACCAGTTTATGGGACTTTAACGAAGCCTTAGTTCAACAACAAATTCAAGGGATAGTTAAGTTACCCGATATCCGCTTTGTTAAAATAACAACTGGCTTTGGTAAGGTTTATCAATTTGGCGATGAAAACGCAGAGCTGAAGAAGCAAGCTAAATATCCTATTTTTTATGGTGAAAGTGATATTGGCGAAATCTTGATTGGTGCTGATTATGAAGATATCTATCAACGATTATGGCAACAAGCAGGTTTTATTGTTACCGCGGAGTTTGTTAAAACGTTTATCGTCGCATTTTTTATCATGTTTATTGTTCATTGGTTGATCACACGTCAAATTTACCATATTACCTCCTACTCTCAACGTGTCACCACTGAGAACTTAGACGAAGAGCTTGTTTTACAAAATAGAAGTAAAAATACGGATGAATTAGATGATCTCGCTGATGCGATCAACTGTATGCGATTAGCGATCAAAAACGATATCGTAAAGTTAGAAGAAGCTGAAAATGCACTAATAAACTTAAATGGTGAATTAGAAATAAAAGTCTACGATCGTACGGCTAAATTAGCGGCGAGTAATCAACAATTACAACAGTCACTTGATGATTTAACCTTAGCGAAAGATCAATTAGTACAGTCTGAGAAAATGGCATCGTTAGGGCAGTTGGTAGCTGGTGTTGCTCATGAGGTAAATACACCATTAGGTATTTGCGTGACTTCAATTACCGCGCTTAAAGAAAAAGTGTTAGATTTAATCAACTCTGTAGAAAGTGAAAACTTAACCAAGTCTCAATTAACTTCAACCTTGTCATTACTGATTGAATATCAAGAAATTATCGAACGAAGTTTAAATAAAGCTGTGGAACTTATTCGCGGTTTTAAATCAGTAGCGGTAGAACAACATACTGATCCTGAAATAAATATTAATATGCTTCAGCATGTAAACGATATTGTTAATACAGTTAAAACGCTATTTAAACGTAAAAATTACTCTATAAACGTTTCTGTCGATCCAAATTTAAATTTAGTGACATACCCCAGTGCATGGAACCAAATTTTAACTAATTTTATGACAAACTCACACATCCACGGTTTTGATGGACGAGATAAAGGGGAAATTAATATTACTTTTACCGAAAGTAATGGCTTTTTAACCTTGGTTTATAGTGATGATGGCGTTGGATTAGACAAAGACATTAAAAAGCGTATTTTCGACCCTTTCGTTACTACCAAAAGAGGACAAGGGGGATCTGGCCTCGGCATGAATATTGTCTATAATTTAGTCGATGCTAAATTAGGTGGCACCGTGAAAAGTTTGCCGGTGAGAAAAGGCTGTAGCTTTCAAGTGAAAGTTCCCATTACTCATCAAGAAGATATAAAAGAACCGGGTTAAAACGCTTGTTTAACCTACTAAAATCAGTCGTTTCAATAGCGCTTTATTCAGCCTTTTATTCTATTTAGTTAAATCGAGAAATACAAAAGGGGGCAATATCAATTGCCGGTTTTTCATTCGCCACTATTTGACCAACTAGTTTGCCGGTAATCGCCCCTAAAGTTAAGCCTAAATGTTGATGCCCTAGCGCAAAGGTCATATTTTTATGGTTTGGTGCTGTACATATTACCGGTAATGAATCGGGCAGTGAGGGTCGAAAGCCCAACCAGCCTTGATTTTTATCCGGCGCTTCTTTTGATAACTCTTTGATAATAAATTGAGCATTTTTATAAAGCATAGAGGCTCGTTTCATATTTGCTTTCTGTTTTAGTCCTGCAAATTCAACGGTGCCTGCTAAACGTAAGCCATGCGACATTGGCGTGATAATAAATCGTCGTTCTGCAGAAGCGACAGGTCTATTTAAATGACGGTTGGTTTGGCCAGATAAATCTAAACTGTAACCTCGCTCAGCTTCTATTGGGAGTTTGTAATTTAGTTGTTTTAGTAAGTTTTCTGACCAAGCACCTGTTGCTATAACTAGATGATCAAACATTAAAGTTGTTTTGCCATCATTGAGTACAACGTTATTTGCTTGATGAGTAATGGTTTGAAGGTCAAATTTTTCTATCTTACAACCCAAAGATTTAGCGTAATGAGCTAACTTTTGACTGAGCAATAACGGATTAACAGTATGGGCTACTTCTGTGAAATATAGCGAATATTGTATGCTACCTTGTAAATTTGGCTCTAATAATAACGTTTGAGCTCTATCTAATAGTTTTACTTTCACCTCTTGTGCTAAATAAGCTTGTTGTAGCTTTTTGATCTTTGCTAGGGGCGTGTTTTCAAAAACTAATAAACTGCCTTTTTCTACGAAGAGTTCTTCTGCGTTCGCGGCTGCTAATAAGGGTTTATAATAGGCTATTGCTTGCTCATTAATACGTTTAAGTGCCGCAATGTTTTGACGTCGTTTAGATTGCCCCATATTCGCTATAAATTTAATGAACCAAGGAATTGCTTTAAAGCAGTATTTTGGCGATAAGGCAACTGGGCCTAAAGGATTAAGGAGCATTTTTGGTAGTTGTAAAAGAATACTGGCTTCGGCTAAAGGAAAAACTTGCTCAGTAGCAAAATGACCTGCATTGCCTTTTGAACATCCCTCTCCAATGGCATTTTTATCAAGTAAGGTAACTTGATAACCTCGTGATTGTAATTCAACAGCGCAGTTTATACCGATAATACCAGCACCAACGATTGCGATTTTTTTTGTCTTTGTTGATTCATTCATGTCATTAAATCCAAGTAATATTTACAGATCTTATTTAACCAACCATTGGCGTTGTAAACATGATCATTATCATGTGATTGAAAGTTTATCTCAGGATAAAACCTTGTGGAAAAATGTCGTTTTTATCCAATAAAAACTGATGTGTTCCTGTAATGTAGGCTCTGCCGCTTACTCGAGGGACTACGGCTTGTTTACCAAAGTAAGTACACTGTTGTTGAATGCTTAATGACATTCTTCCACCGACAATGCTTTCGATTTCAATAGACGTGAGTGGGGATAAATTTTCTTTAACACTCAGAAGGGCTGCGCGAGCAGAAACACCCGTTCCTGTAGGGGAACGATCAACTTCTCCGTCTGCAAATATGCAAACATGGCGTGAATGAGCCATAGGGTTATCGGTATTTTTTGAAGTGAAAATGGTACCGTAGATAAAGCTTAATGCGGTTTCTTGTGGATGATTGATTTCAACAGAGCCCATTACGGCTTTTTTAATTGCTTGACCAGCATTTATCAAAGCTTGCACATTATTCGCCGTGCAATCTAACGATAATTTATCCGCATCTACAAATATATAATAAGCGCCGCCAAAAGCAATGTCGTAAGAAACTTGTCCGATACCTTCGACAAATATTTCTTGTTCAAGCGTTTCAACAAAAGCCGGCACATTATCAAAGCTAACGGTTAATTGATGATGATCAGTTGCGTATGCTTTAATAAATCCTGCTGGGGAGTCTATGCCAATATAGCCCTTGTCATTAGGAAAACCGATCGTTTCAGTTTCAATCGCCAAGGTAACAGCAGCAATAATGCCGTGGCCACACATGCTGCTATAGCCTTCGTTATGCATAAATAAAATGCCAAAATCTGCATTTTCAGTACAAGGCTCTGTGATCAAAGCGCCATACATATCGGCATGACCTCTAGGCTCAAACATCAAGAGTTGACGTAAATGATCTAGGTTATCTATCAGATATTGACGCTTTTCTAAAATGGTTTTGCCAATAATATTAGGGTAACCATGGATTATAATGCGTAATGGCTCACCTTCCGTATGGGCATCAATAGTTTTAATTGATTGATAATTATTGATTTTAATGTCATTAAACTGCATTTTTTAAACCCTTGAAAATATTTTTTATACATTATACTTGTGTGAGTTAAATAATTGTATACAATATGCGATATTAATTCTACAAATACTTTTTTGGTATTTATTACTTTAACTATTGTGGTACAAATAAATGATGAACATTAATTGGCAAGGCGTTTACCCTGCGGTAACAACTCAGTATTTCGACGATTATTCAATTAACTTTGAAGCAACCAAAAATATGGTCGACTCACTTATCAAAGAAGGCGTTGATGGAATTATCGCATTAGGTACGGTTGGTGAAAATTGCTCACATACACGTGAAGAAAAAAAGGAAATTTTGATAGCGGTTAAAGAAGTCGTTGCCGGTCGAGTGCCTGTAATTTCTGGAGTTGCTGAAACCACGACACAATTTGCGGTTGAATATTCTCAAATGTGTGAAGAAGTCGGTATTGACGGTTTGATGGTGCTACCGGGTATGGTTTATCGCTCAAGTGAAGCGGAAGCGATTCACCATTATCAACAAGTGGCAAGAAACTGTAGTTTACCTATCATGATCTACAACAATCCAGTGACTTACGGTGTTGATGTTTCAATTGAAGGTATGCGGGTACTTGCTGAAGAGCCAACAATTGTCTCTGTGAAAGAAGCCACAGAAGATACTCGTCGTATTTCTGAGTTGTATGCAAACTTTGGTGATCGTTTTATTGTTTTCGGTGGTGTTGATGATATTGCCTTAGAAAGTTTAATGTTGGGTTGTACTGGCTGGATTTCTGGTTTAACCAATGTTTTCCCGCAAGAGTCTGTTGCTATTTACAAGCTGGCTAAACAAGGGCGTTACCAAGAGGCGCTTGAGATCTGGAGATGGTTTTTACCATTACTACGCTTAGATACCATTCCCACATTAGTGCAATGTATTAAGTTTTGTGAACAACTGGCCGGTCGTGGTAGTGAAGTCACCCGTGCACCTCGTATGCCTTTAACAGGTGTAGAAAGAAGTAGAGTTGAAAAGCTTTATAACGACGCGGTTGCAACGCGAATTGATTTATCTAAATTTAATTTAGATTAATGGCGATTAAATCCTCATGATACATCGGCTCAGTAGTTGTTGAGCCTTTTGCTTATATGGCTTTAACCGATAAAAGGTTGTAAATGAATAAAGGTACATTCTTTTGTATTGACGCTCATACCTGTGGTAATCCTGTTAGGTTAGTGACCAGTGGTCATCCTGAACTTAAAGGAGAAACCATGAGTGAAAAGCGACAAGACTTTTTAGAAAATCATGATTGGATCCGTCAAGGATTAATGTTCGAACCTCGGGGTCATGACATGATGTCGGGGGCATTTTTATATCCTCCATGCTGTGAAAACTCAGATGGGTCGATTTTATTTATCGAAACTTCAGGCTGTTTACCTATGTGTGGCCACGGAACAATTGGCACAGTAACCGCAGCAATACAAGCTGGATTATTAAAACCTAAACAGCCAGGTAAGCTGATCTTAGACGTACCTGCAGGACAAATAGATATTGATTACCAAATGACTGGCGATCAAGTCTCTGCGGTGAAACTTTATAATGTTGCGGCTTATCTTGCTCATCAAAACGTCGAATTAAATATCCCTGAACTTGGCAAATTAACCGTGGATGTTTCCTATGGTGGAAATTTTTATGTGATCGTTGAACCGCAAGAAAATTTTCCAGGTATTGACCAATGGAGTGCGGATGAAATTTTGCGCTGGAGCCCTATTGTTCGTCAAGTAGCAAGTGACATTTTAACCTGTGTTCATCCTGAAGATCCTACCGTAAATGGTGTAAGTCATGTGTTATGGACGGGGCAGCCACAAACTATTGGCTCAGATTCAGCTAATGCCGTGTTTTATGGTGAAAAAGCTATTGATAGGTCGCCGTGTGGTACTGGGACTAGCGCTCGTATGGCGCAATTATTTGCCAAAGGTGAATTAACACTTGGTGACACGTTCACCCATGAAAGTTATATCGGTAGTCAATTTATCGGTAAAATAGAAGCAATTGTTGAGCTAGGTGATGAGCAAAAAAAGATCCAAGCAATAAAGCCAAGTATTCAAGGTTGGGCAAAAGTTTTTGGGAAAAATTGTATAACCATTGATGACGATGATCCTTATGCATTTGGTTTTAGTGTGAAATAACTGACTTGGTTATCAACTGAGTTATTGAGTAATTATTTAAAAAGAGAATAGTGATGACAATTACAGGACAAAATTTAATTGCGGGTGAGTGGTCTGGCAATACAAGTCAAGGCTTTTCAGCAACGCATGCCATTAACAATGAACCGATGAAAGCAACTTTTGCTGATGCAACACCTGCAGAAATAGAGCAAGCGATAATGCGAGCTAAGCAAGCGTTTAACAATTATCATCAACTTCCTGTCAAAATACGTGCAAAATTTTTAAGAAATATTGGAGAGGAAATTCTTGCCTTAGGTGATGAACTTATCAATATGGCTTGTGCTGAAACGGGCCTACCGGCATTGCGAATACAAGGAGAAAGGGGCCGAACAATTGGTCAATTAGGTTTGTTTGCTGATTTACTCGAAACAAGTGAATACCACGTAGTTATCGATGAAGCCGATGCTGATCGTCAACCTTTACCTAAACCTGATACTCGTTTGGGATATTTGCCCTTAGGCGTGGTTGGGGTATTTGCCGCGAGTAATTTTCCTTTAGCATTTTCAACCGCAGGTGGTGATACTGCTTCGGCATTAGCGGCAGGTTGTCCTGTCATTATGAAAGCTCATGCGGCGCATCCAGGTACGGCTGAATTAGTGGCTAGAGCGATTGAAAAAGCCATTAAAAACTGTGACATTGACGCCGGAGTTTTTTCGCTGTTACAAGGTAAAAATTATGCTATTTCAAGTCAAATAGTCACACATCCAGATATAAAAGCCGTCGGTTTTACTGGCTCAGAACGTGTTGGCATGATTCTACAAAAGCAAATTAACGAACGAGCTGAGCCAATTCCATTTTATGGTGAGCTCGGCAGTGTGAATCCTCAACTGATAATGGCAGGCAAACTAGCAACAAATGCTACCGATATTGCCAATACTTTAGTGGCGTCTTTAATGATGGGACAAGGACAATTTTGTACTAGCCCCGGAATTTGGGCGTATATTGAAGATACCAATGCGGGGGAT
Source organism: Thalassotalea castellviae (assembly GCF_031846185.1). Taxonomy (NCBI): domain Bacteria; kingdom Pseudomonadati; phylum Pseudomonadota; class Gammaproteobacteria; order Alteromonadales; family Colwelliaceae; genus Thalassotalea; species Thalassotalea castellviae. The sequence goes on from NZ_JAVRIF010000003.1 coordinate 432,425, forward strand.
TTTGAAAGTGCAGCAAGTGCTGCTATTGCTGATACTCAAGCGGGGGTAATGTTAACCCCAGCCATTGCAGCTACATATAAACGCGCTGTTGAACACTGGCAATCAATATCAGGTGTTGAATTATTAGCTATGGGGCAAGCGGGTGTTGAACATTTTGCACAAGCTGCCTTATTCGCGACTGACTTTGCCACCTTTAAAGCAACGCCAATTTTACATGAAGAAGTTTTTGGCTCATGTGCATTAATCGTTCGCTTGAAAAACTTAGATGAAATGGTGGATTTCATTGATTTACTAAAAGGAAATTTAACCGCGAGTATCCATGCTGTTGAATCTGATCTTGAGGAAAGTAAACAAGTTGCTTCGTTAATTGCACATAAAGTGGGTCGTTTAATTTATAATCAAATGCCTACTGGAGTTGAGGTTTGTGCTTCAATGAATCATGGCGGACCATTTCCAGCGTCAACGGATCTAAGATCTACATCTGTCGGAAGTGAAGCTATCAGACGCTTTCAACGACCTATTTGTTATCAAAATATGCCAAATGATTTATTACCAGCACCATTGTGGCGATAAATTTTTAATCAAATAGGGTTGATTATAAAGAGCTAATTTTATTAGCTCTTTTTTTTAGGTAGTAAATGCTTATAATGGGGGCAATTAATTTTAGCAGGTATTTGGTAGGCGCATGAGCATAGTTTATAAAACACGCACACAATTGGTCGTTGAAACATTAAGGGAGAAAATTCTTAATGGTGCAATAAAAGCAGGCCAACCCCTCCGCCAAGCTGCTTTAGCAGAAGAACTCAATGTCAGTCGAATTCCTGTTCGAGAAGCACTATTGCAATTAGAAGCGGAAGGTTTGGTATCATTCGAACCCCATAAAGGGGCGACAGCAACAGAGCTTAATATCAATCAAGTTGATGAACTTTTTGAATTAAGAGCAATGCTTGAAGCTGACTTGTTAGCTGCTTCAATTCCAAATTTAACAGATGAAAAACTTGAAGAAGCAACGGTTTTACTTGAAAAGTTGAATCAATCTTTAGGTAAAGAAAATGCTGCAAACACTTGGAGTGAATTAAACTCAAATTATCATAATTGTCTTTATTCTGGTGCTACTCGCCCTCAAACCCAAGATCTAGTCAATACCTTAAACAAAAATGCGGATAGGTATATTCGCATGCATTTATTATGGGCTGGCGGTATTTCTAAAGCTGAATCAGAGCATAATGAATTACTGGCGCTGTGTAAAAGTAAGGACATTGATAAAGCGGTGGCTGTTATGAAACAACATATTTTAGGCTCTAGAGATGAAATTAAAGCGTTTTTAACAGAGCGTGAACAATTGACCGAATCCGCAGAACAGTAATTATTTACATAAAAATCAAATAGATAAGTGCTTATCTCTTCTTCTTGTAGAATAAGCATTTATTGACTTTCTCTCTATAAATCTATAGTATTCCCGCGCTTTTTATCACTAAAACATTTTCCTGTTTTCTTCTTTCATTAGTTGATTTAAAAGTATGCCTAATTTTAGCTGACGTATTGTTTGAGAATAGGTTAGTTTACTTAATTTAACGTGAGATCGTGATGTTTGAATTACATGCCAGTAAAGTTGGCAATTTAAAAAATGATGTTTTATCAGGACTGACAGTTGCTTTAGCACTTGTTCCCGAAGCGGTTGCTTTCGCTTTTGTTGCCGGCGTTGAACCTTTAGTTGGGTTATATGCTGCATTTATGGTGGGGTTGATCACGTCTATATTTGGCGGTCGACCGGGGATGATTTCTGGTGCTACAGGTGCTATGGCCGTAGTGATGGTGAGTCTTGTCGCTATCCATGGGGTTGAATACTTGTTCGCTTGTGTTGTGCTAACCGGGATATTACAGATTTTAGCGGGTATCTTTAAGCTCGGAAAATTTATTCGCTTAGTACCACACCCGGTGATGTTAGGCTTTGTTAACGGTCTTGCTATTGTTATATTTTTGGCGCAATTAGGCCAGTTTAAAGTCACCAATGAAGCCGGTGAATTAGAATGGATGATGGGCACACAATTATACACAATGGCCGGTTTAATTGTTTTAACGATGGCCATTATTCATTTTCTTCCTAAATTAACTAAAGCGGTGCCATCTTCTTTAGTGGCGATAGTTGTGGTGACTATTTTGGTGCAAAGCTTAGGCTTAGATGCGCGAACGGTTGTTGACTTTGTTCGTGATATGACCAATGACCCATCTGCTTCAATTGCTGGTGGTCTACCTCAGTTTGCTATTCCAAACGTTCCATTTAACTTAGAAACATTAAAAGTTATTTTCCCTTTTGCCATTGTGTTAGCAGCGATTGGTTTGATTGAGTCATTATTAACTTTAACTTTGATTGATGAGCTTACCGGCACTCGTGGTCGTGGTAATAGAGAATGTATCGCCCAAGGTGCGTCAAATGCCGTTAATGGCTTTTTTGGCGGAATGGGGGGCTGTGCAATGATCGGCCAATCTATGATTAACGTGAATTCAGGTGGACGAGGCAGAGCGTCTGGTATTACAGCAGCTTTAGCGCTATTAGGCTTTATTTTGTTTGCTTCTGGTTTGATTGAAATCATCCCATTAGCTGCACTTGTTGGTGTGATGTTTATCGTGGTTATTGGTACGTTTGAATGGTCAAGCTTCCGTATTTTAGGCAAAGTACCTAAAGCTGATGCGTTTGTTATCGTGTTAGTTTCTGGGGTAACGGTAGCTACGGATTTAGCGGTAGCTGTAGTAGTAGGTGTTATTGTTTCTGCACTAGTTTTTGCTTGGGAACATGCAAAACATGTAAATGTAAAACGTACTGTTGATGAACAAGGCTCTACGGTTTATGAAGTTCATGGCCCATTATTCTTTGGTTCTATTTCAAATTTCTTAGAACAGTTTGATGTGAGTAACGATAGCGACGATGTCATTGTCGAATTTAAAAATTCACGGGTTGCTGACCACTCCGCGATTGAAGCCATTGATACACTTGCAGAGCGCTATATCGCTAGCGGTAAAACTATGCATTTAAGACATTTAAATTCAGAGTGTAAACAGTTATTAACTAAAGCAGGTAGTTTGGTTGAAATTAATGTCATTGAAGATCCTGAATATCATATAGCAACGGATGAATTAGCGTAATAGGGTTTAGTTCGCCTATAGGTTATAATAAACAATAGGCGAATTTTATCGTAGTAAAATCCACTACGCTTAATGATAGTAAAATATGCAATTAGAGTTTTTTGATGTTCCTAGTCCGTGCGTTGGTATTTGTCAGTCAGATGACAAAGGCCAATGTTTGGGGTGTTTTCGAACCCGTGAGGAGCGTCAAAATTGGATAAATTTAGCCTCAACTGAAAAACAAAAAGTCATCAAACGTTGTATTCAACGCAAAAAACGTAAAGACGGCAAAATTAAAGTCAAAGAAATTGAACAAAACGTTGAGAATCCTCAACCTTCATTACTTGACCCGCCTAGCAAAAATAAATTATCGACATCGAAGGATATGGACTTTGGTGATTTTGAGCTATAGAACTTATAGTTGACTGAGTTTTTTGAACTGGGTGTAAAGTCTACTTTTCTAGTGCAACAATAAGTTGACAGTTCCTCAGTTACAATTTTGTCATTTCGTAGCCTTTCAATGGCTCGCTGTTATAATGACGTCAAATATTTTCTCAATGTTTTTTGCTCTATAATCTAACAACATAAAACATTCTCTACGCTTTTTCGGAGTATTATTGCCAATGTCGAATAATCATTTGCTTAATGAAACCCATAACCCTGATTTAACTAGTTGGGTTGAAACTGCCAACCAAACGGGTTGTGACTTTCCTATTCAAAATTTACCTTTTGCGGTGTTTAAAAGAATAGGATCAGATGAAGATTTTCGTGGTGGGGTTGCTATTGGAGATCAAATAGTAGATTTATCTGCGGCAAAAAATTCAGGTGTTTTTTCAGGAGTTGCATTAACGGCACTTGAAGCCTGCTCACAACGTGAACTGAATGCGTTTATGGGGATGGGGAAAGCTGTTTGGTCTGCGTTACGTTTAGCTTTGTCTCAAGCGTTAAGTTCTGGCTCATCGGCACAGCAAAAGCTTGAATCTTGTTTAGTGCCACAAGCGGATGCTGAATTTGCCTTACCTTGTAATATTGGCGATTACACGGATTTTTATACTTCTATTCATCATGCTACCTCTGTAGGGAAAAAATTCCGCCCTGATAACCCATTACTACCGAATTATAAATGGGTACCAATTGGTTATCATGGTCGCTCATCTTCTATTGAGGTTTCTGGTAAAGACTTTAAACGCCCGAAGGGACAAACCAAAGCACCTACTGCGACTGAGCCGTCATTTGGTCCTTGTAAGCGTTTAGATTATGAACTTGAAATTGGTATTTTTATTGGTAATGGTAATGAATTAGGTGAGCCGATTACCATTGAAAATGCGGAAGATCATGTTTTTGGTATTTGTCTGTTTAATGACTGGTCTGCACGAGATATACAAGGTTGGGAATACCAACCATTAGGACCGTTCTTATCAAAAAGCTTTGCATCTACAATATCACCATGGATAGTGACCACTGAAGCGCTTGCTCCTTATAAAGCACACTGGACCCGTGATGAAGCAGATCCTCAGCCAATGCCATACTTAGAGTCTAGTCAAAATAGAGCGAGTGGTTCTTTTGATATTAACTTACAAGTGCTATTAGAAACCGACGCGATGCGCTTAAATAATTTAGCACCAACGCCATTATCCCAGTCTAATTTTAAAGATTCATATTGGACAGTTGCCCAAATGGTTGCTCATCATACAGTCAATGGTTGTAATTTACGCTCTGGTGACATGTTTGGTAGTGGGACACAATCAGGCCCTAACCCTGAAGAAGCTGGCTCAATGTTAGAACTATCGAATGCTGGCGCTGAGCCGATTAGTTTGCCAAACGGAGAAAAACGAACTTTCTTGGAAGATGGCGATAATGTCATCATGACAGGATGGTGTGAAAAACCAGGGGCTGCACGTATTGGTTTTGGTTTGGTTGAAGCGAAAATTTTACCTGCTGACTAACAACACGTTTTATTTTTGAAAGCGCGTCAGGTAGTTAATTTCGTGCTGCGTTTAAACAAAGCTTGCCTTATACTAAAGGCAAGCTTTTTTTATATTAAGTGGTAAGTTATAAAAAAACATTAAAAGTTATTCGCTTAAAGATATCCATCAGTTTTCCATTCTTTATTTATTATTTTTTGAATATTTATTCATTGTTTTTGGTTTTTCATTTAGTCTTTTTGAGTGTTTTTTACGACAAACTGCATGATTAGTGCGATGAATTGGCTTGTATACATTATTCCCTGTTAAAATTTAGTTAATTTCAGGTGAAATTATCACCGTTATTCTTGTCGCTCTTGAAAAGTTCAAAAAAAAATCTATTTTATTTTTGAATATCAAAGTTATTTCTTAGTCGTTATTGTTATGTTTGCAAGATTTTTTATACGAAGCTATTCGCATTTTGAAAGATCAATAATAAAGCTAGAGAATATAGTCTGTCTGACTTGCTTGAAATATATATAAATAACTCATTTAGAGATGTGACTTAACATCGATGAAATGAGATTGGTAAACTTTCATTACTTTGACTTGAAACGGGCTCTCGAGCACTTGTAAAGCGTTACTTGCTGTTTTATAACATATTGAGCTTAGAGTTATATCAAAGGATGTATCTAAGCAATAATAATAATTATTTATATACCTTAAAACTAGGAAGGAAATAAAATGTCTAATAAATTTCGTGCTGGCACGTTAGCAATAGCTGTCGGCTTAGCGTTAGGTACTGCTCCCTCATATGCAGAAGAAAACACAGGTGCTGAAGAAGAAGTTGAACGTATTGCGGTTGTAGGCTCTCGTGCTGCTCCACGTTCAGTTGCTGAATCTCCAGTTCCTGTTGATATCGTTGGTGGGGATGAGTTAGGTAAAAGTGCGTCAAGTGATATGTTGGATATGCTGCAAGGCGCTGTCCCTTCATTTAACGTTCGCCAACAACCCATTAGTGACGCTGCTACACTAATTCGTCCGGTGAACTTACGTGGTTTGTCATCTGATAGTACGCTTATCTTACTAAATGGTAAGCGACGTCATCGTGCATCGGTTATCGCTTTCCAAGGTGGTGGTGTTAACGATGGTGCACAAGGTCCTGATATTTCAGTGATCCCAAGCGCAGCGTTAAAGCAAGTGGAAGTTTTAAGAGATGGTGCTGCCGCTCAGTACGGCTCTGATGCTATTGCTGGTGTTATGAACTTTGTTTTAAAAGATGACGCTGATGGTGGTTCACTATCTGTTAAACACGGTGAATACTATGAAGGTGATGGAACCAGCACAATTGTAGACGGTAATATTGGTTTACCTTTTACTGACGACGGTTTTGTCAATTTAAGTTTTCAGTTGAAAAATGCTGATGCGACAAGCCGAAGTGTTCAACGTCCTGATGCTGCTGCTTTACAAGCGGCTGGTAACAATCATGTTCCAGATCCGGCAATGATTTGGGGTAGCCCAGAAATTAAAGATGATATTACCTTATTCGGTAATGTTGGTCTTGATTTAGGCGATGATAAAGAATTCTACATGTTTGGTAACTACTCTGAGCGTGATGCGGAAGGTGGTTTCTACTATCGTAACCCACATAACCGTAGTAACGTTTTCTCTATTGATGGTGGTGAAACGTTATTAATTGGTGATGTTGCGCAATCAATGGGGGCTGAACGTACTTGTGCAGTTGTACCGGCAAATGTACCGAATGTACTAGATACTGCTGAATATCAAGCCATGGTTGCTGATCCAAACTGTTTCGCGATGAACCAAATTATGCCTGGCGGTTACACACCAAGATTTGGTGGTAACATTACTGATACATCACTCGCTATTGGTACTAAAGGTGAAGCGAAGTCAGGTGTGTTAGAAGGTTGGTATTATGACTTAAGTGGCTCTGTAGGTCGTAGTGCGTCAACATTTATCCTAAAAAATACCTTAAACCCTTCTTTAGGTTTAGACACGCCGGTTGACTTTGAAACAGGTGGATATACTCAACTAGAGAAAAGCTTTAACTTTGATATTGTTAAAGAAATTGAAGCTGGTTTTGATCAACCACTTAATGTAGCGCTTGGTACTGAATGGCGTGAAGAGAGCTTTGAAATTACGGCTGGTGAAGAGTCTTCTTGGAAAGCAGGTCCTTATGCTGCACAAGGATTTAACATTGGTTCTCATGGCTTTAAAGGTTTTGGTCCAGAAGCTCAAGGTATCAATACTCGTCGTAGTATCGCCCTTTATGCGGATCTTGAAGCACAAGTTAATGATGATTTATTATTAGGTGGTGCATTACGTTATGAAGACTTTACGTCGTTTGGTGATACGCTTAATTATAAATTAACGGCACAATTATCGGTTTCAGATGAAGTGTCTTTACGTGCTTCTCACAGTACTGGTTTCCGTGCACCAACGGTTGGTCAAGCAAACGTAGTAAACACAGCAACTTCAATGGTTGAAGGTGAATTAATTCAAAGCTTTACTGCGCCACCAACTAACCCTCTTGCTGCATTTTATGGTGGTAAAGAGTTAGAGCCAGAAGAGTCAGTAAGTTATGCGGCTGGTTTCGTGTATAACAGCGGTGATTTCTTCATGACGGCTGATTACTACAACATTGAAGTAACAGATCGTATTGCGCAATCAAGTCAAATTACTGTTGAGCCTGCTGATTACACTGCTCTTGAAGCTGCAGGTGTTACGAATCCTGAATTAATTTCAGCGGTGACTTATTTTGCCAACGACTTTGATACGACAACTCAAGGTGTTGACGTGGTAGCAAACTATTCAATGGAGTTATTTGATGGTGATACGCAGTGGAGCTTAGCGTACAACTGGACAGATACTAAAGTTGATTCGTTTAATCCAGCAACAACAAACCAAGGTAAAATTGACCGATTAGAAGATGGTATTCCTGCACATCGTGGTACATTAACTATGGCTCAGTCATGGGAAGATGTGAGCATGTTTGTTCGTGCAAATTACTTCGGTGAGTATTATGCAACACACGCTGACGGTACAACGCCAGAAGAGTCTGAAGTAGCAGATTCAGCTATCACATTTGATGCAGAAGTAAGCTATTTCTACAGTGATTCATTAACTTTCTCTGCAGGTGCAATGAATATCTTTGACCAAGAAGCACAGAAGTTACAAGCGGCGAATAACTGGAGTGGTGCTATTTACTACGAAAGTGGTCCATTTGATTACAACGGTGGTTATTACTACGTAAAAGCTAGCTACACGTTCTAATCGTTCTTGAACTTAATAAAAACCACGCATTTGCGTGGTTTTTTATTTTCTAACGTTGACTAGCCTTAACAAACTAAATCTACTCTTTGGCGAAAGATTTTTTTAATTCTGTCATGATGTTAAGTTTCCGCTCATTGATGGCTTCTTTAATTTTGATGCCTTTTAAGCCTTGTTCCACAAATTCAGTGGGTTTAACCTGACTAGTTTGTTGATATAGGTTTTGTAAATATTTCACTTGTGGATAGGGCGTATTTTCAAACCCTAATCGACCGGTTGCATCAGCTTGGCAAGCCAGTAAGAAATCTTCAAATTCATCGGGTTTTCGCCAAACATCGAGCTTGTTAAACAAGCTTAAAATAGTTTGTGGTTTTAATTCAAAAGCACGATGGCAATGTAAGTGAAATTGGCACACTTTAAGGGCTAATGATTTTGCTTTATTAGGTACTTTGAATTTTTGACAAACTTTTTCTATTAAAGGTAAACCAAGTTGTTCATGACCAATATGTTTAGGGTATGAGTTTTGATTCGTTAATGTTTTACCTAAATCGTGACACAAGGCTGCAAAGCGAACTGATAGTTTGTTTGATAATTTAACACTTTGTTGTAACACCATCATCGTATGGATACCTGAGCATATTTCAGGATGATGTTGCTCAGGGTTTGGGATCCCCCATAAGGCATTTAATTCAGGCCAAAGTTTTTTTAGGGCACCACATTCGCGTAAGGTAGTAAAAAATATTTCAGGGTGTGATTGAGCTAAACTGCGAGACATTTCTTGCCAGATTCGTTCTCCTGATAAAGTTAATAACTCATCACTTTCACTAATCTCTTGCATAATCGTCATAGTTTCAGGGGCAATGTTAAAATTATATTGGTGAAACCGACTAGCGAAACGGGCGACTCTTAATACCCTTAACGGATCTTCGGAAAATGCACTCGAAACATGACGTAATACTCTATTTTCTATATCTTTTTTTCCACCGTAAGGATCTATTATTTCGCCAGTACTACTTAATGCCATGGCGTTAATGGTTAGATCTCGTCGAAGTAAGTCCTCTTCTAGCGACACATTCTCATCAGCGTGACAAATAAAGCCGGTGTAGCCAGTTCCGTCTTTTCGCTCAGTTCTTGCTAAGGCGTATTCTTCTTTGGTTTCAGGGTGTAAAAATACCGGAAAGTCTTTACCAACTTGCGTGAACCCCAGCGCAAGCATTTCGTCAACTGTACTACCCACCACCACCCAGTCATGATCATAAACCTCACGGTTGAGTAATTGATCTCGCACTGCACCACCAACTAGAAATACATTAAGTGGATTTAAATTTCTGAATTTAGACATTATTTTTCTATTCAATGATTGAAGGTACAAAGGTTCACAGCTATACAAGTCAGTAAATTTGTACAACGAATTACATAAAAAATAAGTTTATCATAGTCGTTCGTGATTTTTTGACTTCTGATTGACGACAGGGTACTTTCTTGGGGTTGTTTTTATATTTATTGAAGAATTATGTACACAGCTTATTTTGGTTTAAGTGAAGCGCCATTTTCGATAGCCCCAGATCCTGCTTACCTTTTTATGAGTGATCGTCATCGTGAGGCTCTTGCCCACTTAAGTTATGGTTTAGGCGACAATGGAGGCTTTGTTTTACTTACTGGCGAGGTGGGGACAGGAAAAACTACCATTAGTCGAACCGTGATGGAGCAATTGCCTGAAAATACCCAAGCGTCATTTATCCTTAATCCGACGTTATCATGTGAAGAGTTGCTGGCATGTATTTGTGATAACTTGAAAATTCGATATAAAAAAACCGGAGCTACCCTTAAATATTTAACCGACAAAATTCAAACTAAGCTACAAAAAAATCACCAAGAAGGTATTAATACTTTATTGATTATTGATGAAGCTCAACATCTCAAACCAGAAGTGCTGGAACAATTACGTTTGCTAACTAATTTGGAAACGAATACGAAAAAACTATTACAAGTCATATTAATTGGTCAACCTGAACTACAACAACTTTTACAACGCCGAGATTTACGACAATTAGCGCAACGTATCACCGCCCGCTATCATCTATTGCCACTGACAAAACTGGAATTAAGCCAATATATTCAACATCGATTGTCTGTTGCTCATTGCACGAGAGCTTTATTTAACAAAGCTGCAATATCGGCTTTGCATAAAATTTCTCAGGGTATTCCACGAGTTATTAACTTGTTATGTGAACGCGCGTTAGTGATAGCCTACGGTAAAAACGACACGGTTATCGGACGTTCGATAATTGAACAAGCCGCTGTTGAAGCGCTAGGCGATTATCAAATTAAAGCGCCTGTTTGGCAGTTACCAATAAAAATTGCCTCATTGGTCTTGTTAGTCGCTACTGTAGGGTATCTTGGGTATTGGTTTGGTACTGATAAATTAACCGCTAATCATTTTGAAATTACGGCCGCCGCTGATGTTCAACACAGTGCTAACGCTAATCAAGTCAGTAAAGCACAAGTCAATGCTAACTTGAGCACCCACGATCAACAAACTGATCACCGCCCATTAAATAAAGAACCATCAAATGTCGAAGTGACAGCTGAACGTTCAGATAACCCTAGGTTAAACCCGTCATCTAACGAAGTGACACTTGCTAATAACAAACAATTGACCACCGATTCAGCTACCGTCACGGTAAGTTCTGAGCAACCAGATAAACCAAGGGTTTTAGGCTATCAACCCGAAAAAGTGAACCTAACGCAAAAGAATCATGCGATTAACGATGAGCAGTTTGATATTGTTGCCGAACCGGGAGTTTCTGAAGATATTCTTTCACGGTTTAAAGCGGCAATTAATGATACGAAACCAACAGAAAAACCAGTAAACCAACAAAATCAGTCTGCTATATCCAATTCAATAAGTAATGACGAAATAACTGATGATGTTCAGCAATATCGTGCCGTTCATCAATTACCGGTGCGATTACAAGACTCATTACCTACGTTACAATTTGAAATGCACATATTTGCCACAGAAGGGCAAGGTTGGGTGCGGGTAAATGGTCAGGATAGACGCGAAGGAGAAGAAATTGCACAAGGTGTAGTACTGACTAAAATTTTTCCTCAACAGGTTCTTTTAAGCTATCAACAAGAGCAGTTTACTATGCCAGCGCTATCGAGTTGGTAATTAGTTTCACTATAGGTTATTCATTAAAGATTGTTCATTTAATCTGATTATTTGACTGAAATTAAAAAATAAAGTGCAATAAAAATGCCTTGATATTGCTATCAAGGCACTAAAATAAATATCACGCGAGATAATATCTTCGTTGATATTTTCAGCAGATAATCTTTATTGCCATACTGGCATTTTTGCCTCAAACGCTTTGATGGTATCAATTTTTTTCAGGGTCCAACCAACGCTATCAATGCCTTCTTCTAAACAATATTGGTGGAACTTATCTAATGAGAACTGATAGGTTTTACTTGAACCCGTGATTTGATTTTTTTCTAAATCAACCGTTAAATTAACTTCACCGTTTTCGCATTCTGCAAATAGTTCATTGATTTCATCATCAGATAACTTAATCGGTAATAATCCAATATTGATACAATTTCCATAGAAAATATCAGCAAAGCTTGGCGCAATAATGACTTTAAATCCGTATTCTTCTAATGCCCATGGCGCATGTTCTCTACTTGAACCACAACCAAAATTTTCGCGAGTTAATAAAATACTTGCCCCTTGATATTTTGGTGCATTCAAAATGAACTCAGGGTTGTCTTGATGCCCCGAAGCATCTAAATATCGCCAATCATGAAATAAATGTTTACCAAAACCAATGCGTTCCGTTTTTTGTAAAAACTGTTTTGGGATGATCTGATCGGTATCAACATTTGATGCATCTAAAGGAACGACTAAACCTGAATGTGTTGTGAATTTTTCCATTATTATTGCTCCTTAAGCATTTAAATCAACAAAATGACCAGCGATAGCCGATGCAGCAGCAAGCTCAGGACTTACTAAATGAGTACGACTCCCTCGACCTTGGCGACCTTCAAAATTTCGATTACTGGTTGATGCACAACGATCACCTTCTGACAAGACATCGTCATTCATCCCTAAACACATTGAACAACCTGGTAAGCGCCACTCAAATCCGGCATCAATAAATATTTTTGATAAGCCTTCAGCTTCAGCTTGTTCTTTAACGCGATAAGAGCCAGGTACAACAATCGCATTTACTTTGCTTGATACTTTCTCACCGTTAGCGGTAAAGCGCTTTACTGTGTTTGCTGCGGCACGTAAGTCCTCAATACGTGAATTAGTACAAGAACCGATAAAGACATTATTAATCTCAATGTCGGTGATTTTAGTTCCTGCTTCTAAGCCCATATAGACTAGTGCTGCGGCACAAGAGTCTTTTTCTACCGGATCAGTAAAGTCATCAGGAGAAGGTACAACACCGTCTACAGAAGTCACTTGCCCTGGCGTTGTTCCCCAAGTGATTTGTGCTTTAATATCTTCGGCTTTTAATGTTAATACCGTATCAAATTGAGCGCCATCGTCGGTTTTTAAGGCTTTCCAATCTTCAATCGCTTGTTGCCATATTTCGCCTTTTGGTGCGTATTCTTTCCCTTCTAAATAATCAAACGTGGTTTGATCAGGAGCAATTAAGCCCGCTTTTGCACCAAACTCAATACTCATGTTACACACAGTCATACGTTCTTCCATGGTTAATGCTTCAATTGCACTACCACAATATTCGACCACATAACCTGTTGCGCCTGCACTACCTGTTTTACCTATGATAGCTAGGATGATATCTTTTGCACTGATCCCTTCGCCAACTTGACCATTCACTTCAATTTTCATGGTTTTAGCTTTCGTTTGGCGTAAAGTTTGCGTCGCAAAAACATGCTCAACTTCAGAAGTACCGATGCCAAATGCTAAGGCGCCAAATGCACCATGCGTTGCTGTGTGAGAATCACCACAGACGATAATTGTACCAGGTAAGGTTAAGCCAAGCTCTGGGCCCATAACATGCACGATACCTTGATTTTTATGGCCCATGCCAAATAATTCAATACCAAATTCTTTACAGTTTTTCTCTAATGTTCGTAATTGATTTGCAGCACCTTCGCCTGCAGCATCAATTTCAATCGAACGGGTTGAAATATTATGATCCATGGTCGCAATGGTACGTTCAGGATGACGAATAGGGCGGTTATGAAACTTTAAGTTAGCAAAAGCTTGCGGCGATGTAACTTCATGGATCAAATGGCGATCAACATAAAGTAATGGCGTCTCTCCTGCTTTTTCTTCAACTAAGTGTTGTTGCCATAATTTTTCATATAAAGTTGTAGCCATTTTTATGCTCCCTCTATGTTTGCTGTATTGATTTGAGCGCAGATATAATCACCCACTTCGCTAGTCGTTTTCGCATTACTTCTTTGTTCTGCAGGTAATAAGTCTGCGGTTAATATACCGTTGTCTAACGCACTTCCTACCGCTTCTTCAATGGCTTTTGCAGCGTTGTCTTGGTTTAAGCTATAACGAAGCATTAATGCTGCCGATAAAATTTGAGCGATTGGATTAGCAATGCCTTGCCCGGCAATGTCAGGTGCACTTCCACCGGCGGGTTCGTACATGCCAAATCCATCACTGTTTAAACTGGCTGAAGGTAATAACCCCATTGAACCTGTGATCATTGCACAAATATCAGATAAAATGTCGCCAAATAAGTTAGGGCATAACATCACGTCAAATTGATTAGGATCACGCACTAATTGCATGGCAGCGTTATCAACATACAAATGTTCAAAAGTAACATTAGGATATTCAACAGCTACTTCTTCTACCACTTGACGCCATAGTTGACTCGTTGCTAACACGTTAGCTTTATCTACTGAAGTGACTTTATTATTGCGTTTTTGTGCCGCTTGGAAAGCTAAATGAGCAATGCGTTTAATTTCACGGCGTGAATAAAACATAGAATCAAAACCGGTTTCTTCGTCTCCTTCACCTTTACGACCTTTTGGTTCACCAAAATAAATATCGCCGGTTAATTCTCTGATCACTAAAACATCAAAACCTTGCGCGGAAATATCGCTTCTCAATGTTGATAAAGAAGATAGAGCCGGTTGTAACGTAGCAGGACGCATATTACAGAATAAATCAAAATGACCACGTAAACCTAAAAGCGCACAACGTTCTGGTTGCTCAGTTGGAGGTAAATTTGCCCACTTTGGACCGCCAACAGAGCCAAATAAAATAGCATCTGCTGCCTGACAACCTTTCATGGTTACATCAGGTAATGCATTGCCATGAATATCAATAGCGGCGCCACCTACGTCATAATCTTGGGTCTTTAGGGTGAATTGAAATTTATCTGCAACTGCGGCTAAAACTTTTTTTGCTTCAACCATTACTTCTGGGCCGATACCGTCACCGGCTAACACTGCTATGTTTGACATTTTTAAACCTATTTCGTAAACGTTATATTTTGTTCGTTATCATAAAATCAACAATAGTTAATTGGTATGACGTGATACTAATTGCTTAGCGATAGTTTTTATCGCTGCTTCGTTATTTTTTACTATCTTGTTTTATCGCGGCAATTTTTTGCGCCCGGTGAATACTATTTAGCGTATGAATAAGTGCTTGGCCTGATGCTTCAATCACATCAGTAGCTAAACCATAGCCATGGAAGTTTCTTCCTTGCCAGGTAACGACTAAATCTGCTTTACCTAAACCGTCTTCACCTTCACCTTTGTTAGATATTTTGTAATCGGCTACTTCAAAATCTATATCAACGGCTTTCTTGATTGCTCGATATAGACAATCTACAGGACCATTACCCGTTTCTGAGACTATTTGACTGTTTTCGCCAGACAGTAATTTAATACTTGCTGTTGCAAAATCACCACCACCACATTGCACATTTAAGGTGTCTAAATGGTAATAGTCTTTAGCGTCTTGTTGCTGAATATTAAAGTGTAATGCTTCTAAGTCATCATCAAAAACTTGGCCTTTTTTGTCAGCCAATTCTAAAAAGTCGGCATATAACTCTTCTAAGTTAAACTCATTTTCTTGATAGCCTAAGCTTTCCATACGGTGCTTGATGACGTGTCGACCACTGCGAGAGGTTAAATTTAATTTTGTTTTAGCAATACCGACACTTTCAGGTGTCATAATTTCGTATGTGTTGCTTGCTTTTAACATGCCATCTTGGTGAATCCCAGAAGAATGACTAAAGGCGTTACCTCCAACAATGGCTTTATTTAATTGCACTGGCATATTACATAAATCACTTACTAACTTAGAAGTACGAGCGATTTCTTGGTGATTGATATTGGTTTGCACGCCTAAAAGCTCTTGACGAGTTTTGATGATCATCGCCACTTCTTCTAAAGAGCAATTACCGGCTCGTTCACCAATACCATTGATTGTACACTCTATTTGACGAGCACCAGCTTGTACCGCCGACATTGAGTTTGCTACGGCTAAACCTAAATCATTATGACAATGCACTGAAATTATCGCTTGATCAATATTCGGAACTCGATTGAATAAATTAGTGATAATACCGCCAAATTCATTAGGGATGGTATAACCTACGGTGTCAGGAATGTTAACGGTTGTTGCGCCTGCTTTGATGGCATTTTCTACCATGCGACATAAGTTATCGATGGGGGTTCGACCGGCATCCTCACAAGAAAACTCAACGTCATCGGTAAATTTACGGGCAAATTTAACCGCGTGAATGGCCATTGCTTCAACATCTGAAAAATCTTTTTTTAATTTTTGCTGAACATGAACATCCGACGTTGAAATAAAAGTATGGATTCTAAATTGATCGGCAACTTTCAAAGCATCTGCACAGGCTTGAATATCACCTTCAACCGCTCGCGCTAATGCACAAACGCGAGAGTTTTTTACGGTTTGCGCAATTTTTTGCACGGATTCAAAATCACCTGGAGAAGAAACCGGAAAACCAACTTCCATTACATCAACACCTAAGCGTTCAATGGCAAGTGCAATTTGTAGTTTTTCATGCACTGAAAGACTTGCGTTTAACGCCTGCTCACCATCTCGTAATGTTGTGTCAAAAATAACGACTTGGTTATCCATAATTGCTTCCTTAATAATATTAATAACTAGTTTATGCCAAAAAAATTATAAATTACGGGCATAAAAAAACCCGCGAAAATTGGCGCGGGTTTTAATTGTTTTATCTAATTTATGTCAATAAAAAACTATCCGCGCATGCATAATACGAGGAGGAGGTTTGTACGAATTGTATAAATTAAATGAGACATATTTTGTTTAACGTTTTTGTTATTAATCGGCTTTTTTAGCTGATAAATGAGTTAGTGGTGTATTAATAACGTATTTACTCAGTTTTTGTCAAATAAAACTTGAGAGCAAAACAGTCTAACGATATTTGTATTTTGCATAACAAATAGACGAAGTAAGTTAACTAACTCTTTATCATCTTATATAATCGGGTAGAATATGGCGTAATCCGTTAGTAATTTTTCGTAGTTTTATGACCGTAAGAAAGTATCTGCTTAATATCTCACAGAATTATAGTTTCGCTATTTTAAGACCAGTGCAAAGCGCCATATTAAAACGAAATGCTGAAGTTGCATGGTTTATACAAGGCTCAAATGTAAATCAAGCGTATTTTCACTCTGATGAAAAAGTACTACATTCAGTTGAAGAAGTCATGGCATACTCTCCTGATGCTGTGTTATATCCTGCAAACATTGCACCTACCTTTTTCCCTGGCATTAATGTGGCTGTTTTTCATGGCTTTGATGCGGGAAAGTTAGATAAAAGAGGAAATAACGATCATTACAAAGTCCGTAATTGCTTTGATCTTTATTGCACACAAGGCCCAGAATCCACCGTACAGTTTTCTAAGTTAGCTGAAAGTCATCAAACATTTAGTGTGAAAGAGACAGGTTGGTGCGCGTTAGATCCTTTATTCCAAGCTAAACCATTCGTTACCGAGAATAACATACCAACCATATTAATGTGTTCTACATTTTCTAAACACTTAACTTGTGCTCCCCATTTGTTTGAAACGGTAAAACGTTTGAGCAAAACCGGTAAATGGCGTTGGTTGATTCAGTTTCATCCTAAAATGAATAAAACTATTGTTGAGCAATATAAAGCGATTCAAAATGACTATTTAACCTTTGTTGAAACTGACGATGTTATTCCGTTATTACAACAAGCTGATGTCATGGTTTGTGACACATCCTCTGTGCTCATTATGTTTTTATTACAACATAAGCCTGTGGTTACCTTTAACAATATCGCGCCAAAAGATTATATGTTAGATATTGGAGATCCTAATTTGTTGGAAGCTACCATTACTCAAGCTTTAAGCCGACCCAAAGAGTTAATGGATAATATCCAACGCTTTATTAATGATACACATCCATACCAAGATGGTAAGTCTTCGCAGCGCGTTTTAGACGCCGTAGATGAAATGTTGGCGGGTAAAAATATACCTGCTAGAAAGAAACCACTAAATTTATTGCGACAATTTAAAATGCGAAAGCAACTGAATTATTGGAAGTTTTGGTAAGTTTAGCGGTTATCTAAAGTACACCAGAAATATAGTTTTTTCTATGCCACCACAAATGGACACGATATTTAATATTTCTAATAAAACTGGTACTTTTTTTACCGTGAAAGCCACCATTTAAGGTGACTATGTTACTGACCATATTTTTATTTTCTGTAATTGGGTATGGACGTAAACCGAATACTGACAAATTAAGTTCACGACAAAATTGCATATCAATATCGACAGGTCGATAAAACTTTTCTCTGGCTAATAGTTTTTTCGCGCCTGCAAGACTTAAAGTATAACCGGTGGCACAATTAGGAATTTTGGTGAAATTAATTAATTCAAAATCATCCCCTAGCTGTTTTTTATGTTTTGGTTGATGATCTCTGTTGTCAGCGAGTTTGATCAAGTCGTAGTGTTTAAAGGTGTCGCTATATTGAAAAATTTCCCTAAACTGGGGAGTTAATAGCATATCGTCTTCTAGTATCACCGCATAGGCTATGTTTTCGGCGACCATTTTACGCCAGACATTTCTGTGGCTCATGTAGCAGCCTATTTCGCCTAAACTTAAACCGGCTCTAAAATATTGCTTATTAAGGGTCGAAGAATAAACATGGTTGATCTCTGCCTCGGATAAATCTACCCCTTTGACTGCAGAAATACGAGTATAATCAATATTCAAATTAATTAATTGTTCATGCATATTCGCCATTCTATCTTGAGCACAATCTAGATTGATTATATAGACAGGACAAGAGTTATTTATATGCATAGTAGGGGCTTATTAATTTTCAAAATGAATTTATGTACTAAAATAAGGTATAACAGTATTAATGTATAGTCGCTCATCAATAACCATGCTTCGAATGAAAAACTCATTAAAGGTTGTATTCAACAGATAAGAATAAGTTAGCTTTCTTTTTATCTGCAATTGCGTTTTTAAACGTTGATTGACTGATATCTAAACCAACGGTGTAACGCCAGTTTCGATAACTATGTTGCACTTTCGTGGAAAGCATAGTGGTATTTTCAGCATATTTTGTCAGCGGGTTACCAATAATAAGACTTTCGCTATTTTTGTCGCTATTGTCTTTGTTCAATCTCAGGTTACGTAGTTTAATTGTCATACGGGTATTGGAACTAATGTTTGAAATCAGACCAAAAACTAAACTACTTGCGTCATTATCGTATAAGTTTCCAAGCGTACGTTGTTCATAACGCATCCCCGTTTGATAAATATGATGCTCATAAAAACAATTGCCAACGTCAATAGTATCTTCGTCAACACAGTCTGTGTAAGTATCAGCATATTCGACAAAGAAAGTAGAACTAGTTTCAAAAAGATTGATACGTACATCCATGCCAATTTGTGACTGGACTTCAGTTAAAAAGCTGAATGAGCTGTTATCATTGCCATCCTCCGCTATGGACTGTCCGTATAAGCCAAAAGCGGTATCGAGTAAGCTGAATGAATACCTAAAATCATAGCCTGCTTGTTGGTTACCTGGTTCTTGGGAACCATCAGCCAAACATTCAAGACCACCAGCACCACAATTGTCCTTACCAATGAAAACATTCCAAAAAGTTGAGGAGCCTTTGGGCCGACCTTTTCCCCCCCATTGCGCTAATCGTGTTATTCCTATTTCTAAGTTTGGTATCGGTATGAAATTGAGTCTAAAGCCCCATAATAAAGTGTCTTTAATGACTCGGTTATCATCCATTACCCCCATAAAAGAAGTAACTGTCCAAGGTATTGATATTTCAGTAAAAGGAACGCTAAAAGGGGCTGCTGATTTCCTTGAAATCGCGATCGCAGGAATTGGTTTAGCATTGTTAGTTAACCCTAAGTTACTATCCCAACCGGGTCCCCACCATCTGTCTTGTTTGCCAACAGAAATAACCCAATTCCCCCAAAATCCAGCGAGATAACTGCTATCAAAATGTTTTTCATCGTCTTTAGTAGGCGACACATTATAGCTAGGAGACAGATTCAACGCGAATGTATCACTCATAAAACTATTATGAATCGTAAAACTATTTTTAGCTCTATATGTGTCGCCAAAACTTGCAAAACGATTATCTTCAGTAGCAAAAGTTGCTTTAATACGGGTTTGATTTCTTTTGGCTAACTGTAATTGATGCTGTATATAATTATAGGCGTCTATTTCAGATTGATTAAGTTTGAAGTAAGGGATTTTTTTTAAGTCTTGCGCAATATCAAACCACATTAAAGGAAAAGTGGTGACAGGTGTCGTTATATAACCCGCATCTACTAGGTGTTGAATATTTTCCCTTAAAAATAAATTTGAGCTATCAATCCACGGTTCTGCATGTGCAGAAAGGCATAAAAAAAGTAAGACATAATGGAATTTATGGTATTTTAAAAATTTTTGGTATTTCACAATATAGTATTCAATCATTAGAGCTGAAGTAAAGGTAGTTAAAATGCTTTATAAAAGAGGGTGTTAGACTCTTTATTTCCAGCTTTCCATAGAGCCTTTTTTGCGTGCAGACAATCTTGGTAACACTAAGCCTAAAATTAAACCTATAGCTAACACGATCGCGCCATTGAAAAAATATTCTTTCTTTATGGCTAAATCTTGATTAGAAAGTTGTGATTGTGTTTGCGTTAACTGCTTTCTTAAAGCGGTGATCTCATCAGTTAATTGACTATTATCTGCGGTTAATTGTGCAATATTATTGTTAGCTTGGGTAAAATCAGCAGATATTTTTAAGCTATTTTCTTCACTGCTAGCAAGCTTTCCATTAAGTTCAGCTATTGCTACTCTTAGCCCCGGCGTGGTACTTACATATTTTGATTCAACCCAAGTAACACGATTTTTGTTATCAATGATTTCTGTATAATCGTTTGCCGATTTACCGGTTAATGAAACTTCTTCGCCTGCATTGATACTGCCTAAAATACGATAATTATTACCCGGACCTGCATGCATATAGATAAATAAATCATCAGAGATATATGCTACAGTGCGATTTTCTTCAGTTGTTTGTGCAGTTTCTTGCGCGAAAGAGTTAAAGCTTAAGATAAAAAGAAAACTAGCGAGCAAACATTTTATTAATTTCATTTAGTTACCAAAAAACGGATATGATTCTAGGTGAAAATATTATGGGTTTGTCGCGACGATAGCAAGCGAAAAATATTGCTTCATGGTTAGAGCTTTTGTAAGGTTAATCTTTTCAAATAGGTTTATATCGTAAAATACGATAAAGGTAAGTATGGCTACAGAAGTCGAGCTTAAATATTTAACGAACAGTGATGATGTTTCAGCAAAAATTTTTAATTTATTAACAGAAAACGCATTAACTTACACGCATCAGGTAAAACAATTATCTAATTGCTATTTTGATACACCTGAACTTGCTTTACGTCATTTAGATATGGGGCTGAGAATTCGCGTTTGTGGAAGCCAAATTGAACAAACAATTAAAACTGCGGGTATTGTTGTTGGTGGCTTACATCAACGCCCAGAATACAATGTTGATATAAGTGCCCCTTATCCTGATCTTACTTTATTTCCAACAGAGATTTGGCCCAATAGTAAAACTGCACAACAATTACAGACGCAAATAATTCCTTTGTTTAATACCGACTTCACTCGAGAAATCTGGCTTATCACCATGGAAAATAGTGTGATTGAGTTGGCATTTGATCAAGGTGAAATTTCTTCTCAAGGTCGCTCACTTGAAATTTGTGAGCTGGAATTAGAATTAGTTTCTGGTGAAAGAGAAGGTTTATTTTCGCTTGCCGAGTGTTTATTTAAATCATTATCTTTACGTCCCGGAACACAAAGTAAAGCGGCGAGAGGTTATCGATTATATTTTAATAAACAACAAGTTGAAGATGTGGAACTTGAATTAGATTTACACAGTAATGCCGATAATATAGAAACCTGTTTTATTGATGGTATTCGTCATTGCTTGCAACTAACCCAAGTTACGATAGAGCAATATCTTAATGATAAACGGTTACATAAGTTAGCTGAGCTTGTTGATGTGTTGGCTTTATTAAGACAGGGATTTTGGTTGTTTGATGAGAAACTATCTAAACAGAGTTTAGCGATACGACAAGAGTTAAGTTATTTTATTCAATTATTTGCATGGGTTGATAGTGCGATATATTTTCGAGAGTTAATGACAAAAACAGGTAATTATCGAAAAAAATTAGACTATAGTGAGCAATTGATAGAACAACTCAAATTAGAAAAACGCCGCTTTCCCGATAAAGTAATGGTAAGCCAATTACTGCATAGTGAACGTTTTAATGGCTTACTTTTATCGTTACTGCGGATGATCACCTGTCAAAACCGACAACAGTATTTTACAAATACTACGCAAGAGCCTTTAATTCCCTTCGCCAAGCAAAAACTTTCTGAAAGTTTGGCGTTACTCAATACTGAAATGGCTACGTTAACCTCAATGGACGCCGAGAAATATTTATCACAACGTAAACGTTTGCATCGTAGTTTGTTGACCGGAAATTGGTTCGGTAGTTTTTTTGATGCCAAACAACGCAGCGAATATCGTATGCCGCTTCAAGATATTCAATTAGGTTTACGTGAACTACAAAGCTTATGGATTATTAAACAGCAATTAGAAAAAGCTGAAATAGTGAACGAAGCTAATAATAAAAAAATATTAGATTGGCAAGAAAGTAAAGTTGAAAATTTACTGATCGCGTTAACCCATAGTAAAAATTTAGCGTTGTCATTGCCAGCCTATTGGTTAACTTAATTTTTATGACAAAGCTTATTAAGTCACTGCGAAATTTCGTCATTATTTTTGGGAGTTTCTCCTTTGCTAGTGTGGCAAGCGTGTATCAATTACCTGCGGGCAATTCAAAATTAATTGGCGAAAAAGTTACCTACCTAGTTGAGCAAGGGGATTATTTTCAAGCCTTAAGTGAATACCATAATGTTGGTTTCTTAGCGTTAATTGCGGCGAATCCAAACGTTGATCCTTTTTTGCCTACCAAAGGCACTTTGCTAGAAATACCGAAGCAAATGTTGCTACCTTATGCTGAACGTAAAGGTATTGTTATTAATTTAGCTGAGTTACGACTGTATTATTTTCCGCCGAATGAACCTTTAGTCTATGTATTTCCGGTTGGCATCGGTCGTCAAGGATTAACAACTCCAAGAGTGATAAGTTATATCGGCGATAAGCGTAAAAATCCTACCTGGACTCCACCTCAAGAAATGCGAGAACGATATAAAGAAGAACATGGCAAAGAAATGGCGAAAGTGATCCCAGCAGGTCCTGATAATCCTTTTGGTAAATATGCATTACGTCTCGCGAGTAGTGAATATTTAATTCATGGTACTAATAAACGCATGGGGATTGGATTGCGAGCCAGTTCTGGTTGTATTCGAATGTATGCTGAAGATATTGAATGGCTTTACCACAATATCAAGGTTGGTACGCAAGTCCGCATTGTTGAACAGCCGATAAAAATGTCTTACGAACCGGATGGTCAAAAGTTAATTGAAATACATAAGCCTTTGTCTGATGAAGAGAATATAGGGAAGAATTTTTTTACTGAGGCGGTAGCACAATTTATTCAACATGACGATCAACAAAGTCAGATTATCAAACAAAGATTAGAAAAACCGAGTGGTTTAGTGGAGTCATTACCCTTGAGGTGATTCTTGGTTTTGTAACGAAATTAACATGGCTTTAGCTTGCTTTGAATACAAAATGGTTTGTGAGATCTCAGATAATTCGTCTTCGGAAATTTTCTCTGCGTTATAAAGTATATTGAGTTGGCTTAGTACATTTGCTTCAAAAGTGTAGCCCGCTATAGGGTATTTTTTTGAAATATTTGCCAATGACACTTCATCTCTAATATAAAGTTGTAATTTTAATGTTTGAGTCACTTTTTCTGGTAATCGCCAAAAATTCGCTATTTGGTAGGTAATTCTGGGGGAATATTGTTTCAATAATACTTTAAATGCACTCGAGTCTGGAGTGCAATTTGGATTTACAAAACTAAACGCTTCGATCAGTACCTGAAAGACAACCATAGCCCCTAAATTTAGAATTAAACCGATTAAATATGCTGTGGCTTGATCCGCTGAACACTCGCTTAAAGAAGTTATATTTTGACAATTATTACCCGTTTCTAAACTGTGCAGCCATATTTTTTCACCGTATTGCTTAAAATATACATTAGACGTAGGCGTCATTTGTTTTAAGTAATGAACAATGATCCCTTCACTTAAGCCATTTGCCCCTATAGTCATAAAGGCAGATTTTAACTCAGTGATTTCCCGGTTATGGTTATTATATTTAGCCGAATTAGCCAGCTCAATGACTTTAGCTGCTACCATTGGCTCTTTATTAATAATACTGATCAGTAGGTCGGTATTGAAATCATCATTTTTGAGTTCGTTAATCAAGGTAGTTAATGAAAGCGGTAATACAGGTAATGATTTTACTAATTCTTTAGGATAATCGAGTAATTTAATAATCTCTCTTTCAACGTACTGACTTAACTCATCGCGCTGATGGTTATCGGTTGATTTGCCGAATAAGTAATCAGAAAACTTATCTGACAGTTCATCAAACTGATTAGTGATCTTTATTGGTTGACGCTCAGAAGGGGGAGGGGATGTAACCGTTACTTTATCTTCTTCAATAGCCGGTGTTTTAGAATCTTCGAAATATAAATAATTGGCTTGCTCTATCGCTTTTTTGCGAGAAGAAAATAATGACTTTACCAATTGAAGAAAAATGAGAATTTCCTCTATTCATCGTATGAAACTGGGTAATTAGTTTCGAAAAAAGAGCTAAGTAATTATTATATTAGCTCTATTTTTCCAATTATGCATTGTGATGACAATATTATTTTTTATAACTTTTAGCGATGTTATCCATGCGCTGTTTAGTTTTGTCATTTGCGGCTTTAAGGGCATTAATTTCCGCAGTGTTTTTAGCTTGTTGAGCATTTAATTTAGATACTTGCATGGTCAACTTATCAACTTTATTAGAAAGCGTGCTGACCTGTTGTTCCATATTATCAGAGCTTGCACAACCGGTAAGAAATGAGATTAAGACTACAGTGAACAATGTTTTAGTTAACATATACGTTTCCTTGATACTCTTTAAGTATTATTTTCAGCAGATTAGCTTCTAGATTACGTGATAAAGACAAGCAATTCAAATGGTACCAAGAATTAACAACTTTATTTTGAGGCGATCTTTTCAACCTTCTCAAGAATACTGTCTATCTTTTTTTCGAGATGTTTGTTGTGAGCTAGAATCTCTTTATTTTGTTTTCTAAGCTCTCTATTTTTTACATTGGTATCTGAAAAGCCGACAAATTTATTAACAAATTGTGCGCCGACAAAACCCACCATACCTACTCCAATATAAAACATTGCAGCGACAATGATTCGCCCAGGTAAGGTTACCGGATAGAAATCACCAAAGCCGATAGTACTTGCACTCATTTGCAGTGTCCAAAAGGCATCTTTATATGATCTAATATTACTATGCTCTGAGGCAAGCTCGTATTGATATAATGGAAAGGAAAGTAGGGCGATGACACCATAAAGCACTGCGATAGTGATCAGTAATAAATAAAACGAGTTGTAATTTTTTACACCAAATTCGTCAATAGTGTATGATTTTAATGATGGTTTCATGAGAGTGACTTTATTATTGTTGACTAACGTATTGTATTAAATCATCCATCAATTTCTTTTTAATTTCCAGTTGTTGTTCTGGTGCTAAGTGATATTTTTTTGCTAAAACAACATAATCATCAGCAGACAGACTAACGGTTAATCTAGGTCGTTTGGGTTTTTTATTCACAGGTAAGCCTAAAATATCTCTTATTTTGTCTGAAGGGCTTAAACCAACTTCAAGGGCTTCTCTTCTTATGCTTAACTGAATTTTTTCATCCATATCAAAAGCGACTTGGGTTGCTTTTGCTGCTTTGACGGATGATTGCCATTTTTCTGGTAGTTTTCTACTCACAATTAACTTCCTGGAAACATGTCTATAATATCTGTTGTTGGTCGGTATATCGTTAAAAATACATCAGTGTCGCCATCTTGCCAAACTTCTAACTCAATACCGCGCGATTGATCTTTATCTAAAAGTTGATAAAGTTCAAATTGTTCACCAGCGTCTTTACCTTCATAAGCGGATAAACTTTCGCTACGATGATCTTTACGATGAAAATAGCCTACCGTAGAAAATTGAGATTGTTGATATTGTTCACTCGTCCAGCCCTGTGATAAATGGCTATCTGTTTTTCGGGTTAAAAAAGCTTGTCCAGGCTCTTCAAATATCGTTGAGAATTCATCAAGATCAAATAAAGTTTCAACATTGTCATGCTGAATTTTTAAAGAAAACTTTAAATAGGTTTTATCATCAATATCTAAGGTTAAATATAATTCAGTATCGTCATTGCCTGTTAGCACCCATTCGGTGTCTACTTGATTCTCATATTCGTAGCTATTGATTTCACTGACTTGAAATTGTTGATTTCTTAAGTTTTCAGGCAAAGCAAAACTGTCCGTTAGCACTATAATGTCACCTTTTAATAAATCTTTGGCTTGATTGACTTGGCGGGCAGTTTCATCTTTGTTGAATATTTTTTTAAAAAAGCTCATCGTTATCCCAGTTTATGTTATGACAAACAAGCGCTTACTCGACGGTATCAAGTAGGCGCTTAGTATTTACGTATAAACAAGTTACTTTTGCTTGGCTTTTAAACGCTCTAATACAGAATTTGCATTGTTGTCAGTTGCGCCAATTCCTGCTTCTTTTAATTGAGCTTCAAGTGAGCTGTCTGAATTTTCAGATTCTAACACCTCAGCGGCCTTCATTTGGTCATCAAACTTTTGTTGTTTAGCTTTGATGCGTTCTAATGAATCTTTCGCGTTAAGAAGTTTAGAATTGCTCGAAGAAAAGTTGTCTGTAATAGCAGACGTAGCCTTTTGCACACTTTCTGTGGTTTTCACCATGGAAAGTTGACGTTTGTATTCTTGTACTTGGCGTTCACTTTTCTTCACTAATTCTTTTAAGCGATTTGCATTACCTTCAAAACTATCAAGTGCTTGTTGTTGGGTTGTTAATTCACCCTCTAAAGTTGAGATTTTCTCCGCAACAGCTAATGCCAATGTTTCATCACCTTTTTCTAAGGCTTGAACTGCATAACCTTCGTGTTCTGTAATCTCACGTTTAATACGGTCAACTTCACGACTTGATGCCATTTGTTGAGCCATTACGCCAGTTAAATCTCGTTTAGCTTTGGTTAAGTGGTTTTCAGCATCACGAATTTCTTGTTCAAAAATTCTCGTCGCGTTTGCATCTACAATGCCTTCGCCAACTTCAGTTGCACCACCACGGATAGCGGTCATAATTTTTTTAAAAATGCTCATAATAATACTCCAAAAGGTGGTTGCTTAAATTAAGTAGTCGCTCATGTCATCGATCACTTCGATGGCATTGTTATTTAAGACGGCAAGTTCATGTTCAATATCATCAAACGTCGACCCAATTGATAAAGCGCCAAAAATGACATATTTATCGCCAATTTTAGAAAATGATGAAAGTGGCATAGGGATATTCATTTCTAGCATGCTTTCGTGCATTTCCGCTAAACATTCCGGTTTCACTTCTTCTGTGCCCCATAAATACGTAATGCAAAGAATTTGATCATCAGTAACCGAAACAAATACGGGTAACTCTTCACGGCCGATAACCGTTATTTGTAGTACGTCAACTTCGCCTGAAATTGGTTGACAGTCAAAAACCATCCCGGTTTCTGAGTTATCTGCCAATGCATTCAAATGGTTAGCAATTTTGTGAATATTCATGTTGTTCCTCATGTTTTATCAAAGGGTCGTTGCAATAACTTTATTAACCCACGACATATTATGTCGATGTTGTAAATTTAGCATCGTGACATAATATGTCAAGCGCTGATTTAATTTTTCTGTAAATTAAGTTTATCTTATACAGTCAATATTGTAGTTTTTTAACAAAGTAACTACTGTGTGTAAGCATTTTCAAGTCCTTGTTGATTGCGCCAAGCCTTTTGATGTAGTTGATAAATAGTATGGCTACCTAAATAATTTATAGCCGCTTTACCTTGCTTAGAATAAAAATTTTGTGAAAATTCAAAGGCACCAATTAACATAGGTAAGGTTAACCATTGCTGTTCAACCTGAAATTTATCAAGGGTATGAAACCTAGCTAACGGACTTAATCCACGCTTTGAGGCGATTGTCCAACCCCATTCACCAAAGCTAGGAACGTTATCATGGTATTGTTGAACATCTGAAAAGCCTGCAGCTCTTACGGTTTCACCTATCGATAAAAAGGCTGTTTTTGCGTGGTATGGACTTGTCGATTGTATGGTGATGAGTCCATCTCCGGATAATAACTGGTTTAAACGAGCATAAAAATTAACGGAATAAAGTTTATTTAAATCAGGATGGCTAGGATCAGGTAAATCAACAATAATACTGTCAAAAGATTTTTGTTGTTTCAATAAATTATCTATGGCAATAAAAGCATCACTATAAATTAATTCAACATTAGGGTGAGAGAGACTTTGTTGATTTAGCTGAGTTATTTTTCGAGCAAGGGATGTTGGCAGCGTTTCACTGGGCTGTTTAAATAGTTCGATGAGTTCTTGATCTAAGTCGATTAATGTAACGTGTTTGGGCTGCCAAGCTAATACATCTCTTAATGCAAGGCCATCACCACCACCGATGATTAAAATATTGTCTTGTCGTGCTGAGCCGGCAAGTGCAGGAGCAACAAGGTAGTTATGGTAAATATGCTCATCTGATGACGAAAATTGTAATCGTCCATTAAGATAAAAGTTAATGATAGGTTGCTGTTCTAAGCCCATTTGTCGTTCAGTAAACGTGAGTTGTTGATAACGTGTTTTATCGGTGTAAACCACATTGTCTAAATACAATAAGTTACTTAATTGCATTAACCACTGATTACCTTGCTGATATATAAAAAAAATGCCAATAAGTAACAAGCCATGAAAAGCGACTAATAATTTACGCCAATGAAGTTTTTGCCAATAACAAGTGATAAAGATAAAACCGGCAATTAAATTTAAGGCTGCCGTCAAAGCGCTGGCTTTACTGATATCAATGGTTAATAAAAATAACACCCATATTGCCGCACCAATACCCGCACCAATATAATCTGCCCCGTAGATGGTACCTAAATTATTAGCTAGATGTTTTTGATGAATTTGTTCACGTATTTTCGCGATTAACGGAATTTCCATACCAATGAAAAAACCGAGTAATAATCCAAAAAAATATGGACTATTAAAAGCTAAATAGCTTATTTGTTTGAAAAAGCCCCCTCGGGGTAAGGCATCGGGCGGTAAAGAAAATGTATCGGCAATAATTTGCGGCAGTAATTGAGTTGCTGCGATCAAACTGGCAATAATGAGAATGGAACTTGTACCTAAAAATGCAATAATCAGTTCAAGCCAAACAAAACCATTAAAAGCACAGGTTATTTTTCGTGCGGCAAAAGCCCCTAAACCCATAGAAACAATCATCAGTCCTATCATGGTATAGATAGCACTTTCCATCACGCCTAACACTCTGCCAGCGTAATGCGATAATAAGTATTCGTATATTAGGCCACAACCGGCCAATACAGCCATGGTAATAATAAGCAGCAAGTCATGCCAAATAAATGATTTATTTAAAACTTGATGCTTATTTACCTTGGGCTTTTGTGCGTTTTTCACTAATAAAGGTTAACGAGTCAATTTATGCCATTAATGCGGTTAAAATAAGTGCTATTGAAATACTTATCGCCATTTCAACACTTGCGACGCCAATATTATGCTGTTGATCAACTTCTTCAACTAAGTTAATTCCCCATAATATAATGCTTTTTGCCAATGTAGTTAATAGAGATACAAGTATCGTCATCACAACACTAAATATTAACCAAGCCGTTAAGGTAGAGACTAAAGTTTCTGGATTATACTCAAAAAAGTAACTGGCTGCGGTAACGGCTAGTGCGGTACTTATTACTTGGCCAGCATACCGTATAGCAAGCGCAACTTGGCCGTTTGCGAAAGCTTCTTGCATACTATCATTTTGATTGTTTTTCGCGTATTGACGTTCTTTTATGCGAGTAACTAATACCAACATAGCTTGCGAAACAACAAAACCTGCAATAATAGCAACAAAAGTACTCACATCTATGCCGTGAACCCATAAAAGAACCGCACGGATAATAATGGCCGTGGCAATAGCTCCTGCGGCATCTACTAATCCAACTGTAATGTTGCGCGCTTTTATTTGTTCGGTTTTATCAATTTGATTCAACGCTAAGCGATCATGAATGACACGGCCTATTTTAATTAATATTAAACCAAGCACACCATAGGAAAGCATTCCAATAATTTCCATTTGGTAACTTGGCGCATTTTCTCCGGTAATTGCGCCTGTTAACACTATGCCTAGTGCAGCAATACTTCCCGCAACACTGATGCCGAAGGCAAAATTATCTTGGCTCGATAACTCATCCGTGGCGTTGACTTGTGCCGATAAACCTGAAATAAATTTCATGGCACCAAGCAATAAAATGGCAATGGTTATATCTATGGCTAGATAAATGATTAACTCTTGACTTAACCCGGTTATCTCAAAAAATGTATTCATAATTTTTCCTTGATCTCTTCTCGTTATTTGCCACGTCTGAAGCTACGAGAAGTGGTGCTCGAACTATTGCGAAAGCTAGCGTTTTTAGATGCTGTAGATTTTTTTGCGTAACTGCTTTTATTAAAAGATTTAGTGTTAAACCGTTTTGCACTGGTTTGTGCAACTTTACTTTTTCCTGACAGGCTAGACGAACCCGTACGGTTTTTGCTGTACGCACTGGTATATTTTTGCCCTCTACTTTCAAAAGACTTTCTCGTGCGGGTATCCAATTGAGTCTGTTTACGTAATTGACTAGGGGAGCTGTATCGTGTGCGACCATAGTCATTATAATAACTGTAGTTTCTTCGGCTTCCCCAATCATTGTAATAAACGCGTCGAGAACCGAAAAGATCCCCCATCATAGAATACATGCCATACCAAGCCCAAAACGACATGCCGTTACTGCCGGTAGTCCACTGTCCATAATTTGGGTTACCAATTAGCTGTTCGCCCGTACCAAAGTCTTGGGCATTATTGGCTCGTAAATTTTGCTCTTTTGGTAATGCATTTACTCTCGGTAACGCTCCATCAGACATATCCGCGAGCACGTTTAATGGATCGCTCAATGCGTCAGAATAAAGCACAGGATCGGCTGCTTGATAAATATTGAGCAATTCATCGAATATGGCTTGGTTATTCGCAAACATGTTCGGTTGAGTCTTTACTGTGTTTAGACGTTCTTGTAACGCGATAAACATAGGACTTTGCTGCGTTGCATCTTTCGCGAACTCGTCAATTAAAGCGGAAAGTTCTGGCTTTAATGAGCGTAATTTATTTGCGTATTGTTTGATTAAATTAGCGTTTCTAACTTGGCCTTGATCTAGCGCCTCGCCAAGCTGAAGAATTCTTTGCTCGGTAATGGGGGTTTGTTGGGTAATTTGTTCTTTTACTGGATCTGAACACCCTACCATGATCAATAAAAAGGCAAATATCCATTTTTTATAATAGTGCATTTCTGCCATATGTCCCTCAAAAATGCTATGGTGAAAATTAAAGAGAATTGAATAGCTTATGATCCATTTACTGTAACTAAAAATCAATAATTACATTCAATTTCTTAGCGAATTAACTATACTAATAACATTGATGACATAATATGTCTATTGATTTGTTATGTCATCAGACAAAGTTAAGTCATTATATTAACTTGTATATTACTATGAATAATTTTAGTCAGTCGAGGTGTAAGTGACAACTATAATCCGTAAACCATTTATTTCCTGTTTAGAGAATCAACAGCAAAAATCTTGGCAACAATTTAGTAGTCAATATCCAGAGTTTGCTCAATCTTTAACTGAAAAAGCAAGTAGTCAAGCTTTAGCTGATTTTAAACACGTCATTACACTGAGTGATTTTGTGTTACGAAGTGCTCTGCAAGCACCTGAAATTGTCATTAATTTATTTGTAACAGAAAGCGTCTATCAAAAAAATACGCCTAATTATAACTCTTTACTAAAAGCTCAATTACAAGATTGCCAAACAGAAGAAGCATTACATCGTCAATTACGTTTATTTCGTTTAGTACAAATGGTGCATATTGCTACTGCCGATCTCGTGTTAAATATTTCATTAGATGAATCTTTAAAACGTTTGTCTGAATTGGCGGATGCTTTGATATTAGAAGCGTTAGCATGGCTAAGTGAGTTTTGTTATCAAAAATGGGGAAAACCGACTAACAAATTGGGTGAAATCCAACCTTTACTTGTTTATGGCATGGGAAAACTTGGTGGTAAAGAATTAAATTTTTCGTCTGATATCGATTTAATTTTTGTCTATCCAGAAACAGGTGAAACTGTGGGAGTTAGACGCAGTATTGATAATCAACTGTTTTTCACTCGTTTAGGACAAAAATTAATTACAGCCCTACATCAAAAAACGGAAGATGGATTTGTTTATCGCGTAGATATGCGTTTACGTCCTTTTGGTGAAAGTGGACCTTTAGTGCTCACTTTTAATGCCATGGAGGATTATTATCAAGAACAAGGACGTGACTGGGAACGTTATGCAATGTTAAAAGCACGTTTAATTGGTGAAGGTAAATATCACGGAAAATTGTCGGATTTGCTCAGGCCTTTTGTGTACCGTCGTTATATTGATTTTAGTGTCATCGATAGC
Organism: Thalassotalea castellviae; assembly: GCF_031846185.1. NCBI lineage: Bacteria > Pseudomonadati > Pseudomonadota > Gammaproteobacteria > Alteromonadales > Colwelliaceae > Thalassotalea > Thalassotalea castellviae. The sequence goes on from NZ_JAVRIF010000003.1 coordinate 465,161, forward strand.
TTGCGTCGCATGAAAATGATGATTGCCCAAGAAGTACGTAGAAAAAAATTGACCGGTAATATCAAGTTAGGTGCCGGTGGTATTCGAGAAGTAGAGTTTATTGTTCAGGTGTTTCAGTTAATTCGTGGTGGTCGAATTAAAGAATTACAACAGCGAAACTTATTAACTGTGTTACCGATATTAGTGAAACATCAAGAAATTTCAGAACATAGTGAACAAGTGCTTGAAAAGGCTTATCGTTTTTTAAGACGGGTTGAGAACATTATTCAAGCAATCGATGATAAACAAACCCAAACACTACCGGATGAGCCATTAGATCAAGCAAGAATCTTACATGTCTTAGGGGATGAAACGTTTCCTAACTGGTCGAGCTTTTTAGAGTACTTACAGCGTTTAACGAGTGCGGTTCATCAAGAGTTTATCGTATTAATTGGTGAAGAAAGCCCAAATCATCAAATGGAAAATGAACAATGGGTAACATTGTGGGAAAGTGAATGGCCTGATGATGAATCGGTCGATTGGATTGCTAGTCATCAACCAAATTGGCATGCAGAAAAAACCTGGCAACTACTTGTTGATCTTAAACGAGATTTTAAACAGCGTTCAATCGGAAATCGAGGTAGGCAAATTATCAGTAAGCTTGTACCGATTCTTATCAGCCACATTGTTAATATAAACGGAAATGAGATCACGCTTGAACGCATTACTTGGTTGCTTACTAAAATCGTCACTAGAACGGCTTATTTAGAGTTGTTATACGAAAATGAAGGGGCGTTAAAACATTTAGTAAAATTGTGTCAAGCAAGTAGTTGGCTTGCTGAGCATATGGCAAAATATCCTATTTTGTTAGATGAATTAATTGACCCTAAATTACTAAATAACCCACCAGAGTTTTCAAGTTATGCGGCAGATTTACGGCAAGTATTGTTACGTATTCCTGAAGAAGATTTAGAAGCACAAATGGATATGTTAAGGCAATTTAAACAAGCACAGCAATTACGTATTGCTGCGGCCGATATTGCCGGTGTTTTACCAATAACCAAAGTTAGTGATCACTTAACAGCCTTAGCGGAAGCTATTATTGGTGAAGTTGTCAATATGGCATGGCAACAAGTCAGTGAACGTTTTGGTGTGCCGTTAAGTTTAGCTGATAGCGATGATAAGGGATTCGCTGTTATTGGCTATGGCAAAATGGGCGGTTTTGAATTGGGCTACTCTTCTGATCTTGATCTCGTTTTTATTCACAATTGTAAACTTGACGATCAAACTAATGGGTTAAAACCTGTGATGGCCAGTCAGTTTTATGCAAAGCTTGCTCAACGAATCATGCATATTTTTAACACTAAAATGAATAATGGCGTGCTGTATGAACTTGATATGCGTTTGCGACCTTCAGGAAACTCAGGCGTACTAGTAGTAAATATTGAAACCTTTAAGCAATACCAAGAAAATGAAGCCTGGACGTGGGAGCATCAAGCATTAGTACGTGCTCGAGCAGTTTATGGCAATCAACACATTATTGATCAATATAATGAGATTCGTCGCAAGATACTCGTGCAGCCTAGGGATGAAAACGTTCTTAAAAAAGAGGTTGTTGATATGCGCAATAAGATGCGTGATCACTTAGATAAGTCGACTGATGAACTGTTTGATATTAAACAAGGACAGGGGGGATTAGTTGATATTGAGTTTCTCACGCAATACTTAGTGCTTAACTATAGCGCGAAATATCATGAAATTTCGCAATACTCCGATAATATTCGCATTTTCACCACTCTTGCTAATGTGGATATCCTTACCAATGAGCAAAAAGATTTATTAATTGAGCATTATTGTCAATTGAGAAACTTTGGCCATAAAACGAGCTTACAAAATCAATCAGCGATGATGAATGCTCAACAGTTTGATCATAACTCAAAGAAAATCACTGAAATTACACAGCAATTTTTAGTATACAACAAAATTAATTAGCTTGTTTTAACTGGTTTAGCAGGAGAGAGCTGTTAACGTTGACGGCTCTTTTGTGGTAAAAGTAAACATTCTTCATCAAGATAAGAAAGCTCTTTTTCGATTAACACTAAGGTACGTTGTTGATAACAAAAATACGAGGATAAACCGTCAGGGAAATGACCGCCAATCGCTTTACCAACCCAGTATGCCGTGTTGACAATATCTTTGTTAATTCTAAATGGGTCTTTAACTAAAAAGTCTCTATTTAGCCACCAAATAACTTCAAGCCCATCTTTTTCTGCATATTCCACAAGCTTTTGATATAAAGTTTGGCCTTTTCTAAATGGTCTGTTATCAACCGTTCCACGCCAATGTTTTAATAATGGACGCGTGACCATGCGGCGTGCCTCAAGTATTTCTACTAAATCGCCTTTTGGCTCTGGAAGATAAACAATATTATTTCGAATGCGTGGACCTTCATCACTGCCATGTAAGTTAGCATAAAAACGAGATAAGCCTTCTGCGGCTGAATTAGTAGATTTTTTCTTTGCAACAGGTTTGGCTTTTGCGGCTTGAGTTGTTTCCGTCGCAGCCTCAGGCGCTTCTACCTTTTCAGAAAATAACAATTCTTCATTCGCGACTAAAAAGTACGCAAGAATGATTAGAATAATTAAAAAGATAATATTTTTTATCCAAAAAAGCATAGGCTAATCTTCTGAAAAATAGGTAAACATAATATTAATGTATACCATACTGAAAACTTTCGAGTTATACAATTACTTATAAAGCGAAGGATCATCTTCATTTGGGCGTGTTTTAAAGCGACGATGTAACCACATATATTGCTCTGGTTTTCGCAAAATTGCTTTTTCGACTTCTTGATTAACCCTGATGACATCATGCTCATCGTTATCAGTAGGGAAATCAACTAGAGGAGGGGTAATTTCAACCGTATAACCGCTACCATCTTCTTTTCTTTTCGGGATCATCATCATGGTTTTTGTGTCTTTTTGACGAGCAAAAATTAATGTCCCTGTGGTCGTGGCGGTTTCTTTTACCGCGAAATGTGGCACGAACAAGCTGCGATTTCTACCATAGTCTTGATCCGGAAGATATAAACATGATTCTTTATCTCTTAAAGCTTTTATTAAGCCTTTTACATCACGTTTACCTAGCATGTACTTATTAGAACGGCCACGTCCTCTAAATTGAAAAAACTCCATCAGTTGGTTGTTATGTGGGCGATAAAAAATGACTAAAGGGTGAGCGTGACCAAACCCTCTACCGATGATTTCAGCACTTAAATAATGCATAGCTAATAATAATACACCTTGCCCGTCTGCTTTAGCGGCCTCGATATGTTCAAGACCAGTAATGGTAAATTTACGCTTAATTCGCCAATCAGGCCACCACCAACCCATGCCTGTTTCGAATAAGGCAATACCGGTATTTTCGAAGTTTTCTTTGAGTATTCGCTGGCGTTCAGCATCAGACATTTCTGGAAAACATAATTCTAAATTGCGTAACGCGACTTTTTTGCGACTTGACGCTATCTTTAACAATAAGCGACCCACCAAACGGCCAAGGGCAAGTTGAACTTTATAAGGTAGCCATGAAATCGTATATAAAATGATAACCCCAAGCCATGTAAGCCAATATTGAGGTAATAGAAAAGATAGTTTGAAATTTGGCTGTAAAACTTTATTTTTACTCACGGGATGATGTCAACTCATTGAAATTCATGTGATACACTATCAACCATTATATCTGTTAAGAGACATAGGATGAAAGTAGATATTCCAGCTTTTAATCAAGCAAGCGTTTTAGTTGTTGGCGATATTATGTTAGATCGCTACTGGTATGGGCCTACACAGCGCATATCTCCTGAAGCTCCGGTACCTGTTGTGAAAATTAATCAAGATGAAGACAGACCAGGTGGGGCGGCAAATGTTGCGTTAAATATTGCCTCTTTGGGGGGAAAAGTAACGTTAGCGGGTATCACAGGTAATGATGAAGCGGCCACAACGCTAGAAAAACATCTAAAAGCGATGAATGTTGCCTGTAAATTTGATCGTATTAATGAAATTCCTACAATCACTAAATTGCGCGTAATGAGCCGAAACCAACAATTGATCCGATTGGATTTTGAAGAATCGATGAGTTCGGTAGATAAAACTAACCTAGTAAACAATGTTGAAGCGCTCGTTGCTGAACATGACGTTATTTTACTTTCAGATTACGCTAAAGGTACATTGTCAGAAGTTCAACAGTTGATCCGTATTGCTAACAAACATCATGTTCCGGTGATCGTTGATCCAAAAGGAACAGATTTTTCTCGGTATAAAGGGGCGACCATCATTACTCCTAATTTATCTGAGTTTGAAGCCGTGGTTGGCGACTGTAAAGACGAAGCTACAATTGTTGAGAAAGGTTTAAATTTATTAAAAGACCTCGATTTAGCATCGATGTTAGTTACCCGAAGTGAGCAAGGTATGACCTTACTCCGCCATGACCATGAAGAATTCCATTTACCTACCCAAGCGAAAGAAGTTTACGATGTAACTGGCGCTGGTGATACCGTGATAGCAACGCTTGCATTGGCCATCGCTGCTAAAGCAGACTTCCCGCAAGCGAGTGCTTTAGCAAATATTGCTGCTGGTATTGTTGTAGGTAAGCTTGGAACGTCAACGGTAAGTGAGGCTGAATTACAAAACGCACTTGCTACTGGTCAAGAAAGTGGCTTTGGTGTGTTAACTGAAGATCAATTGAAAATTGCGGTTACTATGGCTCAAGCACGCGGTGAAAAAATTGTTATGACAAATGGCTGTTTTGATATTTTACATGCAGGTCATGTTTCTTATCTAGCAAATGCTGCAGAATTAGGTACTCGACTTATTGTTGCGGTGAACGACGATGCTTCAGTTACCAGACTCAAAGGTGTTGGCAGACCGGTGAACCCTGTTGACCGACGTATGGCCGTTTTGTCAGGCTTAGGCGCCGTAGATTGGGTAGTGAGTTTTACAGAAGATACGCCTCAGCGCTTGATTGCTAATATTTTACCGAATATCTTAGTGAAAGGTGGCGACTATCAAGTCTCTGAAATTGCTGGTGGTGAAGAAGTTATCGCTGCTGGCGGTGAAGTAAAGGTATTGAACTTTGAAGAAGGTATTTCAACGACAGAAATTATTAATACCATTCGTTTAGAAGATTAATGCTTAACATTGAAGCGGATAGATATTTTTAAGTTATCGAATTTTTGTCAATTTGATTAACCACTAAAACAAATAAAAAGGTGTCTTACGACACCTTTTTTGCGTCTTTCACGAGTGCATTATTTAGGAGCTGAAAGCCCTTTATTAATGGCAATGATATCTTGTTCTGAAATGGTACCGCCAGCACGTTTTAATGCCAATATTGACTGAATGTAGCTGTATCTCGTTGAAGATAAATTACGTTTAGCGTTATATAAATTACGGGTACTATCTAATACATCAACAATAGTACGAGTTCCAACTTCAAAACCTGCTTCCGTTGCTTTTAACGCACTTTCCGCAGAAATTACCGATTGTTGTAAAGCTTTAATGCCCGAAACTGCCGCTATCACCGTATTATATGAGTTACGCGCGTTTCGAACAGCATTGCGGTGTGTTTGCGCTAAATCTTGGCTAGCAGCAACATAATTACTTTGTGCTTGACGAACAGCACTGGTTGTAGCGCCACCTGAGTATAGCGGTACGGTTAACGTCACGCCAAAAGATTGCCCTTGAGTTTTTGCCGTTACATTATCAATAAGGTCATCATTATCAGCGCGAGAAATGCTACCATTTAAATCTATCGTGGGATAATGGCCTGACTGAGCAATATTAATATTTTCTTTTGCAATATCAACACTAATTTTTTGAGCGATCAAATCTAAATTTTTCGCTTCTGCGGTTTGTTGCCATTCATTTGCACTGTCTGGCGTTGGGCGAGAAGCACTGAATAACTCTTTGTTTAATATATTTAAATTGCGTGGATAAATATTGGTGATCACACGTAATGCTTCTTCCGAGTTATAGACGCTGTTTTCTGCTCGAATAACTTCAGTCACCGCATTATCATATTGTGCTTGCGCTTCATGGACAGCCGTTACCGCAGTTAAACCAACAGAGTAACGTTGTTTAGTTTGCTCAAGTTGGCGTTCAATTGCTGCTTTTTCTGCTTCTGCAAACTCTAAATCGTCTTTAGCGCTTAACACGTTAAAATAAGCTTGAGTAACACGGACGATTAAATCTTGTTTAGCTGCTTGATAATTAATATCACTGCGATGCGCTGATTTTTTAGCATTATCTAAACGTAACCAAGTATCGTGATGATACAATTGCATATTTAAACTAGCCGTTAAAGTTGTTCCTTCGTAGTCAGTGATTTGACCGCCATTTCTAAATTCAGTCTCGCCGTTACTATAATTGGCGGTTGCTTTTAAATTAGGAAGTAACACTGATCTCGCTTGTATTATGTCTTCTTGCGCAGACTTAAATTGTGCCTGAGCTTTTAAAACAACTGGATCATTGGCTTTGGCTTGCTCATATACTGATAGTAAATCTTCAGCATAAATCATTGAACTAGTGGCTGCACAAGCTATACCTATAATAAGCGAGGTAATATTTTTTTTCATGTGAGAGCAATTCCTTTCATCGTTTTCTAAACTTGTTATTTTGTTTGGGCATTATTTATAGCATGCTAATTAATCATACTGCTGTATAGCAAAAAGCAATTACCCTGCCAAACTTTATTATTTGGACTTAATGATAAACATCAACTGTTAATTGGTGCTCTAGTTATTTTAACAACAGCATTGAACTTAAGTGGCTAAATAACTGGAATCTAGCTAATATTTTTTAATTGTTAATCAGTGGTATATTCTACTTGTTTTAGTATTTAAGCTAAATAGTATAGTTAGTTGTCGAACCATTCTAGTGTAACAAAATATTTAATGCTAATGGTTTGTCGTAGTGATTTTCCCTTTTTTCTATTAGATTTGACTAAAAATGAACGAAAATAAAAATAAATCGACTTTTTTACGGTTCACTCATCAGGATGTTGAGTTAAAAGAAAGAGTTAGAAAGTATGCTGGCTTTTTTAATCTCGACCAATATGTCATTCAACATACGTTGTTTTCGGGAAAAAAAAGCGATGTCATCAGCCGAGAAGTTTTTGAACGTGGTGATGCGGTCGTACTCATTCCTTATGATCCTGTGCTGGATCAAGTGGTGCTGATAGAGCAATTTCGCCCCGGAGCACTTCGAGCGGGTGATACGCCTTGGATGTTGGAATTTATTGCTGGCATGTTTGAAGAAGGTGAACAACCTGTTGATGTTGCGATCAGAGAAGCCAAAGAAGAAGCAAACCTTGATATTGATGAAAATAATGTCATAAAAGTGATGAAATACCTCTCAAGTCCCGGAGGAATGAGCGAAGCCATTTATTTATACTTAGCTACGGTGGATAGTCGTAATGTTAGCGGGGTATATGGCTTGGAAGAAGAAGGAGAGGATATTTTAGTGCATGTCGTCAAAAGAACACAGGCTTTAGCATTATTATCGCAAGGAAAAATAGCTAATGCTGCTACGGTAATTGGGTTACAATGGTTAGCGTTGAATTATAAAAGTATTCAAAAGAAGTAACTGCTGTGTATAAATAATCTGAGATTCGCTTAGTCATCAGTAGGTAGAAGGTTAGTTCAATATCGCTAGGTAGGTTCTTTTTTGAGTTCTTTATTTTTAACGTTCTGATTATGTTAAGTATATGATTTTAAATGTGAGATTGTAGTGGCAATACCGTTAAATAAGACATCGCAATATCGACCAAACTTATCTAATTTGATGAGTCTTTGTGATGTCAATTATATGATGTTATTACGGTTATTAGCAGATAAAGAAAAAGTAGGTGAAAAACGAAGTTTTTTTATTTCTGACTTTTTAACGTATAGTCTCGAAGTGAACGAAGTCACTCGTTACACCTCACTAGTTACCATGACGCAAGATTCTTCCATAGGTAGAGAAAAGTTATCGAATAATAGCTTATTTACAGATTATTTACGGCCAACAATGGTGATCCGCTTATATCATGATGCTCGAATGGCTGAAGTTATTAGTAATCAAGGTATCAAGCAGGTGAAACCACGCTACGATTATCCCAATCAAGCCATGCACCTTCCTGATGAAAAGCAACAGATCAACTTATTCCTTAAAGAATGGCTACAGCTTAGTTTACAGCTCGGTCAAAGTCGCTTATTAACGATTGATTAACTGGTATCATTTCTCTGGAGGTTAATATTTTACGTTTTGCTCAAATAAGCGATTGCCATTTATATCGGGATAAAACCGCGCTTCATTTTGGCGTCAATGTTTATCAAAATCTATGCCGTGTTCTTGAGCAGATAAAAAGAACGCCTGCTATTGAGTTAATTGTTTTTACCGGCGATCTCACCCAAGATCATAGTATTAGCTCTTATCAAAACTTTACTGATGCCATTAATGAAACCGATTTTACTCTTCCGGTTTACTTTGTTGCTGGTAATCATGATGAACCAAAATTATTGCAGCAGTACTTGTCTGGCACACCATTTCATAGCGCTAAAGTGATCAATAAGAACCAATGGCAAATTCAATTATTAGCGAGTAAAAGTACGACTCCGTCAGGGGAGGTTTCAGCAAATGAGTTAGCTCGGTTACTCAATTGTGTGGATTCGCATAAATTTCAGTTTATATTTATGCATCATCATCCTGTTGATGTTGGTTACTTTATTGATAAACATGGCTTACTCAATAAAAATACATTTTATCAAACGCTTAATAAACTTGAGGCTGTAAAAGCGGTTGCTTGTGGTCATGTGCATAATGCGTTAGCGTTGAAAATTGATATAACTGAACGCGTTATTCCATTATTTACTTGCCCTGCCACCTCGATTCAATTTGATCAAAATGCAACAAGGGTTGAAAACTCAGGAAAGCCAGCAGGTTTTCGTATATTTGAATTAGCGGATGATGGACAAGTGAATAGCCAAGTAGTTTTTATCGATTAAGGTTTTACTATTAACATGATTAAAAAAAGTATGCTTTACATACACGGTTTTAATTCTTCGCCACTGTCAACAAAGGCGCAATTAACCAAACAGTATTTACAAGATCATCAAATAGCGATTGACTTTCATTGCCCACAATTACGAAATAATCCTAAAGCAGCGATTAAGCAATTAGAGCTAATATTACAGTCGAAACCTGATCATCAATGGTGCTTGATGGGCTCTTCTTTAGGTGGCTATTTTTCAACGTATTTGGCTGAAAAATATCAATTAAAAGCGGCGTTAATTAATCCTGCTGTTAAGCCTTTTGAATTGTTAGTGGATTATTTAGGTCAACAGGTAAATCCGTACACACAAGAAGTTTATCACTTGACTAAGCAACATATGATTGACTTAAAAGCACAATCACAAGAAAAAATTGCTAAAAAACATTACATGGTGATGGTACAAACAGGCGATGAAGTGTTAGATTATCAGCAAGCAGTAGAAAAATATCAAAATTGCCAGTTAATTGTGCAAGAAGGCGGCGATCATAGCTTTATAGATTATCACCGAATGTTACCAGCAATCATGACATTTTTAGAACTGCAGTAAAATCCACTCAACTTTATAATAATTATCAGAAAAGCATTATGAGCGAACAATATAATTCAGAATCCATTGAAGTGCTTAGCGGTTTGGATCCCGTACGTCATCGTCCCGGTATGTATACCGATACTGCTCGACCTAATCATCTGGGTCAAGAAGTTATCGATAACTCTGTTGATGAGGCTTTGGCCGGTCATGCGCAAAATATCACGGTTATTTTAGATAAAGATCAATCATTAGAAGTGATAGATGATGGTCGAGGCATGCCGATTGATATTCATAAAGAAGAAGGGGTTTCTGGGGTTGAACTAATTTTTTGTAAATTACATGCCGGTGGTAAATTTTCTAATAAGAATTATCAATTCTCTGGTGGCTTACATGGGGTTGGTATTTCAGTGGTCAATGCCTTATCAAAACGAGTTGATGTAGCGGTTCGTCGTGATGGAAAAATGTATGAAATGGCATTTGAAAATGGCGAAAAAGTTGAGGAACTAAGAGAAACAGGTACGGTTGGCCGAAGAAATACTGGTAGCCGTGTTAAGTTTTGGCCCGATGAAAATTATTTTGATTCAGCAAAGTTTTCAGCACGCCGTTTAGTACATTTGTTAAAAGCAAAAGCGGTACTATGTCCTGGTTTAACGATTAAATTTCATGATAAAAATGAAGATAAAAAATATCAATGGTGTTATGAAGATGGCCTTTGTGATTACTTAAAAGAATCGGTTAAAGACTATGTCAGTATGCCTGAAGAGCCTTTCGTTGGTGACTTTTCTTCACAAAACGAAGCCGTTGATTGGGCGGTAACTTGGTTGCCTGAAGGCGGTGAAGCAGTCGGCGAAAGTTACGTGAATTTGATCCCTACTATCCAAGGCGGTACGCACGTAAATGGTATGCGCCAAGGCTTGCTTGAGTCGATGCGAGAATTTTGTGAATTTCGAAATTTGATCCCACGTGGTGTTAAATTAACCCCAGATGATATTTGGGATAAGTGTGCTTATATCTTGTCGGTTAAAATGGAAGATCCGCAGTTTGCTGGACAAACGAAAGAGCGATTATCTTCTCGTCAATGTGCGGCATTTGTCACAGGGGTCGTGAAAGATGCCTTCAGTTTATGGCTAAATGAGCACACTGAAATTGCCGAAGCGTTAGCAGAATTTTGTATTTCAAATGCTCAACGTCGTTTACGAGCAAGTAAAAAAATCGTTCGTAAAAAAATTACGCAAGGACCCGCATTACCCGGTAAATTGACTGATTGTGGTAGCCAAGATATCACTCGAACCGAATTGTTTTTAGTGGAAGGTGATTCCGCTGGCGGTAGTGCAAAACAAGCAAGAGATCGTGAAAACCAAGCCATCATGCCGCTTAGAGGGAAAATATTAAATACGTGGGAAGTAGAATCGGGTCAAATTTTAGCCTCACAAGAAGTGCATGATATTTCTGTAGCTTTAGGAATAGACCCTGATACTGAAGATTTATCAGAATTACGATATGGCAAGGTTTGTATTTTAGCGGATGCTGACTCCGATGGCTTACATATAGCTACCTTATTATGTGCTTTATTTACTCAGCATTTTTTACCTTTAGTACAGGCAGGGCATGTTTACGTAGCTATGCCGCCTCTTTATCGAATAGATGTTGGTAAAGAAGTTTTCTATGCGTTAGATGAAGATGAAAAAGATGGCATTTTAGACCGTATAGAAGCCGAGAAAAAACGCGGCAAAGTTAATGTTCAACGCTTTAAAGGCTTAGGTGAAATGAATCCATTACAGTTGCGTGAAACCACTATGGATCCGAATACTCGTCGATTAGTTCAACTGACGGTTGATGAGCACTCTGAAACTATGGAAGTGATGGATATGTTATTGTCGAAAAAACGTAGTGGTGATCGTAAAGAATGGCTACAAAGTAAAGGCGATATGGTAGAAGTGATTTAAGGTAATTAAACCATAAACTGACAGATTTAGTCTATAATTTGACATTTTTGCCAGATTTAAAATATCTTGGCTAAAATGGTAAATATTTTTGAAACGAAGAAATTTGAAAAAAGAAAGGAATTCCTATTTGCAACTTACCTGCCTCCTGGCCGAATTCAAGGGTTATAAGAATTGAAGGTTTTTGGGAGCGAGATTTTTGTTACCATCTTGAGCTTGCCTCAATTGTCGTTGAATATGACACCCAGACCCTCAGATTAAAATATATTGTTGATGGACAAGCTCATCATTACACAGCAGATTTTTTGTTTTATATATCGATGGAAAAAAGAAACTGTTTGAAGTAAAAGACTTACGTTATCTCGAACATGAAACTAAAGAATTGTTAAATATAGTCGAAGAGTTTGCAGATGCATCAGGTTATGAGTTTGAAATTATAACGGAAATAACAATTCGTGAGCGCCCTTTAGTTACCAAATTAAAACACTTATGGGATTCGAAGTAATCAAACAGTTTACCTGAAGAAAGCTTTGATGTTGTTAAACTTATTTTAGGAAATGGAAAGTAAGGTGTTCTCTAAGGATCTTCAAGGTTTAACAAGTTTTATGACTTTTGATATTTGAAAAGTGAATAAAGGAAGTGAAAAGAAGAACAAGTAATATCAGTTCTAAAATGTTATTTGAAATAAATTAAGATTGAAAAATAACATCTCCTATGTGATTATATTAATAATTGAAATATTTTGTTGGTTAGCTGTGAATTCTAATTTCTCCAAAACATTAATGGTACTGCTAGTCTGTTTGACCTTTGTTGGTCAAGCGGTCGCGTCTACTGTTATGTCTTATCATATGATGAGTATGAAGGGAAATAGTGGGCAGGAGCAAATGCAAAATATGTCAATGATGGACCATAGTGACCATTCCATGATGAGTCATTCATCTGATGATTCAGATGAAGCAGAAGATGACTGTTGTGTTAATAGTTGTAGTTGCTTTACTGGAGGGTGCTCAAGTATCGCTGCGCTAATGAAAGATACAAATGACAGTCTGTTTATTGATTCATCATCAAAAATATTCTCATATTTATACTTGGCTCAAAGTCAATCTTCATCCTCTCTATATAGACCTCCCATATTAAGCTAAATACAGAATAATTGCGCCTAAAATTTGGCTCATTTATATGCAAAATTTCTGTATTAGGCTTTTTGATCTCTGCGTTTAAGTATTTTTAAGCAAAATCAAGAATAGCCTAATCAATTCAATTATTAATTGATATCCCTTTGGGGGGGTTATGTTTTCCAAAAAATTTACGTTAAAGGCTGTTGCTGCCTTTACTTTAGTCATTGCTATTGCAAGTTGTTCAAAAGAAGAAGTTTCAGTGACTTCATCTAAAACACATAATTCTAAATCTCATCCTATTCTTTTAGAGGTTTATAAGAGTCCTACATGTGGTTGCTGCAAAAAGTGGGTTAGCCATATAAATGAGCATGGGTTCGAATCAACAGTCCACAATTATCAAAACTTTACAGCGGTTAAAGAAGAGAAAGGAATTGAGCCTCGATACCGTTCTTGTCATACCGCTATATCTAAAGATGGTTATGCATTTGAAGGGCATGTTCCTGCCAAATTTATTCATAAATTTTTAAAAGGAAAACACTCTGACGATGTTATTGGATTGTCTGTTCCTGCAATGCCAGCGGGAACTCCCGGTATGGAAGTAGGGGATAAATTTCAACCTTATAAAGTGTTATTGCTTAAGAAAGGGGGCGCTTATGAGGTCTATGCTAGCGTTCAATCTTATGAGGAGCAGTTTTAATGAATAAATTTAAAATTATCATAAGTTTAAGCGTGAAATACTGTGCGGGTATGTTAGCTCTTACAGTGCTAACTGCAAATTCTGCTGATATTCCTACTATTACTTCTAGTTCAGCCTTAACTTTTGAGAAAGCTATCAAGTCTGCGCAGAAGAATGATCCATGGTTAACGGGAAATGTTCATAAGCAAAATGCTATTGAAGCGATGAGTACTGCCGTAGGTACATTACCAGACCCAAAAGTTTCTCTTGGTTTAGCAAACTTACCTATTAATGGGTTTGATTTCGGGCAAGAGGGTATGACACAAGCGAAAGTTGGTATATCTCAAATGTTTCCTCGTGGGGATACATTGTTGATTAAGCGAGAACAACTCAAGATTGAAAGTGAATCATTCCCGTATCAACGAAAAGATCGAGAGTCCAAAGTAGCTGTTACTGTTGGCAGCCTTTGGTTGGATGCATACAGAATTCAAGAAAGTATTGCTTTAATTGAAAAGAACAGAGCGCTTTTTGAACAGTTAGCGGATGTTGCAGAAGCAAGTTATTCGTCTGCTTTAGGTAAAACAAGGCAGCAGGATATTGTAAGAGCGCAATTGGAGCTTACAAGGTTAGAAGATCGGTTAGATGTCTTAGGACAACAACAAAACCGCTTTGAAGGTATGTTGTCTCAATGGTTAACAAAGTTTTCTATAGAGAAAAGTTCTCAAAGTGAAACTTATGTAGACGATGATTTTAACCTACACAATATCGTTTTGACTAAGCAGTTACCTCAAATTGACTTAGTGAATAGCAATATAGTTCTTACAGATAGCTGGTTACGCCCTAGCGAACTGGCAAAATATATTGCTAACCACCCTTCACTTGTCGCTGTTGAAAAGAAAATTAAATCAACAAAAACTGGAATCAAATTGGCTAAGCAAAAATACAAACCTGAGTGGGGATTAAATGCTAGTTATGGTTACCGTGATGATGATCCAATGGGAAACAGTCGAGCGGACTTGTTCTCTGTAGGGGTTACCTTTGACTTGCCGCTTTTTACAGATAATAGACAGGACAAAGAAGTTAAGTCAGCTATTTCAAAAACAGAAGCTATAAAAACTGAAAAACTATTATTGATGAGAAAATTGCTCGCATCATACTCCAGTGCCAAAGGGCGCTTACTTCGATTGAAAGATAGACAGAACTTATACAAAGAGAAGCTACTGCCTCAAATCCACGATCAAGCTGAAGCTTCGTTAACAGCCTACACCAATGATGATGGTGACTTTGCCGAAGTGGTTCGCTCACGAATCGCTGTATTAAATGCGGAAATAGATGAGTTAACTCTTAATGTCGAAGAGCAGAAGTTATTACTAGAACTTAATTACCTTTTTATAGGCAGCATAGATCCTGTCGTTAGTAACAATAATATGAATTTATCAAATAATAGTGGTTTCACTGTTATTTCGGGAGATGAATAATGAACAACAATATTAAGCCAATAGTAATTGGCATGGTTATCGGTGGCTTTTTAACATTTGGGGTTTATAGTTTTATGGCCCCGACAAATAGTGGAGAAGCAAGCTCTGTTGTAACGGCTGAAAAGAAACCGCTTTATTGGGTAGCTCCAATGGACGCGAACTACAAAAGAGATAAGCCAGGGAAGTCACCAATGGGTATGGATTTAGTACCTGTTTACGACGATGGTGGTAAAGGACCTGATGAAGGTCCCGGAACAATTCGTATCTCTCCTGATGTTGTAAATAACCTCGGTGTAAGAACAGCAATAGTTAGTTATAAATCATTGCACACTGAAATAAATACAGTCGGTTATGTTGCTTATGATGAAGATAAGTTAGTTCATATCCATCCACGAGTACAAGGATGGATTGAAAAGCTATATGTTAAGGCTATTGGAGATCCTGTTAAGAAAGGGCAACCCCTTTATGAAATTTATTCCCCTGAATTAGTTAATGCCCAAGAAGAATTATTATTGGCATTAGATCGTAAAAATAGTCGGTTAATTAGTGCTGCTGAAAATAGGTTATCGGCACTACAACTTCCAAAATCATCTATTGCAAAGCTGAAAAAAACAAAGAAAGTACAGCAAACAATTACTTTTTATTCTCCACAAAATGGCGTGGTGGAAAATTTAAAAATACGTGAAGGATTTTTTGTTAAGCCTGGCTCTACTTTAATGTCAATTGGTGATTTATCGGAAGTATGGGTTGAAGCTGAGGTGTTTGAACGCCAAGCGGGTCAAGTCAAAACAGGCACCCCAGTAACCATGACTCTTGATTACTTACCTGGAAAAACATGGCAAGGAAAAGTTGATTATATTTACCCGACACTAGATGCAAAAACTCGCACTGTGAAAGTACGTCTTCGTTTTAAAAATGAAGAAGGCGAATTCAAACCAAATATGTTTGCTCAAATTGCGATTCACACTACAGGTGATGAACAAGCTTTATTGATCCCTAAAGAAGCACTTATTAGAACAGGAAACCAAGATAGAGTTGTTCTCGCCCTTGGTGAGGGGAGTTTTAAATCAGTAGCTGTTTCTGTAGGGCGATACGATAGTGAAAGCGTTGAAATACTTGAAGGATTAACTGACGGGGAAAAAGTGGTTAGTTCAGCACAGTTCTTATTAGATTCGGAGTCAAGTAAGTCTTCAGACTTCAAGCGTATGAATAGCGTTATTGCTGATGCAGATGATTCAGTACTTTCTTCAGTGTGGGTCTCGGCACAAATACAAAGTTTGATGGCTAATCACAAAATGTTGACATTAACTCACGATGCAATACCTGAGTGGGAATGGCCAGAAATGACGATGGATTTCATAGCATCGGACAGCGTTGACTTTTCATTACTTAGTGAAGGGATGAGTTTACATGTTGAAGTGACAAAAGGAGATAATGGTGATTATAAAATCAGTAATATCCATGTTCCTGACGACATGAGTGAAAGTGATACAAGCCAAGTAACTGAAGAAGTGGCAGATGACTCGTCAGCGACAGTTACTGGAACAATTAACTCGTTAATGATTGATCATGGAATGGTGAATATTAGTCGATCTGCTATTGAAAAGTGGGGACGACCTGCGGCTACTTTAGATTTCATTACAGGGCACAATGTTAGCCTTGAAGGACTTTCTGAGGGGATGGAAGTTAAGTTTACTTTTGAAGTGCGTGGTAAACATTTTGTAATTTTTGAAATTGCCCCACTAGGGCAAGGTGATGAACAGGGTGAAACTTCTAGATTAGAAGCACCTGTTGTTGATCATTCAAACCACTAATATAGGAGTTAGATTATTATGATTGCTTCTATAATACGTTGGTCCGTTGGTAATCGATTTTTTGTATTACTCGCTACCTTTTTACTCGTAGGCATTGGTTTATATTCTGTTAATAAAACGCCTATTGATGCACTGCCTGATTTATCTGATGTGCAAGTAATTATTAAAACAAGTTACCCTGGTCAAGCCCCACAAGTTGTTGAAGACCAGGTTACCTACCCGATGACTACTGCCATGCTTTCTGTACCAGGCGCTGTTACCGTAAGAGGGTATTCTTTCTTTGGTGATTCTTATGTCTATGTCATCTTTGATGAAAATACTGATTTATATTGGGCACGTTCCAGAGTGCTTGAATATTTGAGTCAAGTAGCACCTAGCTTACCGAGTGAGGCAAGGCCTCAATTAGGCCCCGATGCAACGGGAGTTGGCTGGGTATATTTATATGCTTTAGTGGATAAAACAGGCCAACATGACTTAAGCCAATTACGTAGTATTCAAGACTGGTTTTTAAAGTTTGAACTGCAAACTGTGCCTGGTGTTTCTGAAGTTGCAGCACTTGGTGGAATGGTTAAGCAATATCAAGTAAGAGTCAATCCAGATAAATTAAGAGCATTTGGTATTCCTTTATCGTTAATTCAAACAGCGATAAAGCAGGGCAACCAGGAAATAGGTGCCTCAGTTGTAGAGATGGCTGAAGCAGAATACATGGTTCGAGCAACAGGTTATTTGAAAAATGTTGATGATTTAGAAAATATCCCCTTGGGGGTTAACCAAAATGGTACACCACTACTGTTGAAAGATGTTGCCGATATTGGTACTGGACCACAAATGCGCCGTGGTATCGCTGAACTTAACGGAGAAGGTGAAACAGTAGGCGGTATCGTAGTCATGCGCTTTGGTGAAAATGCTCAACAAGTGATAAATGGTGTTAAAGATAAGCTTGAACAACTTAAAAATGGTTTACCTGATGGTGTTGAAATTGTTCCTGTTTATGATAGATCTGCGTTAATTGAAAGGGCAGTAGATAATCTATCTTATAAATTACTAGAAGAATTCGGTGTTGTTGCCCTTGTATGCATAATTTTCTTATTTCACGTGCGTTCATCTTTAGTGGCAATTTTTAGTATTCCTGTTGGAATATTAACAGCTTTTGCTGTGATGCATTGGCAAGGGCTGAATGCAAATATTATGTCATTAGGTGGTATTGCCATTGCTATTGGCGCAATGGTTGATGGTGCAATTGTCATGATTGAAAATATGCATAAACATATGGAGAAAACACCATTAACTAAAGAGAACCGATGGCAAATTGTAATTGAATCTGCAAGTGAAGTAGGTCCAGCCTTATTTTTTACATTACTAATTATTACCGTTAGTTTTGTGCCTGTATTTACCTTAGAAGCTCAGGAAGGCCGAATGTTTGCTCCTCTTGCTTTTACTAAAACTTATGCAATGGCTGCATCAGCGGCACTTGCTATTACCTTAGTGCCAGTTTTAATGGGGTACTTTATCCGAGGTAAAGTACTTCCTGAGAATAAGAACCCGGTAAATAAGGGGTTAACTTATATATATATGCCAGCCTTGAAGGCTGTTTTACGTTTTCCAAAATCAACCATTTTAGCCGCCTTAGCTGTTCTTGCTGTTGGTATTTATCCACTTGATAAGATTGGTAGTGAATTTATTCCACCGCTTGATGAGGGTGACTTAATGTATATGCCTACCACGTACCCTGGTATTTCTATAGGTCAAGCAAGGCAGTTATTGCAACAAACAGACAAGCTAATTAAAACGATTCCTGAAGTAGAGACTGTGTTTGGTAAAGTAGGCCGTGCTGAAACTGCAACAGATCCTGCGCCATTGACAATGATTGAAAGCTTTATTCAATTAAAACCCAAGGAAGAGTGGCGTGAAGGAGTTACTACGGAAAGCTTAAAAAAAGAACTGGATACTTTAGTAAAATTGCCTGGTGTAACCAATGCGTGGGTAATGCCTATAAAAACACGTATTGATATGTTAGCAACAGGGATCAAGACCCCTGTTGGAATTAAAGTAGCGGGTCCTGACTTATCAGTAATTCAAGATATTGGTAAACAATTAGAAGAAGTCTTGAAAGATTTCCAGGGTACTGCATCTGTTTACTCTGAGCGGGTTGCGGGTGGTCGTTACGTTAAAGTTGATATTCAACGTGCAAAAGCGGCTCGTTATGGTTTAAATATTGCTGAAATTCAACAAGTGGTTGCTACGGCTATTGGAGGGATGAATGTTACTAAAACTGTTGAAGGGTTGGAACGCTACCCTGTGAACTTACGTTACCCGCAGGATTATCGTAACTCTCCAGAGCAACTTTCTTTATTACCGATTGTTACCCCTAATGGTCAAAGGATTTCATTAGGCGATGTTGCTCATGTCTTTATTGAAGATGGGCCTCCGGGTATTAAGTCAGAAAATGCACGATTAAATGGTTGGACATTTGTTGATATTGAAGGGGTAGATGTAGGAACTTACGTTGTTGAGGCAAAAAAGGTTGTCGCAGACAAGTTACAGCTACCATCTGGCTACTCAGTAAATTGGGCGGGCCAATATGAATATATGGAACGCGCAAAAGCCAAATTAACTTACGTTGTACCATTAACGCTTTTCATTATCATTATTCTATTGTACCTAAACTTTAGAAACTTCATTGAAGTTGCGATGATTATGGGAACTTTACCACTTGCTATGGTTGGTAGTATCTGGTTGATGTATCTCGAAGGGTATAACTTTTCAGTTGCTGTTGGTGTCGGTTTTATTGCGTTAGCGGGAGTTGCTGTAGAGATAGGCGTCATAATGTTGGTTTATTTAAATCAAGCATATAAAGAAATGATTACGGATCATCAAGAAAGAGCTATTTCGACCTCTAAAGCTGATGTACTTCAAGCAGTGTTACATGGTGCTGGCTTACGAGTTCGTCCAGTAATGATGACCGCTGGTACAGTCATTGTTGGTTTATTGCCTATTTTATATGGTACAGGAACTGGCTCAGAAGTGATGAGTCGTATAGCTGCGCCTATGGTGGGGGGGATGTTTAGTGCCGTTATTTTGACCTTATTGATTTTACCAGCACTATTTTATTTATGGCGTGCTAACTCATTAGAAGACAATGATAAAACTAAAAATAAGCCATTTAGCCTATTAAAAAGTAGCCGTAAATATCATAAATGGTTAATGCTGTTTTTAGGTTCGCAATTTGTTATTTGGTCTGTTACGGGGGCTTATATGGTGTTTTTTGATATTGATTATATTCATGGTGATACCTTAGTGGAGAACCATCAAACTAAAATTAATATAAGTAACATTAACTTATCGTTAAAAGATATTAAGCAAACCTATCCAAAGGCTGAAAAAGTTAGCCTTGGTAAGTTTATTGATAGAGAAGTTTACCGTTTTACGGTTAAAACTGGAGATAAAGAAGAGTTTTATTTGCTTGATGCAAATAATGGCGAACTATTAACTCCATTAAATAAATCTTTGGCTATTAAAGCAGCAAAACATTCATTTACAGGTGGTGATGAAGTGGCGAGTGTTGAGCTGATAACAGACAACCCTCCTTTTGAATTAAGTAGAAGGGTACATAATGCATTGCCGGCATGGAGAGTCAATTTTACTGATTTTGGAAGTCCATCCATATACATATCAGCAACGAATGGAAATTTACTGGCAAAGCGACATGAGTTCTGGCGTATTTTTGATTGGATGTTTAGGTTTCATGCGATGGATTATGAGAAAGGCGAAATTGATAATTCCTTACTTTTTTGGGTGACTTTATTCAGTATATTAGCTGCATTATCAGGTTTGATATTAACGTATTTTAGAGTATTTAAGCCATCTAAACTTGACGATGAATTATTGCTTAACGGGGGGGCTAAATTATGATTTTAATTAGAAAGATACATAAATGGGCATCTGTGATAGTTGGCATTCAGTTTTTATTATGGTTGTTGAGTGGCATTTATTTTAACTTAATGGATCATACCAAAGCGGCTGGGGATACGTATAGAAGTCATACGCACCAACAGACTGAAGTTAATAATAACAACTTTATTGATTTAAAGGAGGTGTTGATTAATTTTAAACCTGCAATTTCAATAGAGCCTACCTATATATTAGGGAAGGCATACTATTTATTAACTCATCAAAAAGGGCTATATAAAAACTTTAAAAATCGTTATAGCTTAGCTAATGCATTAACTGGTGATAAAATGGTTATAGATAGCACTTTAGCATTAGAAATTGCAAAACAATCGTATAATGGACCAAGTGATACTAGCTCAATTAAACTCCTTCACCCACCTATAGAAGACTTTCCAAAACAGAAGAATGCCGCCTGGCAAATAAACTTTGTTAACGATATTAATACAAGTGTATACATTGAGGCTGAATCAGGGCGATTAGTGGGACATAGTGATGATCATAAGCGATTTGCTGATATATTTTTTATGCTGCATTTCATGGATTATGCTAATGAAGGAAGTTTTAATAATATTCAAATAATATTGTTCGCATTTATTACGCTTTGGTTATCGTTCAGTGGGCTTATTTGGACAGTAGATCTTGGCTTGCGTGGACAATATAGAATTAAATACTTTTCTAAATCACAAGGGGTCAAGCTATTTGATAAGAACCAAAAAAGTATGGGCACTGTAATACTCTCTAACCATACTAACCTACTAGATGGGCTTATTGAACATGATATTGCACTACCTTCAACTTGTGGTGGTGGAGGAACTTGTGGTCGTTGTAGAGTAATGATAAACCCTATGCTTAAGTCAACATCAGCAGATCACGTACATTTTAGTGATAAAGAGTTACAGCAAGGTTATCGTTTAGCTTGTCAGCATTTTAGTACGGATGTAGAACATATGACTCTAATGGATGTGACGGAAGCTAAAAAACATACTTTAGTATTATCTGAAAGTCGTTTTTTAACTCCTTTTATGAAAGAGCTACGTTTTAAGGTACTAGGTGAAGTTCCTATATCTTATAAAGCTGGTGCATTTATGCGATTTTTCATTCCAGCAGGAAAAGGTGTCTCAATTCCACTAAATCTGCCTGAACATTTAAAAGCTAATTGGCATCATATTGAACACTTAGAATATGAACATCTTGCTTGTACACGTAGCTATTCATTAGCAGAATCACCATTGGTTACTGATGAGTTAGTTTTTACAATTAAAATACAAACGGCCCCACAACATAAAACTTTACCGGGTGTAGGTTCTAGTTATTTATGTAACATGGCTGAAGGCTCATCGATTGAAGCTATTGGACCTTTCGAAGAATTTTTTGCTAAGAAAGATAGTCAAAAAACCATGGTTCTTTTAGGCGCGGGTTCAGGAATGGCACCTCTAAAATCACTAATTGAAGAGCAAGTTGCTATAAAGAACATAGAAAACATTGATTTACGAAACATTCATTTCTTTTATGGAGCACGCTCAGAAGGTGACTTGCTTTATGCGGATGAATTTTATCGATTCGCAGAAAATAATGAGAGTTTTCATTATTATCCAACTCTTTCTAAACCAAGTGATGATTGGTTGGGGGCAACAGGCTATGCTCAAGAAATTTTATCACTAAACTTTGAAACATTAGGGCACATTGACGATTTAGAGTTTTATTTATGTGGGCCTAAAAATATGATGACAGAAACAATTAATTTCTTAAAAGCGAAAGGCGTTAAAGACAGCGCAATAGCTTTTGATGATTTTACCTAAACCTTTTAACTGGAGAAAATAATGAAAAATTTTAAAAAAGTTGCTCTTATAGTAATACCTGCAATTACTTTATCAATTAGCGCCACTGCACATGATCCAAAACTACATGTAAAAAAAGCAGAAAAGGCTGATTGTAGCAAAATGGACCACAACAAAATGGATATGAAAGATCCTGTTGCTATTGCCATGATGAAAAAATGTATGAAGCAAGCTGAAAAATCAAAAGGAAAGATGAACCATAGCAAAATGGATCACAGTAAAATGAAGAAAAATGAACATAAAACAAAAAAGAAAGATGATCAAAACGAGCATAATCATTAATTAACTTTATTAGTCACTTAGTAGGTGTATTAAGTGACTGCTGACTCAAAAGGAAAGCGTATGAAAATATTTAAATTAATATTACTGCTTGTTGCCTTAGGTATAGGTGGTGGGGCTACCGTTATGTACTCAGGAATTGTTAATGTTGCAGCAGATGAGCCGCATAGTGATTTGGTCTATTGGTTATTAGAACAAACTAGAGAAAACTCTATTAAAAAAGCTGCACGATCTATTGAAGTGCCGGATTTAAGTGACCCTGAATTGTTACTAACAGGAGGCACTGATTACGAATACATGTGTTCTAGTTGCCATTTAAAACCAGATCAAAATGAGAGTGATATGAGCTTAGGGTTATATCCAGTACCGCCTAATTTGACGGTTTCAGATAATAGCCATATAGGACATGAACATGGCGATGAAATAGAGACTGCTCGTAAGCATTTTTGGGTAATTAAACATGGTATCAAAGCATCCGGAATGTCTGCATGGGGTAAAACGCATGATGATCATCGTATCTGGGCAATGGTCGCTTTTATAAAGCGTTTACCGACTTTGACACCTGAACAATATCAAGTGCTTACAGCGATAGATTAACATCCAACTAAAATTCAAACTAAAACTAAAAAAGGGAAAGTAATGATAAAAAATAAATTTCCAATGATGATCGTCTGCTTAGTGGGAGTATTTGGGGGAAGTGTAAGTATTGCTCAAGATAATGAACACCATTCTGGACTAAAAAATGAAATGTTTATCGGTGTTGATTTATCTGCCGGAAAAGTGGTTACGCAATTCCATCAGGCGTTGAAAACAGGTGATAAAACTATAGCGAGAAAACTATTGGCTGACGATGTTTTAATTTTTGAAGGAGGAAGAGTGGAGCGTTCTGCCGATGAATACGCTCACCATCATATGTTGTCAGATATGAAATATCTTGCTGCCATGAATAGTGAATCATTAGAACATGATGTAAAAGTCATGGGTAACAGTGCTGTTTCAATGTCTCGCAGTAAAAACACAGGAACATACAAAGGGAAAGAGCGTAATTACGAAGGTATGGAAACTATGGTATTAGAAAAGCAGCATGGTGAGTGGAAAATAGTTCGTATCCATTGGTCAAACTAATAATTAAAGTAAACGATAAGAAGGATATATATTACAGCAACTATTTTAATCGTCATAAGTTTTGTTAATTTTGCGCATGGCGATGAGAAACATCAAGCCAAAGATAAGCAGGCAATATTTAAAAAAGGAAGCTTTACCTATAGGAGATGAGTTAGATGTCGATTCAATTTCATTAATGCCAGTAAGTGCATAAATAAATTGTGGTATTTAAGTGAAGGACACTGAATATTATACATATTCTTTAGGTAAGGAAGTTTCTTCTTGCTACTTACATTTAGCTGAAGGTGCACCAGAACAACACCCTAGTAATTATGATGCAGGCATTAGTGAGGTAGGGTAAGTATATTCTTCATTGGTGATTAGCTTTATTCAAGCAAAACAGGGACTTTAATACTTTACTTAAGATGTATACTACTTGTTAGCTTAAACCTATCAGCAGGATGATATAAAACTGCGTAGCTTATAGGGTGTCCGTTAGATAATGTAATTCTAGTCACTTTTAAACAAGGAACGCCGTCTTCCAATTTCAAATTATGTTTTAAAATTTTTGTTGGTATTATGGCTTCTATTGTAATTTCAGCATCAGTTAACGGAGCAACGGAACACAAATATTCATTTACAGTTGTTTTACTGAAGTCTTGTTCTAAAAATAATGGAACTTCTTCAGCGCTCACATACCTTTCTTCTAATTGAAGTGGAATGTTATTTTCCAAATGAACGATTATAACTTTGAATACTTTTTTATTATTTGCCTCTAATGTATAAGCTAACTCACCATTTGGAACCAAAGTTAATTTACTCAGCACGGTCATACTGTGTGTGTGGCCTCTTGATTTTATTTCCTCAGATATATTTTTAATTTCTAATAATGAGCTTTGGGCTTGTGAAGGCTCAACAAATGTACCAACGCTAGGAACTCTCTTTAATAAACCTTGTGACACAAGCTCTTCAATAGACTTTCTAGCGGTCATACGGCTTGCTGAAAACTGTGTAGCTAACTCCGTCTCAGAAGGAATTTTAAAACCCTCAGGCCATTCTAAGGACGACAGTTTTTTATTTATATAGTCAGCAATGATTTTATATTTCGGTAAATTCATAAATTTTTAATTTTCGTCAATATGGTTCTAGACAGCGTACCCAATAAAGATAGTTTACATTATCTTAACAGTGTGTAAACGCTCTGTATATACTAGCTGGTAAGTCCTTTAATTAGTAAGTGATTCTTTTATAATTATTAATGAAATACAAGAAAAATATACCAAAATATTAATTTAAAAAAAATCGTTGTATATACAGGTATAGTGTTGTATAAGGTTTATACAATAATAAAAAACTACTAACTAAAATCAGAGGAAATAAAAGTATGAAGCACTTTAAAAATAACTTTAGCCCAATTACAAAGGCTTTACTGCTAGGTGGTATTATGTCTTTTCCTGCATTAGCCAATGCAGAAGAAGCCAATGAAGCAGTTGAACGAATTGAAATTACAGGATCAAAAATCAAGCGAGCTGATATGGAATCAGCTAGTCCTGTTTCTATTATTACCGCTGCTGAAATAAGCATGTCCGGTATTTCAAACGTTGAAAACTTATTACAAGAAATGTCTTTTTCAGCAGGTGTTGCTGGTAATGCGACCAACGCTTATTGGACAAGTGGTGGTTATGGTACAGCACAAGTAAATCTTCGAGGGATGGGAATTAAGCGCACACTTGTTTTATTTAATGGAAGAAGAGTTGTTGGTGGGGGGACTGGAGCAAACAGTTCTGTCGATTTAAATATGGTTCCAACTTCAATGGTTGAGCGTATTGAAGTATTGAAAGATGGTGCTTCGGCAATTTATGGCGCTGATGCTGTTGCTGGTGTAGTAAATATCATCACTAAAAAGGATTTTGAAGGTGCAGAGCTTAATATTAAAGCTGGTATTACTGACGAAGGGGATGGTGAAAACCAAGATATTAATCTTACCTTAGGTGGAGATTTTGAACGAGGTAATGCAGTTTTAAGTTTAAATTACACTAATACTGAAGCAGTTCGTCAATCAGATCGTATCGATTGTGCTAAATTTGGTACAGAAGAAGGAAAATTTCAATGTTTTGGTAGTGGTACAACTGAAGGGGGGAGAGCATTACTGGCAGATGGTAGTCAGGTCCAATTTAGCCAAGATGAGAACAATGGTGATGCATATGGTCCATACAATAGTGAAGAGCATGGGTTTGAATGGATCCCTTATTTGAATGCTGTTAGTCCTATGGAACGCATCAATATTTCAAGTTTTGTTAACTATGAAGTGAATGATTCAATACGTTTATTTACAGAAACTATGTATACAAAACGTAAAGGTAAGCAAATTGTTACGCCTCGCAATGGGTTTGCAGGTATAAAAGTATCTCAAGATTTTGCTTATAACCCAACTGGTCAAGATTTAGAGTTTCAAAGTCGCCGGAATACAGAGTTAGGTGCCCCCTTCTTTTTCCAAGAAACTGATACTATTCGTATAGTATTAGGCCTTGAAGGTGACTTTGATAATGGTTGGGGATGGGATTTTGCTTTTAATTATGGCAGAAATACAGGAACAGACGGATGGACTTTTGATATCGACCCAGCTAAAGCTGCACAGACTTTAGATGATAGTATTTGTACTTATGATAATAGTAATGGTATTCCTTGTGGGGATTGGTTTGGTGTAAACCAGCTAGATCAGGGTGTTATTGACTATGTTAAGTATCGCCGAGAAGGAACAGGTGGTAATGAGATGCGTAGTTGGACTGCTAATATTTATGGTGATTTATTTGAATTGCCAGCAGGTGTATTAGGGTTTGCTGCTGGTGTAGAACACCGAGCTGAAGATGGCTGGCGTGACCCTGATTCAACTGTGTTAGCTAATGGTAATGAAGATCCTATTAGTGGTAGTTATGATGTTAGTGAAGCATTCATCGAGTTATCCGTTCCGTTATTAGCCGATATGCCCTTGGTAGAAAACTTAACGGCAGAAATGGCAATGCGTTATTCTGATTACAGTACGGTTGGTGCTGAATCTACGTATAAACTTGGTATTACATGGAAAGTTAATGATGCATTAATGATCCGTGGTGTGCAGTCTACAGCATTTCGTGCTCCCGTTATCACTGAGTTATTTGGTGGTACTAATGGAGAAAACTTAAGAACTATAGATCCTTGTGAGAATGCTACAGGGGCAATTGCTGCTAATTGTTTAGCAGACGGAGTTCCTGCTGACTTTGTTCAAGACGGTACAACTGTTTTAACAAGTGTTGGTGGAAATCCGGAACTTGGTGCAGAATCAGCAGATACAACTACTATAGGTATTGTGTGGGAGCCTGAATTTGTTAAAGGTTTATCTACTACGTTTGATTACTTTAATATAGAAATTGAAGATTCTATTACTTCAGTAAATGGTTCTGATATGTTGAAGTTATGTTATGAAGATCCTGTAGGAAACTCACAATTTTGTGATACTTTTACTCGTCATCAAGTGACTAAGCAAGTTAATCAACTTCAGCAACGCCCTGTAAATGCAGCCGTAGAAAAAGTTAGTGGTATTGATTTTAATATTGCATATAAATTTGAATTATTTGGTTATGATGCCAAAACAAATTTGGATGTGACGCGTTTATTAGATCATGAAAGTACACCTTTTGCAGGACAGCCGACTATTGATAAGGTTGGGTATATCACTGAAGATCAAGGTAGTTATACAGAGTGGCGCAGTAACTTTAGCTTGTCATTAATAAGCGATGATTGGATGGCTAGTTATTCTCTGCGTTATATTGGTGGTGCTGATGATGTAAATGGAAATGACTTTGATCCTCTTGGTAAGTCTGTCGATTCAATAACTTATTCTGATATTTCAGCGTCGTATATGTTTAATGATGAACTGACTATTTCGGCAGGTATTGACAACTTATTAGATGAAGAAGCGCCATATTTAACCTCTTGGAATGATGCTAATACCGATGTGATGACTTACGATTTACTCGGTCGTAGAGGTTTTGTAAAAATGTCTTATCGTTTTTAAAGCCCTTTGATAGCTTAAGCTTGTCACACCTCCCTGGGTGACAAGCTTTTTTTATATATGAAATAAAAGGTTATTTTTTGATATTAATTTTAATTATGTGTAGCTTTGACTTCAGCTTGTAACACTAATTCATCGGCTAGAATACTTTTATCTCAGACTGCCCAGTATTTAAAGCTACTACGATGTACATTAAATACTTCACACAATAATTTCACTGTGTATTTTGCTTTATGGCTCTGGTTGAGCTTTTCGAATAATTCGAATAATTAGAATTATTCAGTGAATCTGGCATCAACAGCGCCGTAGTTTTTTTAGAATTTCCTATTCTAATACAATACATTCTATCTTTTTCAAACTCACTTATTTTTAATCGATCTGGCGTCATAGGTGACTTGACTTTATTCTTTTAACTGTTTGATCCATTTGCCAATCGTTGAATAACCAACATTCATCGCCTTAGCAGTTTCTTCATAAGTGTAACCATGATCAAAAACTAATTGTGCTGATTCTAAACAAAATTCTGAGCTGAAATTTTTACGTGAATGTTTTGCCATTTTCTATTCCTAATTCGGTTATGAGATAGAACGTAGCATCCTCTAATTAGGTGGCCAAAATCACTTTATCACTACAAAGGGAGTAACACTTCAAAACGTGATGGATGGGAATCATCTGCAAAACCAAAGTCTTATGCTGAAGTGCAGAAAACTTGGTTTTTGTCATCTTTTGGCTTAATTACCAATTTAAGGGGAGGACTGCTTAATCACGGAGTTTTGTACTAAGTAGCTCACTTAAATAAATTGTTATTTTGATGTTAAAAGGCACTGTTAAATTTTTTCAACAGTGCTTTTGGATAACGACGTTTGCAGCTTTTTACATTGACTAATGCCTTGGTTTATCTGTGCTAATAATCGTGCTAAATCTTCTGTTTTATGAGAAATATAAAAGCTTATTTCTTTATTATCGATTTGAAAAATATTGGCGCCTTTTAGTAACTTCTCATCCATATTAGACAACACAGTTATTGGTAATATTGCTCCTTCAACTCTTGATTGCGTGGCCATTTTTACGGCTTGAACATAGGAGTCTACTTCATGAGGAATAGCATTCAAATTCTCAATCATATCGATAATATTAGAGTGCCTTAACCCCGCAATTTGTTTGTCTGATAAATCGCTCAACTTATTCAATACGGGATTTGCAGTAATGAAAAAATAGCTAATATTTAACAGTGGGTTAGCATAGGTAGCTATTTCACTGCGGTTAATGGTTTTAGCTAAGCCAACGGCGATATCTATTTCTCCACTCTCTAATTGAAATAAGAGTCTGGCTACGGGGAGAGCACGAGAATCATACTGAATATGTGAGACATCTAAAGCACATTGAAAAATTTCACCAATACTACCTTGAATTTTATTGTCTTGATAAAAAAAATCAGGGCCTCCTGAACTATTCACACCTAATTTATATTTTGCTGAATAAACAGCGAAACTAAATAAGGAGCTTAACCCTAAATAAATGGTAAGCAATGCGGTAACTCGAGCTCTCATAAATGAATCATTATTCCTTAGCATTTGCATTTACTTCAACAACTGAACATCCATGTTAAATTAAACGATAAATTATCAACTCATTACCGCTATTTTATATTTATGCAATTTATTAGCATAAATATCAATAGTTTTTATTGTTTATTTTGAGGGAGTGCTAGATGGTTTATCGACAAAGTGCCTATCTTTACCAATAAATTTAGGCGTTTGAATTGATAGCACTTTTAATGGCGATTGTGAGGTTACCTTTACGGAATGAACAACGCCTTTATTTACGCGGATAAAATCACCGGGTTTTACGATTTGTTTAGTTTCATCTAAATAAAACAATCCTTCTCCTTCTAATACATAAATAAGTTCTGTGTGTTCTTTATGAAGATGTGCTTTTACTTCATTACGAACAAAAATAATAAATTCAGTGGCACTTTCACTGCTGCCAAGTTCATGTATATGCAAATTTTTCATGTCTTTAGGAGGAGTATAAGTACTTAAATCGGTGCCTGCATAGGCTTTTGTACTTAACAAACAAATAACGAAAAGGAATAACAAATGTACGATCAATTTCATGGTTAATATAATGTAAATTAAATGTATTGATATAGTTATAACAGAAAAAAGTTCATCGTGTGAATTTACATTTTAATTTACCTGTTATTTTGTGTTTACTTGGCGCTATTGTTTATTGGCTTGTTTATTGTGCAATGCCAGTTTGCTTAACGATTTCTCAATAAAAATCATTTACGTTATGCTACTGTGTAGCACAATATCGAGTATGAATAATGATTAAGGCGTTGAGCATTATGATTGAACACAGAGAGCTTCGTAGTATTTGTCATGCATCACTAGGAACAAAAAATGTCGGGCAAGCAAAAGCTTTTTATCAACCGTTATTAAAAACCCTAGCGATAGAGTTAGTCTGTGAATATGAACATGCTGTTGCCTTTGGAAAGGGCGGCTACCCTGAATTTTGGCTGCAAATTCCTTTTGATAAAAAAATGGCGAGCCAAGGTAATGGTGTACATTTTGGTTTTGTTGCTACAAGCCAAGAACAGGTTGATAATTTTTATCAACAAGCGCTTGCCTTAGGAGCAAAAGATAACGGAAAGCCCGGAGAAAGACCTGAATATGGTGATAAATATTATGGCTGTTTTGTCTTAGACCTAGAAGGCAATAAAATTGAGGCATGTTATTGGAAATTGTCAGATTAATTTAGCAGGAATATTTACTATTTGTTTGATTCGCAATAGAAAATAACAATCTAGTTGGTAACATAAATAAATAATTAAATTTGACTTTATCATTGTCTTAACTTCGTTTTATACTGATGCCCTGAAAAATTTCATCTTCAAAAACATTAATAATTAAAGGTATTACATTGGTTAGAGATTATTTCAATTTATCAAAATTGCTTCAATCTCTAGTGATGATTGTTTTACTCTTGATAACGCGTGAGTCAACTGCTTGGCAAGTTATCGAAAATAGTACCTTTGATGCTTTCATTGAAAAAGCCGAATCACTAAAAGATACCAATGCTGCACAAGCCTTTAATTTTCTTAATAAACAAAGTCATGACCTTTCTTCGTTATCAATAGAGAACCAATTAATTTTCAATAAATTATTAACAGAACTTTATGTCGAACAAGCACAATACCAGCAAGGTATTAAATTAGCTGATGAGGCATTAACGTTAGCAAGGCGTTTATCAAGTCCTAGTATTACTACTTCTGAATTACTTTATGCCCGCGGTTTTGCCATCGAAAGCTTGGGAGATTATCAAGCGGCACGTGAAGACTATATACAAGGGTTGGAGATTGCTGACTCCTTAAATAATAAAAAAATAGTCGCGGTAGGTTTAATTAATCTAGGAGCATTAGACTATTTAATGGAGCAGTTTGACCGCGCGCTAATTATGTTTAATGACGCATTGGCCATTGCCCAAAGTATTAATGATGATGAGTTGTCCGGATATATTTATGGCGAAAAGGGAATTTTATATAGCTTGATAAATCAGGAAGATAAATCCTTGTCGTATCATAAAAAAGCTTACGAATTCTATGTAAAAGCCGGAAAATCGTTATACGCTATCAATACTTTACGAAATATAGCGTCAAGTTACTCTATAAATGAGAAATACGAAGCTGCCATCACGGTTTATCAACAAATACTCGAACATATCGATGAAATTTCAAATAACGAATTGATCGCTTCTGTATATTCGGGCATGGCTTGGGCACATGTAAAGCAAAAAGATAGTGATCCTGAGGCGTCTTATCAATATATGTTAATTGCGAGTCAATATATTGAACAAACGGAACAAGTCGATATTCCTATTGCTCATGCACTTGATAAAGGGTATTTATTTTTGGAATTAGGACGTTATCAAGAAGCGTTAAACAATATGCATGTTGCTACCGAATATTTGAAACAATATGAAGGTAGCGAGAAAAAAGTTGTCAATACTATTTCTAAGTTAGATTTACTGTATTTAAAAGCGGAAACTTATTACAAGATTGAAGATTTTAAACAAGCTTATCAAGCGCAAGACGAATTTATCACCTTTGCATTGTCATTACCTGAAAAAAGTAATGTAGATGAAATTGAAGATCTTCGCATGCGATATGAAAGTGAGCAAGCTGATCTACAATCTAAAATTTTACAACAAAAAGAATCCGTCCAATCTTTATTATTATCGGAAGCTCAAAGTGATGTGCAAAACCGTAGAATATTCATGATAATTTTTGCCATTATCGCTTTAATCCTTGCATGGATATTGATCAAAATTATTCGTGGTCAGAAAAAAATGTTACTTGCTTCAATGCGCGATAGTTTAACGAATGTGACCAATCGTTGTTACTTGATGCAGTTAGGCGAAGAATTAATTTATCACGCAAAAGATAAAAAATTACCGTTAAGTATTTTTATATTAGATATCGATAATTTAAAAAGTATCAATAACATTAAGGGGTATCACAGAGGGGATTTAACACTGAAGTTTATTGCTCAGCTTGGCAAGTCACACCTGCGTGAAAATGACCTGTTCGGCAGACTTGATAACGATAAATTTGTCGCTGTGCTACCCGATACTGAACAAGCTTCAGCTCAAAAAATGGCTGAAGAAATACGTCTGTCATTAGCACAACAAGCAAAGCTTAATAAAGATTTACAAGAGGTGACTATCAGTGCTGGCGTTACTCAGTACCTTGAAATTAACCATGCAAATTTTGAAGTTTTATTATCCGCGGCGAATGAATTGCGCGTTAAGGCAAAAGGTCTTGGTGGAAATAAGGTGTTCATAGATGATTAATGTCACTAGTTTGAAATTAATTGGCTTTTTGCTGCTGATTGTGATGTTTACACTTAGCGCGGAAGAGCAGTTAAATAATGCTCCACTCTTATCTGATACAAAACCAGCCGTTCAATCTAGCTTACTAAATAATGATGAACCACTGCCGGTGAATGCTAGGATCCTTTCATTGCTTGAATTGAGTGAAAAATCCCCTGGACAAGCCGAGCAATTATTACCTAAAGTTGACGATATTAGTCATAGTTTTAATGCGGCTGAAAAATACCTGATGTTGATTATTCGCGCGAATATTATTCGCGAGAGTCATGAACAACATAAAGCAATTAATTGGTTAAAAAAGGCGTTATCACTCGAAGATAAAATTGCAACTATGCAATTAATTCAGCCACAATTTAACCAAATACATACCAAGCTCGCAAACTGTTATGCCCAAATTGGTCAATATGAATTGGCATATCAACAAAAGAATAATTATTTAGATAAATATCGTGATTATCGTAAGTTTTTACGCGAACAACGTTTAGCAAAACTTAATGCTAAATATGATACTGACCTTAAAGTAAAAGCGAATGAATTATTAAAAACAGAACATGAGTTGCAACATTTACAATTAAAAGAAACTGAAAAAGAAGTCGCGATTCAGCAACGAAATATAGGGATTTTGCTGATCACCGCAATTATTTTTATTGCGCTTTTGATCAGACAATTAAAAATAAATACCGCGTTAAAACAACTTACTGAGCGTGATAATTTAACTCAGCTATTAAATCGACAGTCTTGCTTTGAGCAAGGCGAATTATTGTCAGAAGCCGCTTTAAAATATCAGCACGATCTCAGTGTAATCCTATTAGACATTGACTTTTTCGAACGTATCAATCAAGCGTATGGCTGTGTTATTGGTGATGAATTGATTAACGCGATTAGTCAATTAGGCAAAGAGTCGATTCGTCCTCGCGATATTTTTGCTCGAATCGCGGGTGAAGAGTTTGCGGTTATTTTACCTCAAACCAACCATGAACAAGCAAAAGCCATTGCCGAACGTTTTCGTGAAAAAGTACAACAATATCGTTACACTTATCAAGAAGAGTCTCTTCAGATAACGATCAGCATTGGTGTTGCGAGTTTGTCACAAACGGAACAAAATTTTGATGCATTAGTTAATGCCGCAGATGAAGCGTTAATGGCGGCAAAAAATACCGGTCGTAATCAAGTCTGTAGCTATATTAAGCAAGATTGATAATATTTATCAAATTCTAAAACTTTCTTTCGATCAGCTATTTTTTCCTATGTGATAATCAGCTAAGCTAGGCAGAGATATAAAGGTTGAACTTCACTTTAATCTAATCAAATTAATAATAATTAAACTGCTTTTTAGTCTTTTTTACATTTAAAGAACGGCATGTTTTCAATAATGTTTAATATTAAAAAGAAAATTTACGCTCAGCGTTTACTTGTTGATTAAAACTCAACCAATAAACAGAAGCTAAGTCGTTTATATTGGGAAAATTTATCCATGTCTGATGCGCTTGATTATAGTCTTGATGGTATTGAACAACGACCATTACGACAATTTACAGAAGAAGCTTATTTAAATTACTCCATGTACGTTATCATGGATAGAGCTTTGCCACATATTGGCGATGGTTTAAAACCAGTACAACGTCGTATTGTTTATGCCATGTCAGAACTTGGTTTGTCGGCTGCAGCGAAATATAAAAAGTCAGCTCGTACTGTTGGTGATGTGTTAGGTAAATTTCATCCGCATGGTGATTCCGCCTGTTATGAAGCTATGGTGTTGATGGCGCAGCCATTTTCTTATCGTTATCCTTTAGTTGATGGCCAAGGTAACTGGGGGGCCCCAGACGATCCTAAGTCTTTTGCCGCGATGCGTTATACCGAGTCTCGTTTATCTCGCTTTAGTGAAGTGTTATTAAGTGAACTTGGTCAAGGTACGGTTGATTGGTTACCTAATTTTGATGGCACGATGAAAGAGCCAAAAACATTGCCTGCGCGTCTCCCTCATATCATGTTGAACGGTATTACGGGGATTGCCGTGGGTATGGCAACGGATATTCCTCCACATAATGTCAGAGAAATGGCTAATGCCTGTGTCAAACTGATCGAATCACCCAAAACTGAAATTACTGAATTATTAGAGGTAGTAAAAGGCCCCGACTATCCAACTGATGCAGAAATCATCACTCCAGCTGCCGATATTGAAAAAATATATCAAACTGGCCGTGGTAGCATCAAAATGCGAGCAGTTTATGATATCGAACACGGTGAGGTGGTGATAACCGCCTTACCTCATCAAGCATCAGGCGGGAAAATATTAGAACAAATAGCCGCGCAAATGACCGCGAAAAAGCTGCCTATGGTTGTAGATTTACGTGATGAGTCGGATCATGAAAATCCAACGCGATTAGTCGTTGTTCCTCGTTCAAATCGCGTAGATATAGAACAATTAATGCAACATCTTTTTGCCACTACCGACTTAGAAAAAAACTATCGTGTTAACCTCAACATGATTGGTTTAAATAATAAGCCTGCGGTTAAAAATTTAAAAAGTATTTTATCTGAATGGATTGAGTTTCGCCGTGAAACTATTCGACGACGTTTGCAATATCGTTTAGATAAAGTACTTGCGCGGTTGCATATTTTAGACGGTTTATTGATTGCGTATTTAAATATTGATGAAGTTATTGAAATTATACGTAATTATGATGAACCGAAAGTAGAATTAATGTCTCGCTTTTCGCTTTCACAAATTCAAGCGGAAGCGATTTTAGAAATTAAACTACGTCAATTGGCGAAGTTAGAAGAAATTAAAATTCGTGCAGAGCAAGATGAATTAAATCAAGAACGCGAAAAGTTAGAGAAGATATTGGGCTCCAATGCACGAATGAATACCTTAATGAAAAAGGAAATTCTTGAAGCTGCAGAAAAATATGGAGATGAACGTCGCTCGAAAATTATTGAACGTACCGAGGCAAAAGCATTATCAGAAAAAGATTTAGTACCAAGTGAACCTGTTACTGTTGTTGTTTCTGAAAAGGGCTGGGCTCGTTGTGCTAAAGGGCATGACATTGATGCGAAAATGTTAAGCTATAAAGCTGGAGATGAATATTTATGTTCAGCGAAAGGGCGAAGTAATCGACCTGTTGTATTTATCGATTCTTCAGGTCGGGCTTATACCACTGACGCGCATACTTTGCCTACTGCTCGAAGCCAAGGCGAACCTTTAACGGGACGTTTCAATTTATCCGCCGGTGAGAACTTTGAGCAAACGTTAATGGCAGATGACAATGCGAATTACTTATTGAGCAGCGATGCTGGTTATGGGTTTGTTGGTAAGTTTTCAGATATGATCAGCCGCAACAAAAACGGTAAAGCATTACTTAGTTTACCGGCAAACGCTAAAGTGATCAGACCTAAGCTTATTCAAAACCTTGAAAAAGCGTTAGTACTTGCCATTACTACCGAAGGAAGAATGTTGGTTTTCCCTGTAAAAGATTTACCGATATTGAGTAAAGGTAAAGGTAATAAAATTATCAATATTTCGTCTGCGCGCGCAAAGTCACGCGAAGAGTTTGTGACACTTCTTGAGGTTATCACGGATCAAGACGCCGTGACTTTACATGCTGGTAAACGAAAATTAACCCTCAAAGCAAGTGATATAGAACACTATCGTGGTGAAAGGGGTAGACGAGGTAATAAATTACCACGAGGCTTACAGCGAGTCGATCGCGTTGAAGTAGAGTCGCCGGTTAACGTTGCACAGGATGACACTGAAGCACCTGATACAGGTGGCGAATAAGGTACCTGTAAATTATCGTTTAGTTTAACTTTGATCTGTTAATTAAGCTTTATTTATTCTCCGCACTATTAATTCACATAGATTGGCATAGTCATAGTCATAGGCTTAGTAATGTAACGTTTGTCGTTACTTGCTAAGCCTAGTTACATTCTAGCGTTTTAATTACCTAGGAAATAGCTTTCACACATTCGTGACAATTCAACGTAATTCCTACGTTATATTCAAATTTTGTCATAAATCTGTCATCTAAAACTCCTAAACTTTTAGGTGAAAGGAGATTTCTGTGTATAAAATTATTCAAAATATTATCCGTGATAAAAAAATCACGGTGGTTTTTCAGCCCATCTTTGATATCACTAATCAAACTATCGTTGGTTATGAAGCATTATCTAGGGGCCCTCTAGATAGCATTTATTACGCGCCTGATGTGTTATTTAAAGCAGCTACTGATTGTGGTTTATTATCTGAGCTTGAAATATTATGTCGTGATACTGCAATTCAACAATTTGCTCACTTACAATTGGAAGGAAAATTATTTCTTAATGTGAGTCCGTTGGTGTTATTAGATAAAGCCCACCCACAAGGTGAAACGATAAAACTTGTTGAGAAGGCTGGGTTAGATTGTCGAAGGATCGTCATTGAATTGAGTGAAAAATATCCTTTCCCAAACGCAGAAACTTTGAGTCTTGCGCTAGCAAAATATCGAGAATTTGGCTTTGATGTCGCTATTGACGATCTTGGTGCAGGGTATTCAGGTTTAAAAATGTGGAGCCAATTACGGCCAGATATTGTTAAAGTTGATCGTTACTTTGTTGAAAGCTGCCACCTTGATAACTTTAAAAGAAAATTTCTTAAAGCAATATTTGAATTAGCAAAATCGGCACAAGCAAAAGTCGTGGTTGAAGGTATCGAAAGCTTTGAAGAATATGAACTCTTAAGGCAATTAGGAATGAGTTATGCGCAAGGGTTTTACTTAGCTAAACCAAACGCAAACCCTATTCGTCATTACCCGCAATGGCTTGAACAAGACTCACTTTACTTAAAGTTAAATGCCTGAAAAAGTAAGGGTTAAGTTTTTACATTTTGCATTGATTTAATTAATTGGCAGAGTTTGGTAATTTTTATATTTGATAATTGTCGGTAGTCAAAGTAAGGGCAAATTATTAAATTTTTATCGGTATTGATAGCAAACTCTGTGGATAGCCAGTGACAAGTTTCAGCAAGTTCTAACTTACTCGCATAGGTTTTTCCCATAATAATTGAAATGTTATTTGGTGACGTATTATGACGCATTAAGTGTGGTAATATCTCTGGCGCTGTTACCTTAAATAATAAATTCTCATTACTGTGGCCTTGCAGTAATGCATTATCTCGATAGTCTTGCCATGATTTATAATGTGGCTTTTTTAGTTCAAAAACGAGTTTTGCATAAACATTAAATATTTTACGCCAATGATTGCCGGTAAGATCTGCGATCATTTTAATCTCACCGTTTTGCATTGGTCTACATGCGGATAACGAGAGGTATGACTCTAGCGGTGGAGTATTCTCAATATAAACATTTAATTGTGCGGCTGGATTACCAAGCCCAGTTAGTGACATTTTATTACTGCTATATTTTTATGTTTGCAATAAAAAACCCAGTAAAAACTGGGTTTTAGTTTAAACGTTTTAATTAGCTTAAAACTCGTCCAACATATACTCTAGCGAGTCTTCATAGACTTTTAGGTCTTTTTCAAGTTGGAACTTTTCTTTCAGTTGTTCTATTTCACGCCATTTTCTTTTTTTATTACTATTGGTTGCGGCTTTTGGTTGTTTACCAAGTGAGCCAACGACTTCATTTAGCTTATCCATGGAATGCTCCTTTTTTCTACAACTGCATGATTTTTTTACCATACTATCCTGAAAAATTGAAACATTTTTTTTAAGTTTTTAGCCAAGTGAATGAATAGTAACCTTTTTTATTTTTATAATAGTGCTGAAAGTTGTTTTTCTAATTTCACTTGGTCAATAGCAAAATTTCTGATCCCTTCTGATAACTTTTCAGTTGCCATCGCATCTTCATTCATTAACCAACGAAAATCTGCTTCAGACAATGGCGACTCTTTTGCTATGGCTGGCTGATCATTAAATAATTTTTGCTCAACTGGCTCTTGAGAGTTAGCTAATTCATCTAAAAGTTGAGGGCTAATGGTTAATCGGTCACAGCCTGCTAACGCTAAAATTTCACCACTATTTCTAAAACTCGCGCCCATAACCACTGTTTGGTAACCTTTAGCTTTGTAATAATTATAAATTTTACTTACTGACAATACACCTGGATCTTCTGCTGCTGGATATGCTGTTTTCCCAGTGTCTTTTTTGTACCAATCTAAGATACGACCAACAAATGGAGAAATTAAATATGCGCCCGCTTCAGCACAAGCTTGCGCTTGAGCAAAACTAAATAATAAGGTTAAGTTGCAATTAATGCCGGAATTTTCTAACTGTTCGGCTGCTTTGATCCCTTCCCATGTTGAGGCTAATTTTATTAAAATTCTATCATTACTAATGCCGGCTTCGTTATACATAGCAATAAGTTTATGTGCTTTTTCAATTGACGCTTGAGTATCAAACGATAAACGGGCATCAACTTCCGTAGAAATACGGCCAGGGATTATTTTTAAAATTTCTAAACCAATTAATACCGATAATTTATCTGCCGCGTCAATCACTTGCTGCTCAGCATTGTCGGATTGCGCCTTTGCCCAAGTTACAGATTGGTCCAATAAATGTTGATAGCTTTCTATCGAAGCAGCTTTAAGAAGTAATGAAGGATTGGTTGTCGCATCTTGTGGATGAAATTTTGCGATAGCTTCAATGTCGCCAGTATCAGCAACAACCGTCGTCATTTTTTTTAACTGTTCTAGTTGGTTTGTCATCATATTTTCCTTTGATTAAATGTGAAAAGTGTACCGATTAAGCGTTGAGCAAATCGTAAATAATATGACAAGCGGCTTATTTCTGGTGTGACTTCGATAATTACTCAAATTATCGATTATGAACATTTGAGTTCGAACACTAATTTGTATCAAATCCTAGCAAATTAGCAAGTAGCTTTTGTGAATTTTTAATAAATAATTAGATTATTTATTTATGCGATAGATCGCGATTTCATCGATTTAAATCCGACCTCGCTATGGTATAGTATCGACAATTTTAATTGAGTTGGATCCGTTATGTTACTTGTTGTCTCTCCTGCAAAAAATTTAGATTATGAATCTCCTTTAACGACAGATAAATTTTCACAACCTGAATTATTATCGCATAGCCAATTATTAATAGAAGAATGCGTCAAACTTTCTCCTGCAGAGATATCTTCCTTAATGGGGATCAGCGATAAATTAGCCGGACTAAATGCCGCAAGATTCGGACAATGGTCACAACCTTTTACTACTGAAAATGCTCGTCCAGCAGTGTTGGCGTTTAATGGTGATGTATACACAGGGCTAGATGCAAAAACTTTAACGGATGCTGATTTTGAGTACGCACAACAGCATATGAGAATATTGTCGGGATTATATGGTTTACTTAAGCCCTTAGATTTAATGCAAGCTTATCGGCTAGAAATGGGCACTAAGCTTAATAACGATCGTGGTACTAATTTATATCAATTCTGGGGCGAGTTAATTACTGAGAAGCTAAATCAAGCACTTGCAGAGCAAGGAGATAATATTTTAGTGAACCTAGCGTCAAATGAATACTTTAAAGCTGTGAAGAAAAAGTCATTACAAGCTGATTTGATCACGCCGGCTTTTAAAGATTGGAAAAATGGTCAATATAAAATGATCAGTTTTTTCGCGAAAAAAGCACGTGGATTAATGGCTAGATATATTATTGAAAATCAAGTGAATTCATTAGCAGAATTAAAAGGGTTTGCGGTAGCGGGGTATAGCTTTAATGAAGACTTATCAAAAGGGAATGATTGGGTTTTCACGCGTAAAGAGGTCGAATAACTCACTCATTTTGGTTATTCAAAATAGTAATTTAACCCTAAGTACAAGTAACTACCATTAAAACCAAAGGGTGTAGAGCGGCGAGAATATTTAAATACGCCAGGGCTGCTGACTATTTCATTGCCTTGTTCGTCTACTATAGTGCCCGCATGTGAATTTGCGATGGTATTTTTATCGGGAGTGACATTGAAGAGGTTGTTTACTCCCACATACCAAGATATTTGTCGATTAAATTGGTGTTTTACTTGTATGTCGGTCAATATTTCAGCGCCGTAGGTTTGTTTGCCGCCATCCGTTATGGTGTATTTTCCGTAACGGTTAACATTAAAATTCACTGACCAATTATTTAATAGATAAGTTGCATTGACACTCATTCTATTCTTGGGCTGCCATTCTTCTATAATCGAAATATCTTGTTCTGAAAAAACTTGCTCAATTGACAGCGCATTCAATACAGTTGAGTTTGGCACATAGCGTTTACTGACATCCGTGTCGGTTATATTTCCGGCAAATGTTAAGTCAAAATTACCATTGAATAAAGGTGTTTTCCAACTAGCAATGACATCTAAACCTCTCGTTTCTGTATTGACCCCGTTAAGGAAAACCTGCGCTTTATCGACGTGGTTTTGCTGTAATAATTCTGTTAATTCTGTCGACAGTCCAACTCCTAATTTATTACTGATAACGATGCGGTCATCAATATCAATCGCATAATAATCAAGCGTGACGTTGAATTTATCGGTAAAATTAAACACACTTCCAAAGGTAAAGTTTGTTGATTTTTCTTCTGTTAATTGTGGTACACCAATCAGGGATGCGAGCGGACTATCGTTTCTAAAGGTACCTATTTGTTCTGCGGTAAAGTGCTCGTCATCATCAACAATAAATTGGGTACTGATATTATTAAAATAAAGTTGCTGCATAGAAGGGGCTCTAAACCCAGTACTGATAGAACTGCGTAAGGTGATTAATTCATTGAGACGCCAATGAGTAGCAAGTTTAATATTCGAGGTATCGCCAAAGTCATTATAATTATCATACCTTAAGGCACCATCAAACGTGATATTTTCAATTAATTCACTGTTTAGCTCTAAATATAAAGAGCTTACTTGTCTAGACTCGTGAACAGATGAATTTGTTGAAATACCAGGAAAACCTTGAATTCCGCCTAAAGCATTATGGTCAAAATAGGCACTATCGCCATGACTATCATAATCAAAATAACTATATTTCTCTCCAGGACTGACTTGATACTTATCTTTTCTTATTTCAGCACCTATGGCGAGAGAAAAGTACTCATAAATACGCCTTACATCAATATTTAAGGTCTGTAGTGATAAAGATAACGAATATGCATCTGCCGATTCTGGTAGTTGACTTCTAATTTGTTCTGGGCTCAACAACCCTCGTGAATTCAGCAGGTTAACATATGAAGCATTCAGCGAGTTTTTAGTGCGATAATCGATCGTATTTTCACCCTGTGTGAATGAAATATCTATCGCTGTATCATTACTAAGATCTGTTTTAAACCCTAAATTAAAGGACGCGTCAGTAATATCTGAATGAATATAAGGTAAATAGCCATTAGGTCTAACGGCTATATTATCTTGCAAAATAGGATTTGCTAACTCATTGGCACTGTGACGGAAAAAAGCAGCAGAATTATTTCTTCGTTTAGAATATAAAGCGAAACTATATAATTCACCAGTCTTGATTGGGTAATTAGCGTTATAAGCTAAACTTAATTGCTGATACGCAGGATCGCCAATTTTAAAGGTATTTCTATTGGCTGTTTTTTCTTTTTCATCAGTGGCAAGATAGTCGCCATTTTCAAGCTTTAAACAATCTTGATACTGACAACTACCATGTAACCCAGAGCGGTCGGTTGCTTGATGTGTAAGATAACTCAAACTTGTATTAAAAAATCCATGTTCATTGAGTGTAAAGCCTTTATTTATACTTACATCAAAGGTATTACCGTCACCTTGCTGATATTGACCAATAGTTGAGTGAAAACTGCCAGTGTTCGCTGAATCTTTTAATACGATATTAATGACACCTGCAATGGCGTCTGAGCCATATTGAGCCGCAGCGCCATCACGTAGTATTTCTATACGTTTTATGGCAGACAAAGGGATGGTATTTAAGTCAGCTCCTGCAGTGCCTCGGCCTACGGAAGTATTGATATGAAGTAAGCTTGCATGATGTCGGCGTTTACCATTTACTAAAATCAAGGTTTGATCAGGTCCTAATCCTCTTAATGTTGCAGGTTTTAATACATCTGTGCCGTCGCTTATCGAAGAACTGGCAAAATTGAATGAAGGCGCAATACTTTGCAGCATTTTACCAACTTCAAATTCACCG
Organism: Thalassotalea castellviae; assembly: GCF_031846185.1. Classification (NCBI taxonomy): domain Bacteria; kingdom Pseudomonadati; phylum Pseudomonadota; class Gammaproteobacteria; order Alteromonadales; family Colwelliaceae; genus Thalassotalea; species Thalassotalea castellviae. The sequence continues at coordinate 508,035 of NZ_JAVRIF010000003.1, forward strand.
GTGTTCTTTAAATTTTGCTGGGAGAGAATATCTACGGGGACCGGTAACTCTTGAAGGCTTCTTGCGATATTTCTACTACCAACAATCGCTATTTTTTCAATGTGCTCTTGTTGTTGATGTGTTCTTGTTCTTTGCAGTGAAGGTGTCTTAGACGGTAATGGTGAGATATTATTACTTTCGGATTGTAAATTTATAAACGAGCTGTCTTCGATTATCTGCAATTGATTATTTTTAATCACAGAGGTTAACCCTGAATTTCTTAATAATTTTCGTAGTGCTTGAGTAAAACTGTAATAGCCCTTAAGTGTATTAGTTTGATAGTTTCTAGTTAATTCATACGAAAAAATAATCGTTTTATCGGTTTTTTTTGCAAAGGTTATTAATGCTTGATCCGCAGGTTGCTGTTGAATATCAAACAGAAACAGCTTTTCGGCGAAGCTGTTATTGCTAATACAAAGCCATAATATTGCGATGCTAGCAATTTTACTTTTCTTACTGAATAAGAATGTTTTCATGGTGTTAAAGTATTGTTTAATACCTGAAACATACGGCTGCCAAAATAACATCAAGCGAAAAAGTTACCTATTTGGTGATTTAAATGTTTGATATATTGGCAGTATAGACTTTTTTAAGATTAAGCAGAAGTGATTAAGAAGGATTCTCTGCTTTACTTAATTGAATTGAATTTGTGGCATTAAATTTATATTTAATATTGAAGTTATTTGCCAGCGATTCTAGTAAGCCATTGATATCACCAGCTTTAAAATAACCCGCTATTTTTATTTTGCTAACATCGTCGTTGGCAATCTCAAATTGAATCTTGTTATAACGACTAACTTCACTGAGTGCTTCTTTTAGAGTTTCACCTGAAAATATTAACATGCCTTGTTGCCAAGATAATTCTTGTTCCGCTTGGGCTTGTGATAATGAGAACGTTGCTTGTTGTTGTTTATTTTCAATCACCGTTTTTTCGCCGTCTGTGATGATCATACTGGAATCATGTTTTGCACGTTCTGTTTCTATCAAAGAAGCAAGTTTTTTGCTCGGTAATTGATTACTAACTAGCACTTGTCCTTCGCTGACATAGAGCTCCATATCGAGTTCATTATTTTTTTGAATATTAAACACTGTACCGAGCGCCGTGAACGATTTATTACCGGTATTGACGGTAAAAGGTCGAGTTTTATCTTTGGCAACGTCAAAAAGAGCTTCACCATACAACAAGTGTATATTGCGATGGTTCTTATTGTAATTTACCGTGATTTTAGAATGAGTATTTAATGTGACTTTACTACCATCAGGTAATAAAAACTCATGTTGTTCACCAATGCGAGTCTGATAATTCATCATTTGATTTTCAGCGGGAAATACTGAAATTGTTGATATTGACTGACCGAGTAAAATCGCCATTAGAGATAATAAAAGCATTATTAAAAATAAACTTTTAGCACTTAAACCACTTAAACGGTCATTTTTCTCTAAAGGAAATACACCATTTAGCTCATTTAATTCTTTGATGTTATCGAAAACAGATGTCGCTTTATATAGTGCTTGATGGTGAAGAGGGTTTTGATTAAGCCATGCAATTAGTTGTGGTTTTTCAGAGTCGGTTAATCCACGATTTAAACAACGCACCCAAGTTCGCGCTTGTTGTTTAATTTGTTGGTTGATTAATCGATTTGACACTTTGGTTGCTTTCCTTAATAACGGCAAAATATCTGGATATTAGCGTATATGTTTTTACTGATTACTATAAATAATAGTATACAATTTCAACAGATGATATTTTCACCGAAATTAATGGACTAAGCAAGTAATATTGAGCAGATGTTCAATATTACTTGTTTATGATCATCTTTTCGCGGATCGTTTGGCTTGTTTTTTCGCTTTAGCTTTCATTTGTGCTTTTGATTTTTTGACTTTCGGTTTCTTTAATGCAACTTTTGCTTCTTTATATTTAGGCCGTAAATCTTCTATCACTCTACGAGGCAATTTATCGCCTATATAACGTTCAATTTTAGCCACAACCGCCATATCATGTGCTTCTACTAATGAAATTGCCGTGCCTTTATTACCCGCTCGACCGGTTCGACCAATACGATGTACATAAATATCGGCTTTTCTAGGCATATCAAAATTAATCACATGGGTGATGTCATCAATATCTAAGCCTCGTGCTGCTACATCCGTGGCAACTAATACATTTATCTGTGCATTGCGTAAACGTTCAACTGCTTTATTTCTCTTATCTTGTGCCATTTTACCTTCTAACCAAGCACAAGGAATGTCTTCCGCGTATAGTTTGCCAGAAAGGTATTGCACGGTTTCACGCTTATTGGCAAAAACCACCGCTCGTTTAATTTCTTCTTGCTTCAATAAGTGAGCTAGTAAGGCAAATTTATGATCTTTATCATCGGCTAAATGAAGCCATTGATGAATCTTAGCTTTTTCTTTACGTGAAGGGTTCGATTCAAGAAATATCGGATCGTTGAGTATTTCTTTTGAAAACTTAACCACGCCTGCACCTTCGAGTGTGGCTGAGAAAAGCATTGTTTGTTTACGCCATCTTGCTTCGGCAATAATTCGATTTATCGTTTCAGCAAAACCCATGTCTAACATGCGATCAGCTTCATCAAGCACTAGAATTTCTATTTCACGCGCGTCAAACTGCTCATTTTCAATGTATTCAAGTAACCGACCCGGGGTAGCAATTAAAATATCGGTGGTTTCATTTAAAATTTCTTTGTGACTACCATAGTTAACACCACCGGTGATCACGCCACTTTTTATTTTAGTTAACGCCGTTAAGTTTTCACTTTGTTCATGTATCTGTAACGCTAACTCACGAGTTGGCGATAAAATTAGTACACGTGGAAAACCCGGTTTTGTTCTTGGGTAATCGAGTAAATGCTGAGCAACGGGTAAAATAAATGCGGCAGTTTTTCCTGTTCCTGTCGGTGCAGATGCTAACACATCTTTCCCCGCCATCGCGGCAGGTAAAACTAGCGATTGAATGGAAGTAGGTTTAGTATAACCGGCATTGTTTATGCCGCCTAGGAGTTCTGAATCTAGGTCAAACTGCTCAAACATAGTGATTTTAGGCTCGAAATTAAGATGTGCAGATTATAGTGGTAAAGTCGTCAATAACCTATAGTGCACGTTAAAAAGTTTATAATTTAATTGATTAACTGGATAATACGTCTTGTATTTCATTGTGTATTTGTTGGCACCATGAGCTAATACGTGTATCGCTGTCATTATATTGGTTATCTTCATCCAAAGCTAAACCAACAAAGTGACTTTTATCAGCTGTTAACGCTTTAGAAGCGGCAAATTCATAACCTTGGTTTGGCCATAAACCGATAACATATCCACCTTGAGCGATAACTTTGTCATGTAACATTCCCAAAGCATCTTGAAACCATTCGGTGTAACCGATTTGATCGCCCATGCCGTATAACGCAACAATTTTACCGTTAAGATCTACATGATCTATTTCATCCCAATGGCTTTCCCAATCTTCCTGAATCTCGCCATAATCCCACGTTGAAATACCAAAAATGAGTAAATCAAACTTCTCGCTTTCAGCTAATGGTATATCTTTTAGGTTAAATAATTGCACGACACCATCATCAAATTGGCTCTGAATTTTTTCGGCAGCAATTTCTGTATAACAAGTCGTTGAGCCATAAAAAAGTCCAATTTCCATGCTTTCTTCCTAGCTAGTTATTTGGGAAATATAATGGCGCGCAGTTTATCAGATCGAGCTATTAACAAGCTAGCAAGGATTAAAAAAATTATAGGAATTTTTAATGGGGCGATTGAAGCCGGAAATACCAGTATAAAAATTGATTTTTTATCAAATACCCTGTAATTTTGTCGCCTCTGTTACGGTCTGCTTGATCGTGTCTTGGTTTCTTTTAAATTGATTGTTATAAACCTTGTGTAAAAGAGATTAATTAAAATATATATTGGGAATTTCTATGTTTAAATATCGCGCTTTCGTTTTTTTGATCAGTAGCTTGTTTTGCGTGACTCATGCTTTAGCTCAAGTAGATAATACACTTTCAGAAAAAGAACAAGCTGAGATTAAGAAAACACTCGCATCTAGCATTAACTTAGAGATTCAATCCGTTAAAGCATCTCCATTTCCTGCGCTTGTTGAAGTAGTGACCAAACAAGGTTTATTTTACGCTAGTAAAGACGGGCAATTTTTAGTGCAAGGTAAGCTTTATGGCATTGGCAGTACTGATGTGATTAATCATACTGAAGATAGCTTAGCTGAATTACGCATTGAAGGATTAAAACAATTTAGCGATGACATGATTGTCTACCCCGCTAAAAATGAAAAGCATCAAATCACTGTTTTTACAGATATTACCTGTGGTTATTGTCGTAAAATGCATAAGCAAATTGAACAATATAATGAGTTAGGGATCACAGTTAAATATATGGCATACCCACGAGCAGGTGTGACTGATCAGTTAGGTAGATTATCGCAAGGTTTTAAAGATTTACGTTCTATATGGTGCCATGAACAGCCAAATGAAGCGTTAACTAAAGCTAAGTTAGGGTCATCTGTAGCACAAAGAATTTGTGAAAGCCCAGTGGAGGCCGAGTTTAATTTTGGCCGTCAAGTGGGTGTGAATTCTACTCCTGCTATTATTTTTCCTAATGGACTTTTGTTACCGGGCTATCGCCAGCCTGCCGATTTATTACAAATACTTGAAAGTATCAACACTGAAAGCTAGTTGCATGACACGCTACTTAAATGCTCAACTTTAACTAGGCAGATGTGTTTATATGAATAAAGTGATTGTGCGACGTGAAAAGGTAGATGATAGCTTTTTGCCAGCATCGCTACATCCAGTTATTAAACAAATATATGCCTCGCGTGGTGTGCAATCGTCGAATGAATTAACCCTTAAAGCTAACCAGTTAATTTCTGTTGAGCAATTAGCTGGTATCCATGATGCTTGCACAATACTTTATCAAGCGATGGTTGCGAATCAAACGATTGTTATTGTTGGTGATTTTGATGCTGATGGCGCAACAAGTACTGCTTTAATGATGACAGCGTTATCGATGTTTGGATATACAAATCATCAATTTTTAGTGCCAAATCGTTTTGAATATGGATATGGCTTAACGCCAGAAATCGTCAATATTGCATATCAACAAGGTGCTGAACTATTAATTACTGTGGATAGTGGTATTAGTTGCATTGCTGGCGTTGAAAAGGCTAAATCATTAGGTTTAAAAGTCATTGTGACTGATCATCATTTACAAGGTAAGTCGTTACCTCCAGCTGATGCTATTATTAATCCTAATCAACACCAATGCAGCTTTCCCAGTAAAGCGCTAGCAGGTGTTGGAGTGGCGTTTTATTTTATGTTAGCGATGAGAAAATATTTACGCGAACAAAACTGGTTTTTTTCCCACGAAAATAACGCTCAGCCAGAGTCATCTCAAGATGCTGATTTATCTGAAAATCAATCACTACAAAATGATGTGAACAATCATGATAGTAGCAACCAATTCAATACGTCTAAGCCTAAAATTACTGAGCCAAACATTGCACAACTATTAGATCTTGTCGCTTTAGGTACCGTGGCTGATGTGGTTTCGCTAGACGCAAATAATCGAATTTTAGTGGAGCAAGGCTTAAAACGAATAAGAGCAGGGCACACTCGCCCTGGTATTCAAGCGTTAATTGAAATAGCAGGAAAGAATCAACAACGGTTAATGGCCAGTGACTTTGGTTTTGCGCTAGGTCCACGTATTAATGCCGCAGGGCGTTTAGATGATATGGCTTATGGAATTAACTGTTTATTAGCTGCTGATTTGATGTCGGCAAGAGTGATGGCGGCAGAGTTGGATAGTTTAAATAAATCACGTCGTGAAATTGAGCAAGGCATGCAATATGAAGCCGAAACTATCATGAAGCAACTTAACTTTACCGAAGAAAATTTACCATATGCTATCTCTTTGTTTAATGAGCAATGGCATCAAGGTGTCATTGGTATAGTCGCAGGAAGATTAAAGGAAAAGTTTCATCGCCCAAGTATTGTATTTGCCCAAAGTGACAATGGTCTAGAACTTAAAGGTTCGGCAAGGTCAATTCCGGGTCTGCATATAAGAGATTTATTAGAACATATCGATAGCCAACATCCAGGGCTTATTGCTAAATTTGGTGGTCATGCCATGGCTGCTGGATTGACCATTTTAAAAGAAAATTTTGCACTTTTTCAGCAACACTTTCATGATTATGCCAAACAATGGTTAGATCATGATTTACTTGAAGGAAAAGTTTATTCAGATGGTTCATTATCATTAACTGAAATGACGCTAGATTTTGCAGAAAAAATTAGACACGCGGGACCATGGGGGCAAAATTTCCTTGAACCGGTATTTGACGATGAATTCACATTGATACAACAAAGAATCGTTGGTGAAAAGCATCTTAAAATGGTGGTGGAAAAACAAGGACAAGTCTTTGATGCTATTGCTTTTAATATTAACGTAAAACAATGGCCTAATCATAATGCAAGCCGAGTATATTTATGTTATCGACTCGATATTAATGAATTTCGAGGCAAGCAATCGTTACAATTAATGGTTGAGTATTTAACACTTTCCGCATAAGTATCTTTGCTTTCCCTTCGAGAAAAATACTTCCTGATAAATTGCGACACGCAAGCGTTTATTTACCCGTGTAATTAAGCTACAATGCGCGACTATTTTACTATTCAAATTGGCCAATGTTTTTGGCGGTGTAAAAAGAAAATTAAGCATGCTTGAAGTAAACCCTGTTTTAAATAAAATTAAAGAAATTCGTGAGCGTACAGATATGCTTAGGGGGTACCTTTGACTACGATCAGAAATCTGAGCGTTTAGTTGAAGTTGTTCGCGAATTAGAAGCCCCTGAAATTTGGAATGAACCTGAGCGAGCTCAAGCATTAGGCAGAGAACGTGCTGGTTTAGAAGCAGTTGTGGAAACTATCGACCAAATGGACTCAGGTTGTGAAGATATTGAGGGGCTTGTAGAGCTCGCCGTTGAAGAAAACGATGAAGAAACCTTTGAAGACGCACAAGCAGAAATTCAAACGTTAGAAGCAAGTTTAGAGAAATTAGAATTTCGTCGAATGTTTTCTGGCGAACAAGACGCTAATAATTGTTATTTAGATATTCAGTCAGGTTCGGGTGGCACTGAAGCGCAAGATTGGGCCGAAATGCTAATGCGGATGTATCTTCGTTGGGGAGAAGCGCACGGCTTTAAAACTGAAGCCATTGAAGTGACAGATGGTGATGTAGCGGGGATCAAAGGTTGTACTATTAAGTATACCGGTGAATATGCATTTGGTTGGTTAAGAACGGAAACTGGCGTTCATCGACTCGTTCGTAAATCACCATTTGATTCAAGTGGTCGTCGTCATACATCTTTTGCCTCAGCGTTTATTTATCCGGAAATTGATGACAATATCGAAATAGACATTAATCCTGCTGATTTGCGTGTCGATACGTTTAGAGCATCTGGTGCGGGTGGTCAACACGTTAATAAAACAGATTCTGCTATTCGTTTAACCCATATTCCCACCGGAGCGGTTGTTGCTTGTCAGGCGGATCGTTCACAACATAAAAACCGTGCTACAGCGATGAAGCTATTAAAAGCTAAGTTGTATGAAATGGAAATGCAGAAACAAAATGAAGGCAAGCAAGAATTAGAAGATGGTAAATCGGATATCGGTTGGGGCAGTCAAATACGTTCATATGTATTAGACGACAGTCGAATCAAAGATCTACGTACTGGGGTTGAAAACCGTAATACGCAAGCCGTATTAGATGGCGACCTCGATAAATTTTTAGAAGCGAGTTTAAAGTCTGGCTTATAGAAATTTTTACCCGTATATTTATATGCGGAGTTAAATTCCTATAAAATAACATAACTCAACAATAGTAAGTACTAACCTTATCAAAAATAAGTTTTGATATTTTAACCGAGAAAGAAAATGACTGACCAAGCAAACCAAGACGAAAATAAATTGATTGCCGAACGTCGTGGCAAATTAGCGCAAATTCGAGAAAACTGTCCGGCTAATGGCCACCCAAACAAGTTTGATCGAAAACACTATGCAGCTGATTTACAAGCTGCACACGGTGAAAAAGATAAAGAAACGCTTGAAGCTGAAACTGCAGAGTACAGCATTGCTGGTCGTATTATGGCAAAACGTGGTCCTTTCTTGGTCTTACAGGATATGACAGGTCGTATTCAGGCGTATGCTCATAAAACGGTACAAAAAGAAATTAAAGCGAAATGGGGCACGCTAGATATCGGTGATATCATTGGTGTAACGGGCACTATGCATAAATCAGGTAAAGGTGATTTATACGTCAATATGGACAAATACGAGTTATTAACAAAATCACTTCGTCCATTGCCAGAAAAATTCCATGGGCTATCTGACGTTGAAACAAAATATCGTCAACGCTATGTTGATTTAATTATCAATGAAGATACACGAAACACCTTTAAAGTTCGTTCAAAAATTGTCGATGGTATTCGTAAGTTTTTAACTGAACGTGACTTTATGGAAGTTGAAACGCCAATGTTACAAACTATACCTGGCGGTGCAACGGCGAAACCATTTGAAACTTTTCATAATGCATTAGATATACAAATGTATATGCGTATTGCCCCTGAGCTTTACTTAAAGCGTTTGGTGGTAGGTGGTTTTGAAAAAGTATTCGAAATTAACCGTAACTTCCGAAATGAAGGATTATCAACGCGTCATAACCCAGAATTTACTATGATTGAGTTCTACCAAGCGTATGCTGATTATAAAGATCTCATGAATTTAACTGAAGATATGCTGCGCACTTTGGCGGAAGATGTGATGGGTACGTCAGTGATCCGTAATACCGTGAAGAATGCTGAGGGTGAAATCACTGAAGAGAAATTTTATGATTTCGGTCAACCATTTGCTCGTCTTTCAATGGTGGATGCCATTTTGAAATATGGTCAAGATCTTGATGAAAATGTTTTACGTAACCCTGAAGAAAACTTTGATGCATTAAAAGCGATGGCTAAAGCTGTTGGTGTGAAAGAAACTGATGCAGCTAAAGTGTGGGGGCCAGGTAAATATATTTGTGAAATATTTGAAGAAGTAGCTGAGCATCTTTTAGATCAACCTACCTTTATTACCGAATACCCTTGGGAAGTTTCACCATTAGCTCGTCGTAATGATGAAAACCCATTTATTACTGACCGTTTTGAGTTTTTCGTTGGCGGTCGTGAATTAGCTAATGGTTTTTCAGAGTTAAATGATGCCGAAGATCAAGCGGCTCGCTTCCAAAACCAAGTGGAAGGTAAAGACGCTGGTGATGATGAAGCAATGCACTTCGATGGCGATTACATTCAAGCATTAGAATATGGCTTACCACCTACAGCAGGTGAAGGTATTGGTATTGATCGCTTAGTGATGTTATTTACGGATTCACCAACCATTAAAGATGTTATTTTATTCCCGCATATGAAACCTTTAGCTGACAAGTAGTCAGTGATTTCTAATCACGTACAAGTTGATTAGCGATTAAAAACCGGATTGTGCGATCAGAGAAAGCTTAAATAACGCCCGTAATCAATAAAAAGATTACGGGCTTTTTTATTGGGGGTTTATACTAAATAACACTCAATTTCCTTATTAATTGAGCTGCTTGTTCAGCCCATAACTTATAAGAAGCTTGTGATGGATGAAATTTATCATCTGCTAAATAATGCTCTGAAAAAGGAATGTCTGGCTGCAATAAATGGCAAGTTGGTTTGGTCTGTATTATTTCTGCCATTAGTTGGTTTAACTGTTTTGCTCGAGTCCCTAAAATCCATCTTAAAGGTTGAGGCAGAGCGGTAAATAAATGCATAGGCGGAATAGCTGTAAAGATAATGTTGTGCGTATGAAACTGATTTTCTAATAAATCCACTAACGTTACTAAGTTTTTCTGCCATTGTTTCCTACGAGTTAAATTTGTTACATCATTAACCCCAATCGCCACAATAACGTGATCAATATGAGTAAATGGCTGTGGTTGCTGTTGCAGTTGCTTAATGAGTTCGGTACAAGTAAAGCCAGTTTTCGCCATTAATTGCCATTCAACACTAAACTGGTCCGCTAGGCTCGCAATTAAGAATCCGGTTAATGCTTTATCTTGATGATCAACGCCCACTCCTGCTGCCGATGAATCGCCAATAATAAGTACTTTTAACGTGTCACCCTCAGTGGGTAGAATTTTACCAGACCTACCTTTTCGTGCGCCGTTTGGCTCTGGTAATTTAACGGTGGATTTGCGAGTCCATCTTCCTTGAATTAACAAAAGAAATATCGCGATAATCGTTAAAGCGAAAATGATGAATAAAATTGTAATCATAAGGTTTCTTGGATACTAGCGTAATTCAAATTTGCGTGAAATACTCAACATTAAGTGCTTGCGAGTCCCCAAATGAAAGCAACAGTGGCTGTTATGGCAATCATAACCATATACGTTATCCCAATGAATGCATATTTTATGGTGGTGAAAAAATAGCCTTGTTTATAAACGCGTTTTTGCATAATAAATAGATAAATTGGGATCCAGATAACGATAGCAATTTCTAAAAATTCGGTAATATGGGTGATGAGCGGAAGATAAGCTGCATAAAACTTAGCGAAACCGATAAGTTCTACCATTAAAATGGATAAGAAAATAAAACTATGACTATGTAATGCAACGGTTAAGTGTTCTAAATAAAGGCGTTTAGAAAAAATAAACATGATTTTTAATAGGCCGGCAAATAACGGTAATAAAATAAAAAGCAGTTGTGGTAGCTTTTCAATCGCTTCTTTAATTAAAGGTGTTGGATCTTCGTTAAAGGCTTTTTCTGCTTTTTTCGAAAGTAGCTGAGCGAAATCGTTAACTTTTTTATTATGCTCAGGGGTTAAAAAATCAAAAGACAAACTACCATCTTCATTGTTTCCAAAGGTTAATTTATCGGATGATAAGTTGTTTTTTTCGCCACTTTTAAAAAGCGTAATGTTTTCAATTAAGTTATCAAGATTCTTTTGTTTTTCGGGTGAAAAATTATCTTTTTCGCGTAACTTTTCAAATTCTAATTGGACTAATTTATCCGTGAGTCCTTTAATAGCAAGACTTTTTTGTTTGGTTAAATCCTCTTTATATTGAGAGAATTTTTTAATTTCATCGGTAATTAACGATTGATTATCGGGTGTTGCAGTTGCTTTTTTCGTTTGTAATTTACTGAGATGCTGTTCTACTTTTACCGTTGAAGAAACGGAATCTCCTACATTAAACGCCCCTAGGCTTTCATCGACGGCAAAAAATTTCAAAGTAAGAAAAAAAACAATACTAATAAAAAGATACAGTCTTAACGGCGGTACGTAATGCACTCGTCGGCCAGCGATATATTCGTTAGTAAGAAAAGCGGGCCTGAATAATAAAGGGATTAAGGTGCGATTTACGCGGGAGTCAAAGCTGAATATATCGTCAAGCAAGTGTAAAACAACACTCCAAAAATATCGTAATGTTGACTCAACCGATTGACCGCATTGAGAACAATACATACCTTGAACGGGGGCGTGACAATTTTCACAGGTTTTAACATTCTCTTGTGCTAATGTTTGATTGTCTTGCTTTGTTATTGATTTATCAGACATATTGTGAATTTTAATGGTTGTTTCATTTAGATAATAGCATGAGATTTTATCAAAATAATTGTAATCTTGATGAAAGCGGAAAATTAATTACCTTTTTTTACAAAAATAATCGTAACTTACGTGCTGAACTGGCAATGTTCTGTTAGATTTAATGGTAAAGAAGAAAAAGCCAATCGTAGGAGAATTAAAATGGCATTTGAAGTTACTTTTGAATTAAAAGAATCAGATCTAGAGCACTTTCGTGATGTGATGAGAAAAGCACAATCAGGCGCGGAAAGTCTAAGTGAAGCAAGTATTTTAACTAATGCAAAAAGCTTAAGTCAGGATATTAATGTTGAACTTCCGCCTTTTGTTACTGAGCGTATTAAGAAGTTAGAAACACTTGTCGCCATGATTGAAGATGCTGAGTGGGAAATTCCTGCCGAAGAGCGTAAAGACGTGTTAAGTGCCTTGGCTTATTTTAGTGATCCTGAAGATTTAGTCCCTGATCATATTCCTGTTTTAGGCTTTTTAGATGATGCTATTATGATTGAGTTAGTCGCTGAAGAGTTAAAAGACGATATTGAAGCATTTGAAGAATTCTGTGCTTATCGTGCTCGTGAAGAAGGTCGCACTGGTGATGCCACTATTACTCGTGATGAGTGGTTAGGAGCTAAGCGTCGAGAATTACATAGTCGAATGAGAAATCGTCGTAATACACGTCGTAGTGGTCGTCGTTCAATGTTCTAAATTAACGATTTTAGTTACATGATTTATTAAAAAATCTTCACTTAATGTGAAGATTTTTTTTGTCATCTTTGATGTTTAGTTTTGTTGGTATTTTCTGGAAAGCTAATCATTAACTATAGGTTTAAGTTAATGGGTCACAAAAAGCATTAAAGTGAAAAAGCCAATAATAATCGCATTAAATGAAAAAATATAAATAAAGCCACGTAAGCCTTCTTTCATGGTGTAGCCTCTATTATTAAGGTACCACCACCAAACAGCCGACATTAAAATAGGTAATAAAAATAACAATCTGATCATCTATAAACACTTTAATTTAATCTGTATATCAATATGATAGAACAATTAACGGCTAATTTCCGTTTTGTTTTTCAATCAAGGCAGTTAACGGTTTTCTAATCGCATATAAAAATAATAAACTTGGTATCACCATCAGTGAGGTTAAGATAAAAAAGAATGCCCAATTGCCATCTAACCAATCAACAATAATCCCCGAGTATGAGCCGAGCATTACTCGTCCAAACGTGCCTAATGAGGCCATTAGGGCATATTGACTAGCCGTGAAACTTTTATTACAAAGTACAGATAAAAGCGCAACAAAGGCTACCGACCCCCAAGCAGAAGTAAAACCATCAACAAAAACTGTAAAGGCAAATAATAATTTATTAGGACCAACAAATGCCATGACAGAGAAAAGTAAGTTGCTAGAAGACATTGCAATGCCACCAATAAATAACCCTTTTAATATACCGTAGCGGATGGTGAAAACGCTGCCTATTAATGAAAAAACAATGGTTGTCGCCCAGTTGATCATTTTCGAGTAATAAGCGATATCTTCATTGGAAAAACCTACTTCACGGTAAAATACAATCGACATACGACCTAAATATGCTTCCCCTAATTTGAATAAAAAGATAAACATTAATATCGATAACGCGAGTTTAGTGCCATTGCGATCGAAAAATTCTTGAATAGGCGCTACTAGAGTTGTTAGTAACCATGCGGTGACTCGATGAGTTACCGTGATCTGATAATTATTATTTGTGGTATTTTGAATCGTCAGTTGTTTGTTAAGTCGAGCGAGTTGTTGCAGAAATATAAACAGTAACCCCACGACTAAAAAAGTAACAAAGGTGAATTGATATTCGCTTGCAATAATGCTTTCAGGCCAAGCAGGGTAGCCAATATTTGCGTAAATAATGCTGATAAATATTAAAGGTAAAATAAACAAGATCAGCAGTGATTTTTTACCATATTGAGGTAAAACGTTTAAGTAATCGGCTTCAATTTTATCGAGAACTTGCTCACGATTACTTTGAGGTTCGCTAACCACTATAGCTGTGATGATAAGCACTAACATGATGGCAGCTAATATCTGAAAGACTTCAGGCCAATGCCAGTTGGGTTGGCTGACTAAAATAAATGGGATACTGCCTAGGCCTGCATACCCTGTCCACCAACCCGCTGTTGCCATTGCTGAGCCGGCAGCCATAATATTATTATCGTAACCTGATAAAGAATCAATACGATAGGCATCTATCGCAATATCTTGCGTTGCACCGGCTAGGGCAATAATTAAGCCAAACATAGCCATCAAATTGAGTTGGTTGGTTGCATCTAAATAACTGAGTTGCAGCGCGGCAAAGGCAATGATGAGTTGGGTTACCATAATCCAGCTACGTCGCATACCAATTTTAGCCGTGATAAAAGGTATTTTGATCCGATCAGCTAAGGGTGACCAGAGAAAATTAATACTGTAAGCGACAAATATCAGTCCGAATAAGCCAATACTAGAACGACTTAAGCCTTCGTCTTTTAACCAGCCAGTCATCGCAGAGCCGATTAATACCCATGGAAAACCACTGGCAACACCAAAACAAAAAATGGTAAGTAGTTGTTTATTTTTAAAGTAATTGAGTGTTTCTTTTATCGTATTTGGCGATGACATGCACAGAATTCATAATGCTAGAATTTGCTATGGAGACTATCAGAGTCGACTTAGGTAAAAAAGGATAATTTTAGTCGCTGCGTCAATATTATTAAGTTAAATGGAAAAATTATGGCAATGGGCGCCAGCCAATACAATCGATAGGATAACTCCCGATGCCATTAAAAAAATCAAGACAGGTATTTATTTCGCTACGAAAATACAAATCGGATGACAGTGCATGACTGCCATGTAAGCTCATTTCGTGCATAACATGCCAAAATACTCGTTCTTTAGCATTACCCGGCGTATCGTCCATTACCTGTAGTAATGTCCATTCTTCCATTGTATCAATAATGAACTGATCCAATTCTGTATAGTGTAGAGATTTTTCAATGACAGCTTTAATATAAGCACTAATTTGTAGAATCTTCTCGTTGATAAACTGCTCAATTATCATTTCTTTCCCCATTTCTAATAAACATACATACATGAGAAAGATCACAAAATTGCTTATTGTGAATTAATTCCGATTATTATTTTAGTCAACTTGTAGCATGTAATACCTTATGTATCGTAGATAAAGTGTCACTTGTCAAAAGTCTATTGTGTGTTTTCTGGTAGCGCTTTGTAAGTTATAACTTTTTATTTTAGCCAATGCAGTGACTAAAAGCTTAAAACGCTGCGGGCAATAATGTTGCTTTTATTAAAATAATTGGCTCAAGGGGGACATCACTCCAGGCCATTGATTCATCATAATCGGTTGCAACTGCTGACATAGCTTCAATTACTTCTTCACCTTCAATAATAGAACCAAATACGGCATAGCCCCATTTTCTGCCTGGGTCTAAGTTTTTATTATCGCTAACATTAAAAAAGAATTGTCGATTGGCAGTGTGTGGCCTATTTTCTTTGGCCATAGCAATGGTCCCCGATTCATTTTTTAAACCATTTCCGGATTCATTCACAATGTTTTCATGTGTTTTTTTCATGGCAAAATCTTTATCATAACCACCGCCTTGCACGATAAAGTCTTTAATTACGCGATGAAAAACCGTGTTGTTATATTCACCTGTCACTACATAAGTGAGAAAGTTATCCACGGTAATTGGAGCTTTCACGCGATCTAACTCAACAATAATAACCCCCATTGACGTTTCAAGTTTTACTTGAGGATATAAGTTATCAGGATCGAGATTTAGCTTATTTCCCTGGACAGCGAAAGACAGGGCAAGCAATAAAAAAGATAAATATTTCATAAGAATTCCTAAACTAAGCGGTTAGCGGCTAATCGAATTATTATTTTAAAAATTGTTGGATTTCACTATCGTTAACGATTAATGCGATAGTATCGCTAATCTGTTGGTTAAGGTTTCGCTCTAACACGGCTAAATCAGCAGATAACACGCCTTCACTACTGCCTTTATTTTTAAAAGTTTTTGTAAGTGTTTGTTCTTTTGCAGAAACTTTCGCAGTTAACGTTAATTGACTGGTGGTGTGATATTTCATTAAGGATTGGTAAACATCAACCTCTGCCGTATTAATAAATAACGCTATACTATTCATTGCATTGTTATTAATAGTTAAGCCGCTATTGATAAATGCTTGTTTCAATAAAGGGGTTAACACTGTATCAAGATGATCATGCGCGGGGATTAATTCAATCGCTTTTCCTTCTCGATGAATCGCCACAACATGACTATTTGCTCGCATGTCTGTTACTGTTAATTGAGCAGTCTTCATGGCATGAAAATTCGATTTTACCACAGGTGTTTGTGGTGCAATCACCATCTTATTTGTTGTGTTTGCGCAAGCGGTTAACAGTACAAGTGTTAAACCCGCGGCGAGTTTGTTCAATTGAGCCTTGATATGAGCAATTGTATGCATAATTTATTTCTTAATGGCCGATAATATGACGAATTTATCATTACTGGCGATGAGTTTCTCATTACCAAAAATGCGTTGTAATTTGATATGATAACCAAGTTGTCTATTGCCAACAATACGTAATTCCCCGCCTTTTTTTAGGGCGCGATAACTATCTTTAAACATTTGCCAAGCAATATGATCGGTTGTGGCATTTTGTTGATGAAAAGGAGGATTACATAATATTAGATCAACACTTTGTGGCTCAATATCTGTTAAACAATCATTGACAATAAACTCACAGTTATCAGTACTTTCTGGAAAATTAACTTGAACATTTTCTTTCGCTGAGGCAACTGCCATATAAGACTCATCAGTGAAGGTTAAGTGTGTTTTCGGATTGTCTTTAAGTAACGAAAGCCCAACAACGCCATTTCCGCAGCCTAAATCAATAACTTTTTTATCGTTGGTTAAGCTAGGTAAATTCTGGATAAACAAGCGAGCACCAATGTCTAATTTTTCTCTGGCAAAAACATTAGCATAGTTTTTAATGATTATTTGACTGTTGTCTAACTGCCAAGATTTGGTTGTTTGTTGAGGGGGTTCCTGCAACGCCGGATCAAATTGACAAAAAACTAAGCGCGCTTTTTTTACTGCTAACGAGGTTTTGGTGATCCCTAAGTGTTTTTCAAATAGTTTTAATGTCGATGTTTGAATACTTTTCGCTTTATCGCTGGCAATAAAATGTGTGTCGGGAGTTAAAATTTTTCTAATTTTACCAAGTTGCTCAACCATTAAGTTTTTACTTTTTGGGATTTTATAGAGAATAACATCTGCGGCGTTAGGTAAGTTGTCTAAACTTGAGCATTGATTGATTTTGGTTAATGGTAAATGGTTTTGTTCACCATTGTGAACTAACGCCAATTGACTAATATACGAGTCCGTTATTGTCTGTACTGTGTTATTGGTAAAATTTAAGCTAATGGCGCCAAAGTTATCATTGAATATTAATACGCTTGAATTATTTGTTATTAAATGATTATCAGAAACATAATTTACTAAATACTCATCGGCTGCATCCCATGCCTGTAAACTGCGGTTAACCTGATTAATCGGGTAACGATCGAGAAATAAATTTTTGTCATTGATAATAAAGGGACTAAACATAGATAATTAAGCTACTAATATTGCTAGATGAAAGGTAACTATTGTGCCAAAATTCGGCTCTCGTCACTAGGGTAAATTAAGAAGAAGCCGATTAAAATTTCATTAAGTGGAGCAAGTGTTGCTTACTATCCTAATTTTATTGATTTTAGTGAAAGTAAAAGACTGACAAAACAACTTTATCAAGAAATTGCTTGGCGACAAGATAAAATTGCTATGTTTGGCAAAATGGTCGATATTCCAAGACTTCAAGCTTGGTTTGGTGATAATAATGCGAGTTATACTTATTCGAAATTAACGTTATTCCCGCTTAATTGGACGCGTCATTTATTAGAGTTTAAACAACAGGTGAGTGAGTTTTGTCAGCAAGAATTTAATGCCATGCTGGCTAATTGCTATCGTGATCATCGAGACTCGGTTAGCTGGCACAGTGATGATGAACCTGAGCTAGGAGAACAGCCAATCATTGCATCGTTATCGTTTGGTTGCCAGCGCATGTTTCATTTAAAGCATAAAGGCAGTGGAGAAAGCGTTAAATTACCCTTACAATCTGGCAGCTTGTTAGTTATGTCGGGGGATACACAAAAAAACTGGCAACATGCTATCCATAAAAGTCGTGTTGAACAATCAATGAGAATTAATTTAACGTTTCGAAATATCCAATAAATTTATTTGCTATTGTTTTTGTTGTTTGAGCAGTAGCTTAGCGTTATTTCTTAAAGATAGACATCTAGACTGATGGCACAATGAGCCATCAATACTAGAATTAAAGTTATAAATATAAAATAAACAGGGATCAGCCAATGACCGTTGAAAGCATTATTGAAGAAAAATTATTATCTGCATTTTCCCCTTTACACCTTGATGTCATAAATGAAAGTCATCAGCATAATGTAGCACCAGGAAGTGAGTCTCATTTTAAAGTGATCATTGTTTCAAATAGTTTTGAAGGTGAACGTTTAATTAAAAGACATCGCGCTATCAATGAGGTATTAGCGACAGAGTTAGCTGAAAAAATTCATGCTTTAGCGTTGCATACTTATACAGAAAAAGAATGGCATGATTATTATGAAGCTAATACTCCTTTATCACCTAAATGTTTAGGTGGCGGGAAAAAATCCGCGTAATCATGAATAAAATCAAAAATGGCTGCTACCTCTTAGTGGCCATTTTTTTATCTTAGTACTTAATAATTATTTCATTCAGTTGAAGAATCTGGTATTTGTTCTCTTTATAAAAACTATAAATAAAATCTGGGAAAATTCATGTCTCTTAAATGGTTAGAAAATACCATTTCATCTATAGATAAATTTACCGACTACACGGGGAAACTCATCGCTTGGTTAACCTTTGCTATGGTGGTGGTAAGTTTTGTTATTGTGTTATTGCGTTATGCGTTTAATCTTGGTTGGGTTGCCATGCAAGAATCTGTTTTGTATTTTCATGCCATGGTTTTTATGCTTGGCGCTGCGTACACCTTAAAAGTAGATGGTCATGTCCGTGTGGATATTTTTTATCAACGTTTTTCGAAAAAACAACAAGCGATGGTAAATTTGTTCGGTGCATTATTTTTACTTGCGCCTGTGTGTATCACTATTTTTATCATCAGTTTTGATTATGTCGTTATTGCTTGGCAAATTATGGAAAAATCAAGTGAAGCGGGCGGCTTACCCATAGTTTTTATCAATAAATCACTCATTTTATTACTTGCTATTACCTTGTTATTACAAGGTGTGGCGGAAATAGGGCGGAATTTTTTGATTGTCACAACTCGTGCTCAGACAACTGAACAAAAAGGAGGCAACTAATGGAGTATATTGCTTTATTGATGTTTGTTGTTGTATGTTTGGTTTTGCTATTAGGGTATCCGGTTGCGCTTTCTTTGGCGGGAACGGCCTTAATTTTTGCTGGTTTAGGCAGTGTTTTTAATATTTTTGAACCCGCTTTTTTAACTGCGTTACCTAGCCGAATCTATGGCGTCATGAACAATCAAACGTTATTAGCGGTACCCTTATTTGTTTTTATGGGGGCAATGCTAGAGCGCTCAAAAATTGCGGAAAACTTACTCAACGCCATGTCGGTATTATTTGGCCGCTTTAATGGCGGACTAGGTATCTCAGTGACTTTAGTGGGAATGTTGCTGGCAGCAAGTACAGGTATCGTTGGCGCGACAGTTGTTACTATGGGCTTATTGTCATTACCGACAATGTTAAAACGTGGTTATAACCCTCAATTTTCTACCGGCATTATATGTGCAACGGGAACCTTAGGGCAGATCATTCCCCCCTCTATTGCTCTAGTTTTATTAGGGGATGTTTTATCAAGTGCATATCAAAAAGCCCAACTTCAAATGGGGATATTTAGCCCTGAAACGGTTTCCGTAGGAGATCTATTTGCTGGCGCTGTGATCCCAGGGTTGATTTTGGTTTTCTTATATATGCTCTATTGTTTGATTTATGCTTATTTAAAACCAAATGAAGTACCAAGTTTAACTCCACAAGATATCAAAGAGATTCAAGGGAATAGATCAAAAACGTCATTAATGCTATCGGCTTTGGTGCCACCTTTGTTGCTAATGTTTGCTGTGCTTGGTTCCATATTACTTGGTTTTGCTACACCTACTGAGGCTGCAGGAGTAGGTGCGATTGGCGCGGTAATTTTGGCATTGTTTCAAAAGCAACTCTCTCGTGAAAATTTAATAGCGGTGATGCAAAGTACGGTTAAAATTACTTCTATGGTGTTTTTAATCTTAATCGGAGCTAGTTTATTTTCATTGGTTTTCCGAGGTTTTGGCGGAGAAGAACTCGTTCAAGGTTTTTTTGAAGGTATGCCTGGTGGTGTCGTAGGTGCAACCTTAATCGTCATGTTAGTTATTTTCTTATTAGGGTTTATTTTAGACTTTATCGAAATTACTTTTGTCGTTGTGCCTATTGTTGCGCCTATTTTATTAGCGATGGGGTTAGATCCCATTTGGCTAGGCATTATGATAGCCATCAATTTGCAAACCTCTTTTTTAACACCTCCTTTTGGTTTTGCGTTATTTTATTTACGCGGTGTCGCCGATAAAGCGATTAAAACATCCGCGATTTATCGGGGGGTTATTCCCTTTATATTGATGCAATTATTGTTATTATTAGCGCTTGCTAAGTGGCCTGAATTAATCACTTGGCTACCTTCAGTCATTTATGGGTAGTGAGCCGCTAACTCTAAGAAATCAGGCCGCTGAAAGGCGACTATAAAAAGAAAAATATGGAAAAATTATGAAAAAATCACGATTAAAATCTTTCGCGTTG
This sequence comes from Thalassotalea castellviae, assembly GCF_031846185.1. Classification (NCBI taxonomy): domain Bacteria; kingdom Pseudomonadati; phylum Pseudomonadota; class Gammaproteobacteria; order Alteromonadales; family Colwelliaceae; genus Thalassotalea; species Thalassotalea castellviae. Next base: position 528,716 of record NZ_JAVRIF010000003.1, read on the forward strand.
CTTGTTTTTACAACCGTTGTTCTTTTGGGATGCGGTGAAAAAGACAAAACCATTTCGACAGTGGCCGATAAAGCCGAAACATTCCAGTGGAAACTTGTGACTTCTTGGCCGAAGAACTTTCCTGGATTAGGCATGGCACCTGAAAAATTTGCTCAATATGTTGATGAAATGAGTGGTGGTCGATTAACCGTTAAAGTGTATGGGGCTGGTGAATTAGTGCCTGGTTTTGAAGTCTTTGATGCTGTCTCGCAAGGGACCGTACAAATGGGACACAGTGGGGCTTACTATTGGAAAGGGAAAATGCCGGCAGCACCTATTTTTAGCGCTATCCCTTTTGGTATGACAGCTACGGAATTTAATGCCTGGTTACACTACGGTGGAGGCTTGGCGCTTTGGCAAGAGCTGTATCAACCGTTTGGTGTAGTCCCTATGGCAGGCGGTAATTCTGGAGCACAATTTGCTGGTTGGTTTAAAAAAGAAATTAATTCGATTGAAGACCTTAAAGGGTTAAAAATGCGAATTCCTGGTTTAGGAGGAGAAGTATTAAAACGCGCTGGCGCGATCCCAGTTACCTTAACGGGCGGTGAAATTTTTTCTTCATTACAAAGTGGCGCTATTGATGCCTCTGAATGGGTTGGTCCATATAATGATTTAGCTTTTGGTTTTCATCAAGTGGCAGAATATTATTATTCTTCCGTTTGGCATGAAACAGGAACAACTTTAGAGTTTCTAGTCAACGAAAAAGCGTTAAATGCATTGCCAAAAGACTTACAGAAAATTGTTGAAATTGCTGCTCGTGCAGTCAATGAAGATACGTTAGATGAATACAATGCGCGTAATAATAATGCTTTGAAAGACTTAGTTAAAAAACATCAAGTTAAGTTGCGACAGTTTCCACCCGAGGTGATGCAAGCCTTAAAAGGTTACACCGAAGAAGTGCTTTCTGAACAAGCTGAAAATGATGAGAATTTTGCTAAAGTATGGTCGTCTTATAGTGAGTTTTTACAAACAATGCGAGAATACAACGATTTAACTTTAAAAGAGTACTATCAAAATAGATAATACTCTTTAAATAAAATACAGATATTTCATTTGGTTAGGTGAAATATCTGATTTAATATAACTGCTCGTACCTCTTATTTTTCTCAGCAGAGTAAACTATGCGGCAACTTTCGAGCATCCAGCCGAATTAATCGATTTAATGAGAAGGTTTTTTTATGGTTATCAAACCAAAAATTCGTGGTTTTATTTGTACAAATGCACACCCGACGGGTTGTGAAGCTCATGTAAACGAGCAAATTGCTTATGTTAAAGCACATGAGCAATCAGACGTTAAGCCGAAAAATGTCTTAGTGATTGGTTCATCAACAGGTTATGGGCTAGCCTCTCGTATTACTGCAGCTTTTGGCAATAAAGCCAATACGTTAGGTATTTTCTTTGAAAAACCGCCAACAGAGAAGAAAACGGCTAGTGCTGGTTGGTATAATACCTCAGCGTTTCAAAAAGCGGCGGATGCTGAAGGATTATGGTCTAAAAATATCAACGGTGATGCGTTTTCTCATGAAGTTAAAGCGAAAGCAATTGAAACAATTAAAGCGGAATTAGGTGAAATTGATCTCGTGGTTTATAGCTTGGCTTCACCTCGCAGAACGGATCCTGATACGGGTGAAGTTTATTCTTCAACCCTTAAGCCAATTGGACAAAGTGTTACCACGAAAAATTTAAATACCTCTAAGCGTATTATTGATTCAGTATCTGTGGAAGCAGCCAGTGAAGAAGAAATTCAAGGTACTATCGATGTGATGGGTGGTGCAGATTGGGAATTATGGATCAAAGCATTGAACGAAGCGGGTGTTTTATCAAGTAATTTCAAAAGTGTTGCTTATACCTATATTGGTAAAGAGTTAACGTGGCCTATTTATGGTAAAGCGACCATTGGTAAAGCGAAAGAAGATTTAGATAGAGCGGCAGCGGCTATCAATGAGTCAACTAAAAGTATTAATGGTTCAGCACATGTTACTTCATTGAATGCAGTTGTTACTCAAGCAAGCTCCGCAATTCCTATTATGCCTTTATATATTTCAGCAATGTTTAAAGTGATGAAAGAAGATGGAACATACGAAGGATGTATCGAGCAAATTCAAAATTTATTTATTGAAAATATATACAGCGAGTCACCAAGGCTTGATGAACAGAACCGTTACCGTCAAAACTATAAAGAACTAGAAGATAGTGTTCAGCAACGTGTGACTGACATTTGGAATACGGTAGAAACAGAAACAATTGACGAATTAACCGATTATGTTGGTTACCACAACGAATTTATTCGTTTATTTGGTTTTGGTATCGATAGTGTCGATTATGATGCCGATGTGAATCCTGTGACGGAAATTAATCATTTACTTTAAATAACGAGTAACTGGATAAAACCAGCTGATTTATCTCAAAAAAACCGACATTTTATGTCGGTTTTTTTATCTCTTTATCATTATTTGTTGCTTTTGTGAGCAAAATTAAATTTATTCGACTAAATTGTAATTTAAAGTAACGCAGAGCATAGAATAATTTAGAGCTTTTGTGTTAAAATCGCGCCAGAAATTTAAACTTAGAGCCGGTAGGACTTGTTTTTCTATTTTTATTAGAAAAATAAGTAACTTACTGAAATACACTGAAATCGATCATTTACTTTACCTAATTGAATTATAAGTCATTTGAGTTATAGCTTGTTTAGGTAAGTAAATAGTTGATTTTGATACTCCCATCAAAAGTAGTGCAAGTGTTTATGATTACAATAAAAAAAGGTCTGGATGTTCCTGTAGTTGGTTCTCCCCAGCAGGTAATCCATGATGGCAATGCCATCAAAACCGTTGCAACATTAGGTGAAGAGTTTGTGGGTATGCGACCAACCATGTATGTTAAAGTGGATGATCGTGTAAAAAAAGGTCAAGTTCTTTTTGAAGATAAAAAGAATCCTGGCGTTAAATTCACAGCTCAAACCGCCGGTGTTGTTAAAGAAATCAATCGTGGTGAAAAACGTGTTTTACAGTCTGTCGTCATTGAAGTTGACGGAGATGAACAAGAAACGTTTACTCACTACCCAGCCACTGAACTAAATACATTAAAGCGTGAAGATGTTGTCTCAAATCTTGTTAATTCAGGTTTGTGGACTGCAATTCGTACACGTCCTTTTAGTAAAGTGCCGGCAATTGATTCATCACCAATCGCTATATTTGTTAGCGCAATGGATACAAATCCGTTAGCGGCAAACCCTGAAGTGATTATTAATGAACAAGGTGAAGCTTTTAAACAAGGTTTAACCGTCCTTTCACGTTTAACTGAAGGTGAAGTGTTTGTTAGTAAAGCTCCTGGGGCAAATATTCCTGTAGCGGATAATGTGAATGTGAACGAATTTGCTGGTAAGCATCCTGCCGGTTTAGTCGGTACTCACATGCATTTTTTAAAGCCAGTTAGTGCTGAAAAATTTGCTTGGCATGTTGGTTATCAAGACGTTATCGCTATTGGCCAATTATTTACTACAGGTGAGTTAAACAGCACTCGTGTAATTTCACTGGCTGGCCCTGAAGTTAAAAATCCGCGTTTAATTCGTACTATCATTGGTGCTAATACTAATGATTTAGTGGCGGGTGAAATCAACGAAGGTGAAACGCGTGTTGTTTCTGGCTCTTTACTTTTAGGTGCAACAGCACAAGGTGTTCATGCATACCTTGGCCGTTATCATGTACAACTATCAGTATTAAGAGAAGGCCGAGAGAAAGAGTTTATTGGCTATATGTACCCTGGACCAAATAAGTTTTCAGTAACGCGTGCATATATGTCTCATTTCTTTCCAAGTAAGTTATTTAATATGACGACAACGACTAATGGTAGTGCTCGTGCAATGGTACCAATTGGTAACTTTGAACGTGTTATGCCTTTAGATATTTTACCGACTATGTTGTTACGTGATTTAGCTGCGGGTGATACCGACAGCGCACAACAACTTGGTGCCTTAGAGCTAGACGAAGAAGATTTAGCGCTTTGTACATTTGTTTGCCCAGGCAAAACAGATTACGGCGTACTCCTTCGTGATTGCCTAACCACAATTGAGAAGGAAGGTTAGTCATGGGCTTGAAAAAGTTTATAGAAGATATTGAGCCGCATTTTGAAAAAGGCGGCAAACATGAAAAGTGGTTTGCTTTATATGAAGCAATAGCGACTGGTTTATTTACCCCTGGTTATGTGAACAAAGGTAAAACACATGTACGTGATAGTATTGACTTAAAACGTATCATGATCACAGTTTGGTTAGCGGTATTTCCTGCCATGTTTTTTGGTATGTACAATATTGGTTTCCAAGCAACAGAAGCATTAGCGGCTAATTATGCATTGCCTGATACTTGGCAAGTTAGTTTGTTTCATATGTTAGGTGGAACCCTAACCACTGATTCAGGCTGGTTTAGCATGATGTTCTATGGTGCGATGTTTTTCTTACCAATCTACGCAGTAACTTTTATTGTTGGTGGTTTTTGGGAAGTGTTGTTTGCAGCCGTTCGTAAACATGAAGTCAATGAAGGTTTCTTCGTTTCTTCAATACTTTTTGCACTTATTTTGCCGGCAAGTATTCCTTTATGGCAAGTCGCTATTGGTATTACCTTCGGTATTGTTATCGCAAAAGAAATTTTCGGTGGTACAGGTAAAAACTTCTTAAACCCTGCTTTAGCGGGTCGAGCGTTTTTATTCTTTGCTTACCCTGCAGAAATTTCAGGTGATGCGGTTTGGGTTGCAGTCGATGGCTTCTCAGGTGCAACAGCGTTAAGTGCGGCGAACCAAGGTTTGATTGATTACAGTGTTAACGCTGATTGGTGGAATGCTTTTTGGGGATTCATGCCTGGTTCTGTGGGTGAAGTATCTACAGCTGCTATCTTACTTGGTGGCGCGTATATCCTTTATAAAGGAATCGCATCATGGCGCATCGTGTTAGGTGTGTTTGGCGGTATGGTTGTTACATCATTCTTATTTAATGCTATCGGTAGTGATACTAATGCGATGTTTGCTATGCCTTGGTATTGGCATCTAGTCGTTGGTGGATTCGCCTTCGGTATGATGTTTATGGCCACAGACCCAGTATCAGCCTCATTTACTAACACAGGTAAATATTGGTTTGGTGCGTTAGTGGGAATTATGGTGGTTTTAGTTCGCGTTGTGAATCCTGCTTTCCCAGAAGGTATGATGTTAGCGATATTGTTTGCTAACTTATTTGCACCGTTGTTCGACTACTTTGTTGTTCAAAGTAACATCAAAAGGAGGCTTGCGCGCAATGTCTAGTTCTAAAGAAACCTTTGGCAGAACGGTTGGTTTTGTCTTTGTTGTTTGTCTTGTTTGTGCATTATTAGTATCGTTTTCTGCGGTACAATTAAAGCCTCTACAAACAGCGAATAAGTTGCTTGATAAGCAAACTAAGATTTTAGAAGCCTCTAATTTGTTAGATTTTGCCGGTGACGATATTGTTGCTACCTATGATCGCTTTGTTGAAGCAAAAATGATTGACCTTGATACAGGTGAATACGTTAAAGATGCGTCTCAACAAGAAATCGACATGTTCGATGAACGTCGTAATGCACGTGATGCAGAGAAATCGAGCAAACCAGAAAACGATTTAGCTGGTATCAATCGTCGTTCAAATACGGCTGTTATTTACTTAGTGCGTAATGGTGGCGGAGAAGTTGAAACGGTTGTTCTTCCTATTGTTGGCTCTGGCCTTTGGGATTTGATGTATGGCTTTGTTGGACTTGAAGCTGATTTAAATACCGTGAAAAGTGTTATCTATTCAGATCATAAGGAAACTCCGGGCTTAGGGGCAGAAGTATTAAACCCTGCTTGGAAAGCTTTATGGCCTGGTAAGAAAATCTATAACGAAGCCGGTGACGTGAAAGTGCAGCTTGTTAAAGGTGGCGCTAAAGAAAATGATATACACGGTGTTGATGCGCTTTCGGGTGCTACGTTAACCAGTAACGGTGTAACACGCACATTACAATTTTGGTTTGGTGAAGAAGGCTACGGTCCTTTTATTGCTAAAAATCGTGGAGGGCTTAAGTAATGTCTTCAGATACTAAAAAAGTATTAACGAGTCCTATTGTTGATAACAACCCTATTGCGTTACAAGTATTGGGTATTTGTTCAGCATTAGCGGTAACAAGTTCTATGGCTAATGCTTTAGTTATGACATTAGCTGTAGTTGTTGTAACAGCATTTTCTAACTTGTTTATTTCAATGATCCGCAACATGATCCCATCAAGTGTACGTATTATCGTGCAGATGGCGATTATTGCTTCATTAGTAATTGTCGTTGATCAGGTGCTTAAGGCCTTTTCTTATCAATTATCGAAAGAGCTTTCGGTATTTGTTGGATTGATCATCACCAACTGTATTGTTATGGGGCGTGCAGAAGCTTTTGCTATGAAAGAAAAGCCAGTTGTAAGCTTTATGGACGGTATTGGTAACGGTTTAGGATATGGTTTTATCTTAATGACGGTTGCATTCTTCCGTGAATTATTCGGTTTTGGTAAGTTATTTGGTATCGAGATTTTACCATTGATTCAAAATGGTGGTTGGTATCAAGCGAATGGCTTATTAGTTTTACCCTTTAGTTCATTCTTCATTATTGGTTTAATCATTTGGGCTATTCGCCAATGGAAACCAGCACAAGTTGAGAAGGATTAAAGCAAATGGAACATTATTTAAGTTTATTAGTTAAAACCATTTTTATTGAAAATATTGCTTTAACATTCTTTTTAGGAATGTGTACTTTCTTAGCCGTGTCTAAGAAAGTTAGTACAGCAATTGGTCTAGGTGTCGCGGTTATTGTGGTTTTAGGTATTGCGGTTCCAGCAAACCAAATCATTTATCAAGCCATTTTGGCACCTGGTGCTTTAGATAGTTTGATGGGAGTTACTGATCCTGCTAAAACTATCGACTTAAGCTTTTTATCATTCATCACCTTTATCGGTGTGATTGCGGCTTTAGTTCAAATTCTTGAAATGGTGCTTGATAAGTATTTTCCAGCACTGTATCAAGCGTTGGGTATCTTTTTACCGTTAATTACCGTGAACTGTGCAATTTTTGGTGCCGTCTCTTTTATGGTCGCGAAAAATTTAACCTTAGGTGAGTCTGTTGTTTACGGTATTGGTTCTGGTATTGGTTGGGCACTAGCGATTGTTTTACTTGCTGGTATCCGCGAAAAGATGAAATATTCTGATGTACCAGATGGCCTGAAAGGTTTAGGGATTACGTTTATTACTGCAGGATTGATGGCATTTGGCTTTCTTTCTTTCGGTGGTATCTCGTTATAATAAGATTAATGCAGAAGGTGTTTGTAACTCATTGAGTTAAGCGCCTTCTCCTAGAAAAGTGTAAGGAAAAGTCGATGGAAATTATTCTCGGCGTAGGCATGTTCACTGCAATCGTTATAGCTTTGGTACTAGTGATCTTATTTGCTAAATCAAAGTTGGTTGCCGAAGGTGATATAACTATTTCAATCAACGGCGATGCTGATAAATCAGTAACAACTGCCGCGGGTGGAAAATTATTAGGCGCACTTGCTGAACAAGGTATTTTTATCCCTTCAGCATGTGGCGGTGGCGGTACTTGTGGTCAGTGTCGTGTTGAAGTGCATTCAGGTGGTGGTGATATTTTACCAACTGAATTAGGTCATATTACGAAACGTGAAGCGAAAGAAGGTTGTCGTTTAGCGTGTCAGGTGGCTGTAAAACAAAACATGGAAATTGAAGTTGAAGATGAAATCTTCGGTGTTCAGCAATGGGAATGTGAAGTTATCTCAAATGATAACAAAGCGACTTTCATTAAAGAACTTAAGCTTAAAATTCCTAACGGTGAATCAGTACCATTTAAAGCGGGTGGTTATATTCAAATTGAAGCGCCTGCGCATCATGTAAAATATAGCGACTTTGATATTGATGAACAGTACCGTGGTGACTGGAATCATTTTGGTTTCTTTGATGTTGAATCAAAAGTTGATACAGACACATTACGTGCATATTCGATGGCAAACTATCCAGAAGAAGAAGGCATTATAATGCTGAATGTGCGTATCGCTACGCCACCTCCTGGAAAATTACATCTACCTGCAGGTAAAATGTCATCATACATCTTCAGTCTTAAGCCTGGCGATAAAGTGACTATTTCAGGTCCATTTGGTGAATTTTTTGCGAAAGAAACTGATAATGAAATGGTGTTTATCGGTGGTGGTGCAGGTATGGCACCAATGCGTTCACATATTTTCGACCAATTAAAGCGTCTTAAATCTAAACGTAAAATGAGTTTCTGGTATGGTGCACGTTCGCTACGCGAAATGTTCTATGAAGATGATTATAATACGCTTGCTGCTGAAAATGATAACTTCGAATGGCATGTAGCTTTATCTGATCCACAACCAGAAGATAACTGGGACGGCTTAACTGGCTTTATTCATAATGTTTTACATGAGCAATACTTGAAAGACCATGAAGCTCCAGAAGATTGTGAATATTACATGTGTGGTCCACCAATGATGAATGCTGCTGTTATTCATATGTTGAAAGACTTAGGCGTTGAAGATGAAAACATCATGTTGGATGACTTCGGCGGGTAAATTCAACTGAATTTTTACTTGTTCATCGAATCATTGTATTGAAGGTGCTGACTGACTATCGTGAGCGATGCGCCTTCTCTTTGTTCTAATATGAATGAGTTAAAAATTACAGGGCAATGCACATAATAAAGACGACATTTGTCGTCTTTATTATTTATATAAGAAACTTAGTTTGAGAAAGGTAAGCTTTTTACATAAATAATAAATTATCTAGGCTTTATAAATGAATAAATTAAAATCAATTTCTGTTTTACTATTTGTACTAGTGTCAAGTGGTTGCTTCCCAAGTAACGACTTAGCTAAACAAGAGGTTTTACTGCAAGGTAAAACGATGGGCACAACTTATAATATTAAAGTGGTCATTGGCGAAGAAAATGCTCAAGTTGATATCAAAGGTATGCATCAGGGCATTGATGATTTATTAGTACAATTAAACCAAGAGATGTCGACTTATATTAAAGATTCTGAATTATCTCGATTTAATCAGTCGAACGGTTTAACACCCGTTAAAATTTCTGCAGGGTTAGACAGAGTGATTACTGAGGCGATACGCTTAGGTCAGCTAAGTAAAGGTAAACTTGATATTACCGTTGGTCCTTTAGTGAACTTATGGGGGTTTGGCCCTGAGTTTCGTCCTGAAACCATTCCTTCAGATCAGTTACTCGAAACGACTCGACAACGTGTAGGTTTAGATAAACTAGTTTTACAAAACGGGATGTTAAATAAACTAAATCCAGATCTATATGTGGACTTATCCACAATTGCTAAAGGGTACGGTGTTGATATTGTTGCAGAGTATATCGAACAGCAAGGTATTGAAAATTATCTTGTCGAAATAGGTGGAGAAATGCGCCTAAAAGGGTTTAAACATACGGGCGAATTGTGGCATGTTGCAATAGAAAAACCAGTGACGATAGAGCGTGCTGTGCAACAAATTATTGTCCCTAAAGATAATGCGGTTGCTACATCGGGTGATTACCGTAATTATTATGAAGTTGACGGCCAACGCTTTTCTCATATTATTGATCCGGCTACAGGCAAACCTATTAATCATAAGTTAGTCTCTGTAACGGTTATCCATCCATTTTCGATGACTGCCGATGGTCTATCTACTGCAATGATGGTCATGGGAGAAGCGCAAGCTTTAGCCTTTGCTGAGCAACATGACTTAGCCGCGTATTTTATCGTTAAAACGGAAAATGGCTTTGTTGAGCAAAGCACGGTAAAATTCATGCAATACCTTAAATAATTCGCACAATTCTTATTGTGTAATTGTTTAGGCTTATGTTCGTTAAATATTGAGACGTTTCGTTATGATGATTTTTTTAGTGACCTTAGTTTTTTTTCTTATTATTGCTGCTGGAATGGCGGTGGGGTATATCTTTCAACAAAAAACGTTAGCGGGAAGTTGTGGAGGACTCGGCTCAGTAGGTATTGAGAAAGCCTGTAATTGTGATAGTCCTTGTGAAAAGCGCCAAGAGCGTGAGCGTATCGCCGCACAAGAGCGTGATAATCATCATTCGATAAACGTTAAAAATATCTAACGGTTCGCTAGCACGTTTTATAATAAAGCTACCTTTGGGTAGCTTTTTTGTTTTTAATGCCGGCGTATGACTTGATGTTTTAGTAATAATTATTATACTGTTTTTATTTACAGTGTTATTGTTTAGATGACTAAGCAACGAAAAATCATACATGTAGATATGGATTGCTTTTATGCCGCGGTTGAAATGCGCGACAATCCTGCCTATAAAAATATTCCGATTGCGATAGGCGGAAATAGTGCCCGTGGGGTGTTGTGTACCTGTAATTATATCGCGCGTGAATATGGTGTTCGTGCCGCAATGCCAAATCATCAGGCTAAAAAACTTTGTCCAGATCTGCTCATTGTTAATGCTCGTATGGCTGTTTATAAAATGGTATCAACGCAGATTAGAGATATTTTTCAACGTTACACAGAGTTGATAGAACCGCTTTCCTTAGATGAAGCCTATCTAGATGTTACTAATACAATACACTTTAATGGTAGCGCTACATTAATTGCCGAACAAATTCGAAAAGATATATATAACGAATTAAATTTAACGGCATCTGCTGGTGTAGCGCCAAATAAGTTCTTAGCAAAAATTGCAAGCGATGAGAACAAACCGAATGGCCAATGTGTGATACCACCTGAACAAGTAGCAGACTTCGTCGCTGATTTACCTTTAAAGAAAATTCCCGGAGTTGGTCCTAAAACAGCTTTACGCTTAGCCGAACAAGGATTTGAATCTTGTCGGGATATAAGAAATAGCTCAATAATCAATTTACAAAATATTGTCGGTAAGCAAGCAATTAGCTTATATCATCGAAGTTTTGGCAGAGATGAGCGTTTAGTCGAGCCTGATAGAGAAAGAAAATCACTGGCCGTTGAAGTTACTTTGAGTCAAAATATTTTAACTTTTGAGCAAGTTCAAGTAGTCATGGATGGTTTACTTGATAAATTAAAGTATCGTTTGAGTAAATGCGAAGATAAGCTTATTGTTAAACAAGGAGTTAAATTAAAGTTTGCTGACTTCAACCAAACCACAGTTGAACAACGTAGTGATGAGGTTGATGTAGAAATATTTAGACGTTTATTTCAAAGGGCGATGCTAAGAGCGAATAATCGTGCGATTAGGTTAGTTGGGATAACATTGGCCTTTAGTCCTAGAAAAAGCTTGGAGAGTGAATGTCAGCAATTAATTTTACCTATTCTTTAGAACTACTCATTGATGAATAAGCAAAATAATAAAGGGTTTAGCATGAAAAAATTAATATTAGGACTAACTTTAGCGCTTGGCAGTACGATTATAGATGCACAACAGTTATCAGAAGTTGAAATTACGGCTCATAAGGCGGCTGGGGATGTGTATATGTTAACGGGGGCTGGTGGTAATATTGGTGTGCTTGCTACTGAAAAGGGCTTGTTATTAGTGGATGATCAATTTCAGCCGCTTGCTGAAAAAATAGAATCAGCAATGCAAAGCATTAAAAATAATCAATTACGATATGTGGTCAATACTCACTATCATGGAGATCATACCGGTAGTAACAGTTACTTTTCACATAAAGCACCCATATTTGCCCATGAAAACGTCCGTCATCGTTTAACTGATAAAGAAAATCATGACGTTAATAGCTTACCTGTAGTGACCTATAAAGATGGTTTGAATATTTATCTCGCCAATGAAAATATTCAATTAACCCATTTACCTAGTGGCCATACCGATGGTGACACTATTGTCTATTTTAAAGAAGCTAATGTGATACACACAGGCGATTTGTTTTTTGAAATAGGCTTCCCTTATATTGATTTAGACAGTGGTGGCAGTGTCAAAGGCTATTTAGCGAACGTAAAAAAAATCATTGAGCAACTGCCTGACGATGTGGTGGTGATCCCTGGTCATGGGAAATTAACGAATAAAGCTGAGTTTAACGCGTTTGCACAGATGATTGATTTTAGCATTAAAAGAGTTGAAAAGGCCTTATCTGAAGGGAAAAGTGAAGAGGACATTCTACAGATGGGCATTGGAGAGAAGTATAAAAGCAAATCATGGAGTTTCATTTCCGAAGAGAAGTGGTTAAAAACACTCGTTAAAGATTTAAAATAACCGCCATTCTTTTTCATACTGATAGTTTTGAAAGTAAAAGCTTGAAAGCGTATTTAAGTCATTCTTTTGCATAGATAACGAAAAAGCTTCGAGCAATGATCTAATGCCAATTTATGGTTTTTATCGATGCGAAGAAAACAAAAAGCCCGCTAAAGCGGGCTTTTTAATTTGGTTATTTAGTTGTCATATATTAATCAGGCATAAAATCTATCACTAGCTTTTTATCTGAATTATTGTAATGTACAACGCGTTGATAATCCGCTGATAAATAAATGTCACCTGAGCCAGCGGTATAGCCTGTAGTCCAAACATTACTTTGATTCTCATCGTATTTCGCTAGAGTAAAAAAGCCAATACCAAAATCAAAGCGATAAAAATAACTATTATTTTGACTATCTGTGATCACTGCCACAGGACTGGTCAACGTATTGCCATCTAATAAACCTTGTTCGGCAAATTCACCATCGTTATTGGTTGACCATTCAGAGGTGCTATTAACGGTATAAATGTTTCTACCGTCAGTACTGGTAGCAATACCTGAAACTCCATTGGCATGGGCAGGGTTAATGTAGTCAAGTGTATTCATTACACTTATCGTACTTGCTGAGAAAGCATTATAAGAAAGTGTAAAATGCTGTAAATTAAAGTCAGTCGCATTGTAGCTAATAAAGGTATTGCTTGTAGGTATCTTAGCTAAAGCCGCTGTAAAATACGCATTTTCATTATCCCAATACTGTCTAGTTAATGACAGGTCAGCTAACTCTAACGCTTGAGTAATAACTACAGGTTTTCCTGATACATTGACAATTTTTGAGGGGGCATATTGAATATCAATTAAATCACCATCTAATTGCTCGATAGAAAAATCAGCTAACGTGACTTGGTAATAATTTATCCGTGTTTGCTCTTGCTCATTTTCATCAAGATATGTTTCTGTATTTGATGCCAATAACAAAGTGCTGTCAGGGTTTATGACTAAGTTAGTTAAATCCACCTCAGCAAGTGGCGATTGAATACTCGTGACTTTACTCCCATCAATAATGTTATACACATCAATGATATCGGTTTGAGCAACATATAAGTAAGGTCTCAGGGGATCTAACACCACGCCATTGCTATTTGGATTTATATCCTCAATAACTAGCTCTTCAAAATCTGCGGTATTAAAATTACCTTTACTTAAATTAACAGCGATTTGTCCATCATCACTTTCTCCTGGGGTTTGTGAAGATAATGTGATGGTAGCAGTATATAAACCTGCATCGGTTAATATCGTTGGATCGGCTATAACAGTTAACGTGTTATTGTCAGTATCGGCTGTTAATGTTAACCAATCGACATCAGTTTGTGCTTGCCATGCTACCTTACTAGCTTTATTCGTCAGAATATCAACGGTATGATTTAGCGTTGATTTATCTGCATGAGCACTGAAAGCAAGTGCAGGAAAACTGGAATAGAGTCTTACTTCATCGATCGCAATTTCAACTGAAATCGTGGTAGCAGTATGACTTTGATTATCAGATACGGTAATTGTGCCATTAAATAACCCCCAACCTGAGAGGTTATTTTCATCAATGTCGACCGTAATGATTAACTGGCCATCAACTTCGGATGTACTAACAACAAACCAATCTTCACTCGCTTGAACTTGCGATAAATCACTAATACCAGATACTGTGAATTGTTGACTGTCTATGTTGCTATCGCCGAAAGTCGCCTTAAAAGCAAGATTACTAACCGACAATTGTATTTGTTCAACATTAATAATTTCAATCTGGTTAGCGTTACTCGTATTTAGCACGATGCGCTTATCGTCATAAGACAAGGTTATATCAGACGGTTGCTGTCCTTGTGTTGCAACGGTATTAATTAATGTTTGCTCCTCATCATAAATATCGATAATAAAGCCTGCCGTTTGCGTAAAGCGAGCATAATGAGCACGATTATTATGTGATTTGGTTAGCGCTAAGGTAACACTATCTTCTGCTTGTTCTAGTAAGCCATTATCAGTAAATGTTTCGCCGTCAAAGCTTATCCATTCACTTGTTGGGCTAATAGCATAAATTCCACTTTCATTGTCATCAACGATAAACCGGCTGATAGCTTGGTTTTCTGCTAATAATTCTGGTCGGTATTGATGGCTTTGTTCAACAACAATGGCTTGTGTAGTGAAATCATTGATTTTTGCTGTATAACGCTTAAAGCTTGAGTCTGTTAAATCTAATGCATAAAACGCTTGGCTATTGCGTGCTTGGTCTACTTGATTAGTAATATACGCATTTTGATTATCCCAAAAAATGCGCTGTAAATTTTCATCAGCAAATTCTAACGCTTGGGTGACGACAAAATGGCGACCAGCAAAACTCACAAATTGAATAGGTTCATATTCAATGCTGGCATCAGTGATTTGGGTTACTGAATAATCGCTAAGATTAATGTGATACCTATGGGTCACCGTACTTGTTGTTTCATCTTCGCCAACAATAGTTTCATCAGCTTTGGCTAATAATATGGTGCCATCAGGATGAATAACAAATTGCTCTAACAACGTTTCTGCTGGTGATACATCAACCGTTGTTATTAATTCTCCAGTGTATTGATGATAAACATGTAACTGATTATTCGTGCCAATATAAATTTGAGGTGTTCGAGGTGAGGTAATTAACGCATTCGCGTTCGCTGTTAATTCTTCAAGAATGATATTTTCGCTTGTTTCATCGGATTGATAAAAAGAAAGTGCAATGGTTTCAGCAACCACACTTTCATCAATCATGCCTTCTTCATCAATGGCGTTGATAGTGATCACGGCATTATTTTGCGCTTCGGTAAAGCTTGCATCCGATTTTACACTGACCAATAGTTCGCCTGAAATATTGGTTTTGGTTAAATCAAGCCAATCAACATCACTGCTCGCCTGCCAATTGATAGTTGTTGGGCTGTTTGAGTTGATCATTAATGATTTCGATGTGGCGCTGATATTGGCAAGTTTGCTCAATGACAGGCTAGCTTGATTACTATAAAGATAATGTCGGTCTAAACCTAGTTCGACAGGGACTCGTTTACTATCACCGGTTGTCGTTTCGGTTAAGGTGATATTGGCTTGGTAAAGTTGCGCACTAGTAAACTCTGAAATATTTGGTGTTACGACGATTACACCATTGCCAGTACCTTGTGTGACATCTAATCTTAACCAGTCAACATCTGTTTCTGCGGTCCAAACATTTGATTCACTGGTAATTGAAAGCGACAGTGGCGCTATTTCGGTATCACCTAGTGTGCCGCGAAAACTTAATAGTTCACTATCGGTAATAAGTTGCCAGACAAGTAATGAAACGTCGATGTCATGGTGAACTAGATTAACCTTATCAACATCGCCAGTAGATAACCTAATGGTAGTGTTATAAAGGTTAGGGATAATGTTTTCGGCATTATTAACATCAATATATAAGGTAGCAGAATTTGCTGTTACATTTTCTGTTCTGAACGTTAACCAAGATGCAATTTCGGCATCAGGGGCAAAGCCGACTAATAAGCCGTTACCTTCAAACGTCACATCAACTTTATAGGAGTCGTCAGAAACCTGTAAAAATTCGTTGGTAAAGTTAACCGCAGAAGTATCCGCTGAAATAGTATAATTTGGTGATTTATCACTTGAACCACCACAGGCTTGCAGCACAGTAGCTAGCGTGAAAAATAAAGTTATACGAATAAAATTGTATAGATGTTCCTTCATACATTTCCCTATTGTTGTTAACAGCTTATCGGGTATCATTTTCTAATATTTTGCGCGATTCTTTCTCTAATGTAAAAACTTATCATAATTTATTCATCAAATATGATTTTTTCTTGCGTTGTGGGTAGAATAGTTAGAGGTTTTGCACTAAATTGGTCGGCCTTGTGTATTAAGCGAACAATAATTAGATTAGCAGATTAAAAAACTTTGAATAAAGCCATTTTACATAAAGGAATCGACTTACTTTCTAGGCGAGAGCACTCGGAGCTTGAACTTCGAAATAAATTGCGACTTCGTGAATTTCAAGACAGTGAAATTACACCTGTCATTGATTTTCTTGTGGAAAATGATTATTTGAATGAAGCAAGGTTTGCCGATAGCGTTTATCGAACTCGGCTTAATAAGGGCTATGGTAAACGTTTTATTGAAAATGAACTTGCCCAGAAAGGAGTAAGTTCTCGCGATATTAACGCGGCTGCTCAAGCGTTAGAGATTAATTGGTACCATCAAGTAGAAGTTGTTTATAAAAAACGTTTTAATCATGCACCAATTACAGAACAAAAAGACAAAGCAAAACGTATAAGATTTTTACAATATCGTGGCTTTTCAACCGATGAAATTTTCACGGTCATCAATGAAGAAGAACATAATGACGGTTAACTAATTATTATTCGATAATGATGAGTTAATTGACTTAATAGATTTAATTTTAAAAAATTTGGATACCCCTATGATCAAAACCAGTGCCGATTTAAGAAAAGCATTCTTAGATTTTTTTGCATCAAAGCAACATCAAATTGTCCCGAGCAGCTCGCTTGTTCCTGGTAACGATGCCACTTTACTTTTTACGAATGCCGGGATGGTGCAATTTAAAGATGTATTTTTAGGCGCTGACAAACGAAGTTACACCCGAGCCACGTCTTCGCAACGCTGTGTTCGAGCCGGTGGTAAACACAATGACCTAGAAAACGTTGGTTATACTGCTCGCCATCATACTTTCTTTGAAATGTTAGGTAATTTTAGTTTTGGTGATTACTTCAAAGAAGAAGCAATTACCTTCGCCTGGGAATTTTTAACTAAAGTGTTAAAGCTACCAGAAGATAAATTACTCGTTACTATTTATGAAACTGATGAAGAAGCTTTTCAGATTTGGGCGAATAAAATAGGGGTGCCGGAAGAAAAAATTATCCGCATTGGCGATAAGTCAGCAGATAAAAAATATGAATCTGATAACTTTTGGTCGATGGGCGATACTGGTCCTTGTGGTCCTTGTAGTGAAATTTTCTATGATCATGGCGAACATATTTGGGGAGGGCCTCCAGGCTCGCCAGAAGAAGATGGTGATCGTTTCATAGAAATTTGGAACATCGTTTTCATGCAGTTTAATCGTCAAGCGTCTGGTGAAATGAGCCCATTACCTAAGCCTTCAGTGGATACGGGGATGGGGTTAGAGCGTATTGCAGCAATTCTACAAGGTGTTCATAGCAACTACGAAATTGATATTTTCCAAGCATTAATAAAAGATACGGCTAAATTATTAGATTGTGCTGATCTTGAACATAAATCATTACGCGTTATTGCTGATCATATCCGTTCATGTAGCTTTTTAATTGTAGATGGTGTTATGCCCGCTGGCGATGGAAGAGGTTATGTATTGCGACGTATTATTCGTCGTGCCGTAAGACACGGCCATAAACTTGAGGCTAAATCACATTTCTTTTATCGCTTAGTCTCTTCATTGATTGAACAAATGGGTGAGGCTTATCCTGAACTTGTTGCGCAAAAACATATCATTGAAAAAATCTTGCGTATTGAAGAAGAACAATTTGAAAAAACATTAGATCGAGGGATGGCGTTACTTGAAGATATTTTAACGGATTTAGATGGTGATACGATCAGCGGTGAAGATGTCTTTAAACTTTATGATACTTATGGCTTTCCTGCCGATTTAACGGCTGATATTGCCCGTGAACGTGATTTAAAAATAGATGAACAAGGTTTTGACGAGGCGATGAAGCAGCAACGTGAGCGTGCTCAACAAGCCAGTCAGTTTGGTACCGATTATAATGAACAATTAAAGTCGGACAAACACACATCGTTTAAAGGCTATACTAATTCTTCATATTCTGCGACCGTGATCGAACTGTTTGATAACGAAGGTAGTGTCAATGTTCTACAAGCGGGAGCATCAGGGATTGTCGTTTTAGATAATACCCCTTTTTATGCGGAGTCGGGTGGCCAAGTAGGCGATAGCGGTTTAATTATTACTGACCAAGGAGCTTTTGAGGTTTCAGACACCGTTAAAGTCGGTAATGCATTTGCTCATCGAGGTGTTGCTAAAGCTCCAATTCAATTAAATGCTCGAGTTAACGCTGAAATTGATACGGCTCGACGGGCAGCAATCGTTAAAAATCATACCGCAACACATATATTACATGCTGCGCTAAGAAAAGTTTTAGGTGAGCATGTCACGCAGAAAGGTTCGTTATGTGATGCTGAAAAATTACGCTTTGATTTTTCTCATTTTGAAGCCGTAACGCCAACCGAATTAAATGAAATTGAACGCTTAGTAAACCAAGAAATACGTCAAAACCATGCCCGTGATACTCAATTGATGCAAATTGATGAAGCAAAAGAAAAAGGCGCAATGGCACTGTTTGGTGAAAAATATGACGATGAAGTAAGAGTGGTGACGTTAGGTGACTTTTCTACTGAGCTTTGTGGTGGCGTTCACGTTAATAGAACTGGAGATATTGGGCTTGTTAAAATCGTTTCAGAATCAGGTATTGCGGCTGGCGTTCGTCGTATTGAAGCCGTTTCAGGCGAAGGAGCACTAGCTTATATCGATCAACAAGCTAATACTCTTGCTTCAATTGCCGGTTTAGTAAAATCTGATGTGGCAGGTTCCATTGAAAAGGTCGAGCAAGTATTAAGTAAAAATAAGCAATTGGAACGAGATATCGCAGCTTTAAAACAGCAATTAGCTGCGCAAGCAGGGTCTGATTTAATTAACCAAGTTATTGAGATTAATGGCGTGAAAGCGTTAATTGCTGAACTTGATGGCGTTGCCTCGAAAGATCTGCGCGGTATGTTAGATGAACTGAAAGTGAAAATAGGCTCTGGTATTATCATGCTTGCGACATCGAATGATGGCAAAGTTGGTTTGATAGCGGGTGTTACTAAAGATTTAACCGGAAAAGTTAAAGCCGGTGAACTCGTTAATATGGTGGCTCAGCAAGTCGGTGGTAAAGGTGGTGGGCGCCCTGACATGGCACAAGCCGGAGGAAGTAAGCCTGAAAATATTTCTCAAGCACTTGCTTCAGTAAACGCTTGGTTAGCTGAAAAATTAACGTAAATATTTCAAGAAACTATTTACCCATTAGAAAAAGGAAACGCTATTTGTTTCCTTTTTTATTATCTAGTGTTTACTGATTTAGGAATGAATAACTTCTTATCATTTGTTAATGCTTAGTTAATGAGCGTTTATTGTTTCATTAATCGTTACATTTAATTGTAAAAAAAGGCCTTTTTAACTGTACCATCCCAATAACCTTGCTAAAATAAAAGTAATTGGTGTGAAATTATTTGAATGGTAAACAGAAAATACTAGCGTTTTGTTTACTTTTTATTTGATGTGTCGACTATTTTGATGGTTTTTTATTAAACTTATTCTGAGTAACTATCGTACTACATACCAATTTTTATACTAAATTTATTACTAGCTTATATTTATTTAGTGGATCCCGTTTACAAATATAAAGGAAATTAGGAATGTTAATATTAACGCGTCGAGTTGGAGAAACTTTGATGATTGGTGATGATGTTACTGTCACTGTCTTGGGTGTTAAAGGTAATCAAGTTCGCATTGGTGTTAATGCGCCAAAAGAAGTCTCAGTGCATCGAGAAGAGATTTATATGCGAATTCAGTCAGAAAAAGGGGATAACGAAGCTTCTGGCAATAAGTTCTAAAATAACGCATTCAATAAAAAAGTCGGCAGTAGCCGGCTTTTTTATATGTTTGAGAAAATGGTTATAATATTATGGTGATGAAAATAGCAAAAAATGCCTGATTTATAGTCTGGTTGGCTGATTTCTCAGCAAACAAAAATAAAAGCTAAAAAATCGTTTGACTTATTTTTAAGATCCATTAATATTCGCACCCACTGGTGAGCTGGCCGAGTGGCTGAAGGCGCTCCCCTGCTAAGGGAGTATCGGCGTTAAACCCGATCGAGAGTTCGAATCTCTCGCTCACCGCCATCTTTTATCTAGATGTTAAATAGATTAATACGAACATAGTTCGTCATCTTTTATCTCAGATGTAAAACATAGTATATTGCGAGCATGTAGATTAGTTGGATAGACTTATCTTGTGCTAGCAGCTACGAACATAGTTCGTCATCTTTTACCTCAGATGTAAAACATAGTATATTGCGGACATGTAGATTAGTTGGATAGACTTAACTTGTGCTAGCAGCTACGAACATAGTTCGTCATCTTTTATCTCAGATGTAAAACATAGTATATTGCGGACGCGTAGCTCAGCTGGATAGAGTACCTGGCTACGAACCAGGCGGTCGCAGGTTCGACTCCTGCCGCGTCCGCCACTTTTACTTTTTAGTAAAGTGGTTAAAAATAAGTAGTACAGCTAGTATTAAAGCTGATAAAATAAATACTATCCTGAACTCGGATATAAAAGAAATGTTACCGCGGACGCGTAGCTCAGCTGGATAGAGTACCTGGCTACGAACCAGGCGGTCGCAGGTTCGACTCCTGCCGCGTCCGCCACATTAGCTTTGCTAG